>NZ_JAPDPH010000065.1 GCF_026013475.1 Micromonospora yasonensis | reverse complement strand
CGCCAATCCGGTGGACATCACCGTCACCCCGGCGAGCCTGGATCTGGTCGCGGGGCAGCCCGCCCTGGTCACGGTCAAGGTCGATAGCAAGATGACCGGCACTGCGACGGTGCAGGCGGACGTCCCGCCCGGGTGGACGGCGGATCAGCAGTCGGTCCCGCTGGTTGCGGGCGAGTCCAAGATCGTGACGTTGTCGGTCACTCCGGCGGCGGATGCGTTCGGCAAGGCCACGGTCACGGTAGCTGCGACGGGCCAGTCCGTCACGGTGAGCAGTGCCCTACCGGCTGTTGTCAGCAGGCCGGTGGCGGTGGTCGGCAAGGTCGACGTGAGCACTCGGGAGTTCGCGTTGAGCCCGGATCAGCACGCCTCCTACCCGACGGTGTTTCCCAACGATGTCAGCTTCACTGCGGGTGTGAGCGACCCGGCTACCGCGTGGAGTTACATCCAGCCCGGCCCGGCCGACACCTGGGCGGGGAACAAGCCGCACACGTTCCGGTTTACCTTCAACCTGGCTACCGCACCGAGCGCTGATCTGACGTTCACCGCCTGGCTGTACGACACTCACGATGCCGTTCCGTCCGCGCTTGAGTTCGGGCTCAACGGCGCGACGGTGGGCACCGCACAGACCGTGGCCGGCGGTGGCCGTGGCCACCGGGGGTCCGTCGGCATCAAACCGTCCACGGTGAACGTGGCGCTGCCCGCCGCCAACCTCAAGGCAGGCGACAACACGATCACCATCACCACCACCAGCGGGTCGTGGATGGTCTACGACGCGTTCGGCGTACGACAACTCCCATAACCTCCAACACCCCATCGACCGCTGCACGCGGCTGCCGACCAACGTCGGCAGCCGCGTCCGGCCAAACATGTGAGCAGCTTCCTTGTCGCTGTCTCGTGTCAACCGCACGGCCGCTGTCGGTGTGGCGATGGCTACCGCGGCGGCGGCCGAGGACTGCGCAGACCGCGCGCAGCGTCAGGGAGTCGTTCCCGGCTTTACTACGCCGTCGGGCTGGACCGTCAGTGACAAGGCCGGTAAGGGCCAGACCTGGTTCAACGCCCCGGGCAGGCGAGGCAACCGGACCGGCGGTTCCGGCGGCTTCGCCATCGTCGACAGCAGCTACTACCGCCGTCTGGCCCGAGCCAGATCTGGAACACGTCGTTGGCGAGGAAGACCACCGGGGGCCCTGGGCGCCGCCTGCGGTGAGCTTGTAGGTGGCTCGGTCGCGTGGAATTCGGTCACCGCCTCGAGCTCTCGGGCTTCGGCGGCCATCGCCGGTCTCCTGGCCAGGATCCTGGCGGCAAGCATCAGCACCACGAGGGTGACTGCGCCGCTTCGCCCTGCTGCCAAACGGGTGCTTCCAGCCCGGGCGCAGTGCGTGGCGCGGCCCTGGTGCCGCAGGAGGGGTGTTTGCGCCGCAGCGTTGCTTCGACGTGGCCGGCGAATCTCGAGGTTGAGCCGGGCAGACAGCTATGGGCCCGGGTGACCTGGGCGGGTCACTGGGCTGCGGTGTTGGTGCTGGTCGGTCAGGCGGTTGCTAGGCCAGGAGCACCGTTACGCCGGCCGCCCGCAGATCGGCCACGACCTTCTCGTCAGCGGCGTCATCGGTGACCAGGGTATCCACGGCCGAGGTGTCACAGATCTTGGCGAAGGAGTGGCGCCCGAGCTTCTCCGCGCCGGCCACGACCACCACCCGGCGGGCCCGGCTCACCATCAGGGCGTCGATGCCCGCCTCGCTCTCGTCGTGACAGGACGTCCCCTCGACGGAGAAGCCGTCGACGCCGAGGATGAGGATGTCCAGCCACAGGGACTGCATGACCATGCTGGTCAGTGGCCCGGTCAGCTCGTACGACTGGGGCAGGGCGACTCCGCCGAGGATGACGGTGCGCAGGGACGGCCGGAGCACCATCTCGGTGGCGATGTTCAGTGCGTTCGTCACCAGCGTCAGGACCGGTCGTTGGGTGGCCTGCGCCAGGTCGGGCCGCGCCGCGATGTGCCGGGCGACGGCCGATGTCGTGGTGCCCCCGTTCAGCCCCACCACGCTGCCCGGCTCGATGAGCCCGGCGGCGGTGACGGCGATGCGTTCCTTGGTGCTGTGGTCGCCGCGGTGGCGGTAGCGGACCGGCAGGTCGTAGGCGACCGAGCTGGCCACGATGCCACCATGGGTGCGGGTCACCAGATGCTGCTCGGCCAGGGCGGTGAAGTCACGCCGGACGGTCGCCTCGGAAACCTGCAGGGCGGTGGCGGCTTCGGTGACGGACAGCCGCCCACCCCGCGCGGCCAGGATCTCCAGCAGCGCCTGCAGCCGGCGAGCCCGATCAGCAATCCCCCCGGCGGCGACTCCCGCCGTGGTCTCGGTCGCGGTCATTTGACGGCTCCGGCCGTCAGACCGGCGACCAGGCGCTTCTCGACCAGCGCGAAGAGGATGACCACGGGCACGATGCTAACGATCGAAACGGCGAACACATAGTGCCACGCGGAGTCGTACTGGCCGACGAACTTCGTGATCGCCACCGACAGCGGCTGGTTTTCCGCGGTGGTGAGGATGACCAGGCTTGCCGCGAACTCGTTCCAGCAGGCGACGAAGGTGAAGATGATGGCGGTGACGATGCCGGGCCAGACAAGCGGCAGCGTCACGCGGCGTAGCGTCTGAAGCTTGCTGGCGCCGTCCATCATCGCCGCCTCGTCGATCTCCTTCGGCAGACCGGCGAAGAAGCTGTGCATGATCCAGACGGCGAAGCTGAGGTTGAAGGCGGCGTTGACGAGGATCATCGCCAGCCAGGTGTCGTCGATCCCGACCGCGAGGAACTGCCGGAACAGCCCCGGCGCCAGCACGGTCGGCTGGAGCATCTGGGTGGCCAGCACGAGCAGCAGGAACACCCCGCGGCCGGGGAAGCGGTGCTTGGCCGTGTAGTAGGCGGCGGGCAGGGCGACCGCGAGCACCAGCAGGGTCCCGCAGAAGGAGATGATGAGGGTGGAGACGAGGTTGTACGGCAGTGGCGTCTCCGGCGTGGACCACATGGTCGCGTAGTTGGACGGGATCCACTGCGTCGGCAGGTACGTGGGCGGAATGCGCAGGATCTCCGCGTGTCGCTTGAAGGACCCGATGAGCATCACCAGGTACGGCGCCAGGAACACCAGCGCCACCAGCGCGCCGGCGGCTGCCTTCAGCCAGCGCCGGCGGCCGCGTCGGGTGCTTCGGCGGGCGGCCGCCACGCCTGCGCCGGCTCGCCTGTCGGTCGTCTCTGGGGTCGTCGTAACCACGGCTACTCGTCTCTCATCGGCCGTAGAGCCGCCAGGTAGATGCCGATCACCGCGAGGACGATCAGGAAGTTCACCACGCTGAGCGCGCTGGCGAGGTCGACCTGACGGTCCTGCTGGATGTACTTGAAGATCAACGTTGTCGTGGTGTCCGCGTCGTACCCGGGGATGCTGCCGGTCATCGTGCGCAGGATAGGCAGGGAGTTGAAGACGTTGATGATGTTGATGAGGACCGCGACGGCGATCGCGGGCCGCAGGATGGGTAGGACGATCGTGCGGTAGATGCGCCCGGCCCCGGCGCCGTCCATCCGCGCCGCCTCGATCACGTCGTCGGAAACCATCTGCAGCCCGGCGAGGATGGTGTAGGTGGTGAACGGAAGGGACACGAACACCGCCACCAGCATGGACACCACGAACGCGGGCACCGGTCGGCGGGTGAAGCCGAACCCCGCGTCGAGGATGCCGAGGTCGACCAGGAACTGGTTGAAGATGCCGTAGAAGGGGTCGAGCGCGTAGTAGAAGACGGTCGAGGTCATCACGACGCTGGCCGCCCACGGCACGATCACCGCCAGCCGGACGAGGCGTCGGCCGGGGAAGGCATGGTTCAGGAACTGCGCCAGTGCCAGGGAGACCAGCAGCGTCACCAGGACCACGCCGGCCACCCAGATCACCGTGTTGCCGAACACCCTGCCCAGCGCGGGGAGCTGCAGCAGCGCCCGGTAGTTGTCCAGCCCCGCCGGGCCGCGGTCGACTCCGGCCTGCGAGACGTCACGGGAGGACGTCCACACCATGTAGGCGGCGGGGAACAGGACGATGGTGAGGATCAGGGTCAGCGTGGGCAGCAGCCAGGGCAGGGCCCTCGCCAACTCCCGGTGCGCCGGTCGTGCGGACCTGCCGGTCGGCACGGGCACCTGCCTGGTCTGCTCGCTCATGGTGTCCTCACTGGAGATGCGGATGGCGAGTCGCCGCTACGCGTCGGCCTTGGCCTGGATGCCGGTCAGCACGGCCTTCGGGTCCTTGCCCTGCCCGATCTGGCCGATCTGGCTCTGGATGGCGCCCTGGGTGGCCGCCCAGCGGGGGTTGGTGCTCGGATAGAACCTGGCCCCGGGCAGGACTTCCAGGAAGCTGACGATCTCCTTCTTGTCCTTCAGCGCCTCCGCCCCGGACTTCGTGGTTGGCAGGAAGCCCTCGGTGTCGACGAACTTCTTGTAGACCTCGGCGCTGAAGAAGTAGTCCAGGAAGGTCTTGATCGCGTCCTTCTTGCTGCCGTCGTTCTTGAACGCCATGAGGTGGTCGGCCACCCCGAGGGTCATCGGTTGCCCGTCCTTGGTGGGAATCGGGGCGGTCCCGTATTTCAGCTTGGGGTTCTTCTGCGCGATCTGCCCCACGGTGGGGGGCAGCCCCACGGCCATGGCGATCTTGCCCTGGATGAACACGTCCAGCATCGGCGTGCGGTCGCTCGCTCCGGGGTCGGGCTGGGTCAGCCCGGCGTCGATCATCCGCTTCATGAACTGCACCGCTTCGGCGTTGCGCGGGTTGTTGACGGTGATCTTGTCACCCTCGTTCCATGAGCCGCCGTTGCCGAAGATCCAGAGCGAGGTCTCCGCCTGGGCCTCCTCGCTGCCCAACGGCATGCCGTAGCCATAGACGCCGGCGTTGAGGTTCTTGATCTTTTGCGCTGCGTCGTACAGCTCCTGCCAGGTCGCCGGGGGCTTGGTCACGCCGGCCTTGTCGAGCAGTTCCTGGTTGTAGAACAGGGTGCGGGCCGAGGCGATCATCGGCAGGCCGTACATCGTGCCGTCGATCGAGGCGTTCTTGGCGAACGAGTCCTGGAAGTCGGCCAGGGTGTCGGGAGAGACGACCTCGGCGGCGGGGTAGAGCAGGTTGTCGGAGGCGAAGCCGGAGAACGCGTCGATGTTCAGGATGTCCGGTGCCGCCTTCGCCTGCACCTTGGTCCGGATGACGTCGTTGATGTTGTCCCAGGACTGGATCTCGAGGTTGACGGTGATGTCCGAATGCTTCGCCTGGAAGTCGGCGATGATGCCCTCCCAGAGGGCCTTGGTGCCGTTGCTGTAGCTGGGGACCAGCAGCGACAGGGTCTTTCCGTCGCCGCTCGCCTCGTCCTTGCCGCCGAAACCGCAGGCGGTCATGGTCAGGGCGGCGAGCGCGACTGCCGCCGACAGGCGCAGGAACCGTTTCACTTCAGCCTCCACCGTGAATGGAACATGAACAGCCGTGATCAGACCCGCACGGTCGCCGCTCATTCCTGATTGATTGGCCCGTAAATCTTTCATGATCGTGCTGTTCTTGGGATTCTGCGACGCTCGTCAATCAGCGTCAAGACCAACCGCTCACGATTCGGTCACGGTCAGTGTCAAGCCGGCCACCGAACCCTGTGGATCGGCCTCGCCGGCGACGAGCCGGCAGAAGCGGGTCACCGTCTCAGCCATCGCCTCCCGTGCCGGCGCCAGGTACCGGCGCGGGTCGACCAGTTCGGGGCGCGCGGCCAGGGTGCCGCGCACAGAGCCGGTGAAGGCGACGTTCAGCGCCGTACCGATGTTCACCTTGACGATGCCGCCGAGGACGGCCCGGCGCAGTTCCTCGTCGGGCACTCCGGACGAGCCGTGCAGCACCAGCGGCACCGCGACCTCGGCCCGCAGCCGCCCGATCAGGGAGTGGTCCAGTGCGGCGCTGCGGGTGGTCATGGCGTGCGCCGAGCCGACCGCGACGGCGAGTGCGTCCACCCCGGTCTGCGTCACGTACGACGCCGCCTGGGCCGGGTCGGTACGGGAACCGGGGGCGTGCGGGTCCACCGGCGGCTCGCCCTCCTTCCCACCGACCGTGCCCAACTCGGCTTCGACCCACAGCCCTCGGGCGTGGGAGAACTCGGCAGCCGCCCGGGTGGCCGCGACGTTCTCCCGGTACGGCAACCTCGACGCGTCGACCATGATCGAACCGAAGCCGTGCTCCGGCGCCTGCCGCCACAGGTCGCGGGAGACGACGTGATCGAGGTGCAGCGCGACATCGACGGTGGCCGCCGCCGCGACGGCCCGGGCCGCGGCGGCGATCGGCGCGAGCCGACGGTCGTGGAACCGTACGGCGTTCTCGCTGATCTGCAGGATGACCGGTCGTCCCGCCGCCTCCGCGCCGGCGACGATCGCCTCGGCGTGCTCCAGGGTGATCACGTTGAATGCGCAGACCGGACCCGAGGCGACGGTCCGTCCGGTCGGTACCAGCGGCATTACAGCTCCTTGACGGTCACGTCCCGGCGCAGCCGCCGGTAGTCGGACAGGTCTACGCTTCCCGCCACCGGCGCCCGGACCGTCGCCGCAGACAGCGCCACCGCGTCGGCGAGCCGTTCCGGCCAGGGTCGATGGTGGAGCATGCCGTGGGCCAGCGCGGCGACACAGGCGTCCCCGGCCCCGGTCGGGTTGCCAGCGACTGGATGCGGCAGGAACGCCTGCCAGCTGCCCTGTTCGGTCCGGGCGAGCAGTCCCTCCGGGCCGAACGAGGCCACCACGGTACGCGCAGCGAGCGCGCGTACCGCGTCGACGGCCGCAGCCGGCCGAGTGAGCGCCTGCCCGACAAGGCAGGCGAGCTCCTCGGCATTCGGCTTGACCAGGTCCGGGCCCGCGGTCAGGCCGTGGCGCAGTGCCGCGCCGCTGCTGTCCAGCACCGTCCGCGCGCCGGCGTCGCGGGCCGCCTCGACCAGGACAAGGTACGCATCGGCCGGCACCCCGGGTGGCAGGGAGCCGGAGAGCACCACCACTGCCGCGCCGCGTACCAGGTCGGCGAACCGGCTGAGGAAGCCGGACCACTCGTTCGGGGTGACCGTCGGCCCGGGCTCCCACAGACCGGTCGCCGCCTCCAGCTCGGCCACGACCACCGTGCGCCGGGACTCGGCCGCGATCTGCACGAAGGCCTCCCGCACCCCTTCGGCGGCCAGCAGGGACCGGATCCGGGTGCCACAGGCACCGCCGGCCAGCCCGGTGGCGATGACCGGGTCGCCGAGGGTGTGCAGCACGCGGGCAACGTTGACGCCCTTGCCGCCCGCCCGCTCGGCCACCTCCGTGACCCGGTGCGTGGCGCCGGGCACGAGGGCGGGGACGCGGTACGTCACGTCGAGCGCCGCGTTCAGCGTGACGGTGAGGATCATTCGTCGAGCCCCGCCCCGGCGGGCTCGCCACCTGTCAGGATCACCGAGCGGGTCAGGTGGTGTGGCGCGTCCGGGTCGAGCCCCCGGTGGCGGGCCAAGGCGACGGCCAGCCGCTGCACGAGGATCAGATCGGCCATCGGGTCGCGTGCGGAGTGGACGAAGGTGGCGCCGGTGCGCGTCACGTCGTCGGGCAACCCCGCCGGCACGGCCCCGAACGCCCACACCGCCCGACCGGGGCCGGCAATGGCGATCGGCCCGTGCCGGTAGTCCATGGCCGGGTACGCCTCCGCCCAGAAACGGGCGGCTTCGCGGCACTTCAGCCCTGCCTCGTGAGCAAGGCCGACGGTCCAGTCCCGGCCGAGGAACGTCACCTGTTCCAGTGCCGCGGGATCCACCGGCAGCGGTGCCACCAGGGCCTCCGCCGCGTCGTGGACCGCCCGGTCGACGTCGTCGCCGAGGTGAGCGCGTAACACCGCCAGCGCGGTCGTGGCGAACCGGGTCTGCACCACGGATTTCTCGTCGGCGAACGGCAGGCAGATCGGGTCGTCCACCAGGGTCACCGCCGGGGATCGCGGGTCGCCGATGATGCCCGTGCTGCGGGTATTGCCCGCGATGTCGCGCAGGACGTCCAGCACCTCAGTGGTCGTGCCGGAGCGGCTGATCACCAGCACCCGGTCATAGCGGCGCTCCCGCGGGAACTCCGATGCCGCGAACGCGTCCGTCTCGCCGAGGCCCGCCCGTTCGCGCAGCCCGGCGTACGCCATCGCCATGAACCACGACGTGCCGCAGCCGACGACGGCGACCCGCTCGCCGCGGCGCGGCAGTTGTTCGGCGAGCGAGCCCGCCAGCGCGATGCCCCGTTGCCAGCATTCGGGTTGGCTGGCGATTTCCTCTTCGACGTGAGTCATGACGCTCCGGCCTGCTGTCCACGACGCGCCGAGTCAGCGCGAAACCGCGCGGCTTGGCGGCGATCCGAGCATAAATCGACAACGCCTACAGAGCAATCCCTGCCCCCGTCATCCCTCGGTGCCAGTGCCCGACCTGCGGCCATCCCTTGCCATCGATGAATATCCGATTGATACTGCTCATCTATCCAGGCAAGTAGGCAAGTCCGATCAGTCTCCGTCACCGAGGAGTGATCAGCGTGACCCCACCCGCTCAGTTCAATCCGTCCCGTCGTGACCTGCTCCGATCCGGTGTCGTGCTGGGCGCCGCCGCCGGCCTCAGCGGCGCCGTCACCGCCCCAGCGGCCGCCGGCGACGCCACCGGCACCGAACCGCCGCGCGGCAGCGACGAGAAGAGCATGACCAGCGTGCCGTTTGAAGGCTTCGACCAGGTCCGCATTGGGCTCATCGGCCTCGGTAACCGCGGCGGCGACCAGGACCGGCGGTTCGGCGCGGTCGGCACGGTGACCGCGGTCTGCGACATCCGTCCCGAACGGGTCAACCGCACCATCGGCCGGATCATGCAGCAAGGCTTCCAGGACACGCCGCCGGCCGGCTACTCGGCGGGGGAGGAGGACTTTCTCAATCTCGTCCGGCGCGACGACATCGACCTCATTTACATCGCCACGCCGTGGGAGTGGCACTACCCGATGGCCAAGGCCGCGATGGAGCACGGCAAGCACGTCGCCGTGGAGTTGCCGATCGCGCCGTACCTCGACCAGATCTGGGATCTGGTCCGCACCTCGGAGCGGACCAGGAAGCACTGCCTGCTGCTGGAGAACGTCAACTACTTCCGGCCGGAGATGGCGATGTTCAACATGGCCCGGCAGGGGCTCTTCGGCGACCTGCAGCACGCCTCCGGCGGATACGTCCACGACCTGCGCTGGCCGTACACGTTCGGCGGCGCCTACTACCCGGAGCACTGGCGGCGCCGCTGGCAGACCCGGATGAACGCCTCGCACTACCCCACCCACGGCCTGGGCCCGGTGTCGGCCACCCTGGGCATCAACCGGGGCGACCGGTTCGAGGAGCTGATCTCCGTGGCGTCCCTGCCGAAGGCGCTGGCCCTGTTCCGTTCCGAGGACCCGCGGGTGGGCTCCGACCACCCGTCGTGGGATGACGAGCCGTACATCTCCGGCGACCGGCACACCTGCTTCGTCACCACGAGCAGCGGCCGGTTCATCCGGGTCGAGCACGACGTGAACTCCCCGCACCCGTACAGCCGGGAGACCACGCTCACCGGTACCCGAGGGACGATCGAGCTCGACAACGGCCGGGTCTACCTCGAGTCGCTCGGTCACACCAACCACAGTTGGCGGACCGGCAACGAGTACAACACGATCCTGCGGCAGCACGACCACTGGTTGTGGCCGACGCTGGAGAGCTTGGCCGGCCAGTACGGCGGCCACGGCGGTGGGGACTTCATCGCCATCTGGCGGCTCGTCCAGACGATGCGGCTCGGCATGACCCCCGACATCGACGTCTACGACTCGGCGGCGTGGTGCTCAGTCATTCCGCTCAGCCACGAGTCGTTGAAGACCGGCCGGATGCACCCGGTCAAGGTGCCCGACTTCACGCGCGGGCACTGGCAGGAGGCGCGGCCCACGTTCGACCGGCCGAAGCCGAAGGACCCGGTGCTGGACAAGAACTGAGGCGGTCACGTCGGGTGCCGCGCCGGCCGGGTCCACCGGCCGGCGCGGCCGCGTGCGTGGCCGCCGAGGAGACTGTTGACCCGCCGCTGGCACCACCTTCCCCGTCGGAAGGTGGTGCCGGCGGCGCGTGGCGTTACGGGCTGCAGGACAGCTTGGCCTCGGCCCAGTCGCCGTGGTCGCTGCCGATGCCGTCGCCGCCGTCGGTGATCACCAGGTCGAGCACCTTCCCCGCGGTCACGTCAACGTCGACGCCCACGGTTTCAGCGGTACCGGTCAGCACCGGCGAGGTGTACTTCGTCGCACCGTCGACGGTCACCTGGAAGGCGACCGAGCCGCGGTCGGCCATCTCGTCGTCCACGCCCACCTTGGCGGTGAAGCGGGTGCACCGGCCGTCGAGGTTGACCTTGACCGACGAGGGCGCGTGGGCGCCGAGGCCTTTGGCGTAGCCGACCCTGTTCAGCGTGATCGGGTTGCCGTCGCCGGCCGCGCTCTCGCCGTTGCTGCGGTCCCGCTCGACGGGTCCCCAGCCGTTCGTCGAATCGATCCACTCCAGGTCACTGACCCAGGCTTCACCCTTGGGCGCCGGCGGCAACGGTTTGTCCGCCACGGTGGCGGCGAAGAACCCGAGTGGGCCACCCGGCAGGCGGATCGCCCGGACCGTTTTGCCCGGCGTGAGCGGCAGCGCGTGGTAGGACACCCGGTAGTCGGTCGTGGTGTTGGCCAGGCCCGCCGGGGTGTAGCGGCCCTTGACCGTCACCGCGGGCTTGGCTCCGCCGGTGGTCGGATCCTGGCAGCACCAGTTCGGCAACTGCAGGGTGTGCTGGGACTGGGTGCCGTCGGTGTAGAGGACCGTCACGGTTCCGCGGGCGTTCAGGCTGGCGCCGGCGCCGAGCAGGTGAAGGTGGCTGCCGGTTCCGTTCACCAGGATCGGCGCGGTGACGTCCTTCACCACGTTCGGGGTGCCGGGAGCGCCGGCCGGCAGGCCGAACTCGACCCCGTTGACGGTGACGGCCGCGCCGGGGCGGAATCCCGCGGCGGCCAGCGCCTCGCCGTGGAAGCTGTTACCGGCGCCGTCGAAGTTGCCCTTGGCGAAGGTTTGGGCGTCGGTGATGCCGACCACGTTCGCCGCGGCGGATATCGAGGCGTACGGCAGTTCGGCTGTGGTGACCGCGCTGGTGCGGTACGGCGTGTTCCGGGCGGTGTAGGCGGCGTCGAGCTGGAGCGTGTACGACGCCGGCCGGACGTCGCGTCCCGGTGTGACGCTCAGCGGTGCGGTGACGGTCTCGCCGGGTTCGACCCGCGGGAAGTCGGCGTGGCCACCCGACGTCCAGCCGTCCGGCAGTGCGACGGACAGCCGCACGTCGGTCATCGGGTGCGTGCCGTCGTTACGGAAGGTCGCGGTGAGTTCGGTCGCCTCGCCCGGTGGGTTCCACAGCTTCGGGCCGGTCAGCTCGACCGTGCCGAGCGCGTCGGTCGGCTTGGCACCGCCCACGGAGCTGGTGCCGGCGAGGGTTACCGTGGTGCTGGCGTCGGTGGAGACCGGTGGGGTCTTCACCCACACCACGCCGGCGCGGTCGCCGGCCGCGTAGTACCAGCCGCTGGTTGCCGCGTCGTACGCCGCCTTGTCGGACAGTTCCGGCAGCGGCTGGTCGCCGAGCTTGACGACGTGCGGCTTGGTGCCGGTGTGCGCGGTCACCTCGTAGGGCCGCTGCGCGGGCTTGCCGGTGTAGGAGCCGACGCTGGCGCCGATGGTGACGACGACGTCACCGCGGTCGTCGACCGGCGCCGCGACGTCGAACCGCTGCGTCGCCGACCTGGCGGAACGGTGCTCGCGAGTCACCCGGTCGTCCTCGTAAAGCAGGAACGACGAGCTGCCACGGGGGTAGATGTCCAGCGTCACCCGGTCGCCCGGTGCCTGCTCGGCGTGCCGGTTGATGCCGGCCTTCCACATCGGCACCACGGCACCGGCCTTGACGAACAGCGGCAACGTGTCGAGCGGCGCGTGGTAGCCGTTCAGCGTGGTCGGCCCGCGATGGATTCGGCCGGTCCAGTAGTCGACCCAGGTGCCTGCCGGCAGGTAGATGCCGTTCTTCGTTTCGTCTCCGCCCCACATCGGCGCGACCAGGAACTCTCGGCCGGCGAGAAACTCGTACCTGGCGGCGTCGGTGTACGCCGTCGGGTCGTCCGGGTACTCGATCGGTAGCGACCGGTTGATCGGCGTGCCGGTGCGGTGGGCCTCCGCGGCGTACGAGTAGAAGAACGGCAGGAGCCGCTCGCGCAGCTTCAGATACCTGCGGTTGATCGAGGTGTACGGCTCGCCGTATGCCCACGGCTGCTTGAAGGCGGGGGTGGCCCAGCCGCTCATCGTCATGAGCGCCGGCGTGAAGACCTTCCACTGCATGTCCCGCACATAGCTTCGGCCGGAGCCACCGAAGATGCCGTCGACGTCACCGGCGGTGTAGGCGATGCCGGAGTTGCCGGAACCGTGGATCGCCGGGATCTGCCAGCGGATCGCGTCGAGGCTGCCGCTGTGGTCGCCGGTCCACTGCACCGCGCAGCGCTGCGCGCCGGCCCAGCCCTCGACCATCCAGGCGTAGCCGCGGGCGTTGCTGTACTGCTCGATGCCGTCGTGCGCGGTGTCGCAGGCGGTGAGCGCGTGCCGATAGCCCGGGCCGACCCAGGCCACGTCCAGCTTGCGGACCCGGACGCCGGCCTCACCGACCTCTGCGGGCTGCCGGTCGAGCGCGGACTGGGTCCACAGCCCCATCTCGATGTTGCGCTTGCGCAGTTCGTCACCGGTCTGCCGCAGCGGGCCGATCTCTCGCTTGCCCCAGTACGTGCCGCCGACGAGCTCGTAGCCCAGGTCGTCGGAGTAGCCACAGCCGTAGTCGTCATTGACCAGCATCCAGCCGCCCGGCATGTCGTTCTCGACGAACTTCTGCGCGACCTTCACCGCGTCCAGCGTGGTCTGCTTGTCCGGGTGGTTCTTCCCGTCGTTGCCCGGGTCCGGATCCACTCCGTAGTGGCCGCGGTTGTAGCAGTCCGAGTCGCCGTATTCGAGGCCGTAGATCGGCGGCAGGAACGGTCGCCCGGTCAGCTCGGTGTAGCGGTTGAGCGCGCTCTTGAAGTCACCGACGAAGTAGTACGCGTCGAAGCGCTTCTCGTTGTGGGTGGCAACGACCGGGTCGTCGAAGGCGTACGTACCCGGTGCGAAGGTGTTTCGTAGCACCCCGTACCCGGCGGAACTCATGTAGTACGGCGAGGAGTTCGGGTTGCCGCCGTCCTCCCAGTTGAAGTTCCGGGCGACCTGGATCGTGGTGCCGCGGTGGCTGAACCGGCCGTTCTGCATGCCACCGCCGAGGAACTGCTCGGTCGCGCCGCGGCTCAACGTCTGCGACGTGGTGGTGTCGGTCCACCGCAGTGGCCGCGTCTCCGACCACACGGTGCTGCCGTCGGCCCGGTGCAGGGAGAAACGCAACGGCGACTTGTACGCTCGTACCTCGATCGCCCCGGTGCGTAGCGCGTAGTAGGCGCCGACGTCTGACCACGACGTCTGCGGCGTCGGGTGGTCGGTCTTCACCACGATGTTGGCGTCCGGCGCTGCCGGGTCATCGGGCGGGGTGTTGGCCGGGTCGGTGAACTGTCCGTCCGGCGCGAGCCAGATCCGGAACACGTCGTCGCCGAGGAACACCACCCGGACCTGGGCATCGCCCGCGGTGAGCGTGTAGGTCGCCCGGTCGGCATGGAAGCCGGTCACGGCGCCGAGCTCTCGGGGCTCGGCGGCCATCGCCGGCCCGCTGACCAGGACGCTGGCGGCAAGCATCAGCACGACGGCCACTGCGGTCGACAGTCGGATCGAGCATACAAATATGCGCATTTGAGCCTCACATCGATCAGAGATACTCAGGCACGACATTCATACCTCACTATGACTCGTCTGTCATCGGGGTGGCAGCGCCGCGTACCTGATCCCCGACCGGGTGTTTCGGCCCGGGGGCAGCACGCGGCGCCCTGGTTGGCGGAAACAAGGGGGCATCGGCGCGATCGGTGATGTGCCTGACGGTGCCGGCGCGAATGCGGTGATCGTCGGCAACCATCAGCCGCGAGTCGGCCCGACGGGACCGCCGAACACCGACGACACCACGCCAAGGACAGGGCCTGTGGTGCGGGCGCGTGACGTCCACTGTCCACGGAGGACTGCCGTCTGCCCGCACGTCCACGCAACGACCTGCACCGATGCCGCCACTACCCGCCCGATTTTCCCCGCCAGCGCTCGCCGACACCCCGGGCCTGCTGCTGGCGGGCCCTCGCACTACGGCTCATCGACCTGGAGCGCCCCAACGGGACGACACGCCGAAAGGTGAGTGGTCCTCGTGCTTGCGGGGCGTGGCACCATACCTGTGTCGTCCGTCGCATCGGCGCGGCTCGTCAAGGGTTTCGGTGGAGCCACAATGGCCGGGCTGACAGGGGGGCAGGATGCCGGGTACCACGCCGCTGAGTTCGCATGATCCACGCACCGCGGGGCCCTACCAGCTGATCGGGCGGCTGGGCGCGGGCGGCCAGGGCGTCGTCTACCTGGGCAGGGACGGGAACGGTAACCGGGTAGCGGTCAAGATGATCAATGTTGACCTGCGCCAGAGCCCTCGGATCAAGTCTCAGTTCGCGAAGGAGATCGCCGCCGCGCGACGGGTCGCCCCCTTCTGTACGGCTCAGATCCTGTTCGCCGAGGTAGACGCGGACCCACCGTACGTGGTCAGCGAGTTCATCGAGGGCTCGACCCTGCAGCGGCACGTCCGTGAGCAGGGTCCGATCTCCGGGAACGCGTTGCACCGACTGGCCGTTGGCATCGCCACTGCGCTGACCGCGATCCACCAGTCCGACGTGGTCCATCGCGACCTGAAGCCGGACAACGTCATTCTCGGGCGGGACGGTCCACGCGTGATCGACTTCGGCATCGCCCGCGCACTCGACGTCACCGAGACGATGACCAGGCAGGTCATGGGAACGGCGCCATACATGGCACCGGAGCGGTTCCATAACCACCGGGTGGGTCCGGCCTGTGACGTGTTCGCGTGGGCGGCGACCATCGCCTTCGCGGCAGCGGGCCGGCCACCGTTCGGCAACGATTCGATCGTCGCGGTGATGAACCGCGTCCTGCACGAGCCACCGGACCTGCACGGCCTCTCCGACGCGCTGGACGACCTGATCCGGCAGTGTCTGCAGAAGGACCAGGATGCGCGGCCGAACGCCGAACAGGTCCTGCTGCGGCTGCTCGGGCACACCGCGCGGCCCTCGACGGACCTGCTGCTGGAGACCGTCCTCAAGCAGGGCAACGAAGCCGCCACCGCGCCGGCGCCGTCGTACCCGGCGCCCGGATCCCCGCCCCTGGGCCATGCGGCCAGGCCAACCCTGCCCGACCTCCCCGAGCACGCGCCGGTCACGCGCCTGGCCGGCGCCCCGACGCGGCGGGAGAACCGCGAGCCCACCGCCCCGGTACGGCGGGACCCCTGGTCGGGTCGGCTCCGCCGGGAGCTCGGGGACCCGTGGGGCGTCTCGATCGCGATCTTCCTCGGTGCGGTCGGCATGGCGTCCGGCTACGTCGCGTCGACCGCGGTCGGCGCCGCAGCACTCACCGGCGTGGTGACTTTCGTCGTGGTGTACGTCGTCCGCCTGCTGGTCGCCGCCGCGCTGGCCCCAAGCACCGAGCCGGATCCCGGGGAGGCGTCGACAGCCGACCAGGCCACGACCCTGCTCCGGTCCGGGCCCTGACCCACGAACACGATCCGGTCGGTCCGCACCGCGGCTCGGCCGGGCTGGTGGCTGATGTCGACGCCGTCAGCCGACACCCTGGAGGGACCAAATGGTTTCAGGTCGACCGACTGCCCGGCCGTGGTTGCCGTACACCACGGCCATCGTGGCCGGAGTCGCGGTCGTCACGGCGGCCTACCTGATCGTCCGGCCGGCGGCGGACGTCGGGTGCACACCGCTGGAGGTCAGCTCGTCGACCGAGAAGGACGTGCTGCTCGGCGAGCTGGCAGAACGCTACAACAAGAGCCATCGGCGGGTCGGTGGCCGGTGCGCCGTCGTGACCGTACATGGCCTCACCTCCGGTGCGGCGACAGACGCGCTGGCCGGCGACTGGGCAGCCAAGCAGCCCAGCCTGCCACGGCCGCAGGTATGGTTGCCGACGTCGACCCTGTGGACCGGGCAGTTGAAGCTGCTGGAGGAGGCCGCCGGGCGTCCGGCGCAGACCCCCGGCCGGTACCCGTCGATCGCGAACAGCCCGCTGGTCATCGCCATGCCGCAGCCGAAGGGAGAGCTGCTCCAACAGCAGGGTCGACTCGGCTGGGGTGAGATCCTGGGCTTGTCTGGACGCACGGGCTGGGCCACCTTCGGTCGCCCCGAGTGGGGGCGGTTCACCTTCGGCAAGGTCAACCCGTACCTGTCCACCTCTGGGCTTGCGGCCACGATCGCGACGTACTACGCGGCCATCAACCGGGCCAGTGACCTCACCGAGAGCGACCTCGCGAATCCGGCGGTGACCCAGTTCGTCCGCCGCATCGAGGCCAACGTATCCCACTACAGCGACGACATCGTGGATCTGCTGAAGAACCGCGCCGAGGCGGACCTGTCCGGTGCCGGCACGGCGGCCCCGACCGACATGAGCGCGGTTGTGACGCAGGAGGAGTTGGTCTACCAGTACAACGAGGGGGAGCTGAGCCCGACCCGGGGCGAGAAGCCGAGGGTCCCGCTGGTCGCGGTGTATCCGAAGGAGGGCACGTTCAACCTCGACCACCCGTACGTGGTCCTCCCCTCGGCCAGCCCGGAGCAACGTGACGCCGCTGCCGACTTTCTGGCGTTCCTTCAGGAGTCGCCGCAGCAGCGGAGCTTCAGCCGCCTCGGGTTCCGCGATCACGAGCGGAACGCGTCCGGCCCGCTGATCGCCTCCGTCGGCGGGCGCGGGGCCCAAGATCTCACCTACTTCGACCCGCCTGATCCCACCGTGGTCAAGGCGATCCTCACCGGCTGGGGCACGCTGCGTAAGAAGGCGAACATCCTCGTGGCCGTCGACACGTCCGGTTCGATGAAGGCAAAGATCGGTGACCAGACCAGGTTCCAGGTGGCGACCAGGGCCGCCGCCAAGGGCTTCGGCCTCTTGAACTCCGAGGACCAGGTCGCGCTCTGGTCGTTCTCGTCCGAGACGGAACAGCGGCCGAAGTCGCCGTACAGCGAGGAGGTCCGGCTGTCGGCGTTCGACCAGGAGACGCTCACCAACGAGATCAACAATCTCCATGTCGAGGGTGGCACCGCTTTGTACGCCACGGTACGGGCGGCACACCGTCACATGCTCGACCACTATGACCAGTCCCGGATCAACGCGGTGGTGGTACTGACGGACGGCAAAAACGAGTACAACAAGGACAACAATCTCGCCCGGCTGCTCCAGGATGTCGCGTTGGATCCGGAGCGACCGGTCAAGATTTTCTGCGTCGCCTTTGATGAGCAGTCCGATTTCGGGACGCTGGACCGGATCGCCAAGGCGTCCGCGGGCAAGGCGTTCGACGCCCGCGACCCGGCGAAGATCGACGACGCGTTCGTCAAGCTGGTCAGCAGCTTCTAACTGTCCGAGCCGGGAGTGGCGTCGGACGATGTTGTAGCGGTGCAGCCAGCGGAACGCGGCGAGTCGGGCTTCGCGTCCGTCGGTGAAGGCGCGGGGGCCTTGCCGGGTCTCACGTTTGAAGGTGGCGTTGAACGATTCCGCGGCGGCGTTGGCGGCGGTGCTACCAACCGCGCTCATCGTTTGCCGGACCCCTGTCGTCGTGCAGGCCTCGGCGAAGGCCCGAGACGTGTACTGCCACCAGGTCACGCGCGTCGCACCTTTCAAACAACGCTAGGTCGAGTCGGCGGTGAGTTCTTCGCGCCATTGCGCGAAGCGTTTGCGCATTTCGCTGATGTGGGCGGGGTGGGCGCCGTAGGCGGCGAAACGGCGGTCGGGGTAGCACTCCAGCATGCCGAACAGGTCTGCCAGGATGCGCCGGTCGAACGCCGCGTCGGATTGTTCGGCCAGCTCGCACAGCCGCGTCCGGGTGTAGCGGCCGGTCATGAGGGCCGCGTCGATGTCCAGGAAGTCTCAAGGCTCGGCTCGCGTTCGGACACGCAAATCCCCGCGAGGCATCAGTCGCCGACGATGCCTCGCGTCTGTTTCTGCTGCTGGACGCGTTGCCGCGGGGCTTGCCTCGTGTTCCGGGCCTGCGGGTGCCGAAAACCTCATCCGCGCTGGTCAGGCGGCGTTCTCGTATTCGTGGAGGAGTCCACCGAGTCGGTCGTGCCGACGAACGTTCAGCAACCGCGACAAGGACGCCGAGATCCTCGCACTACGCCACCAGGTCATGGTCCTCGAACGGCAGCGGAGGACGTCGCGCGGCAGTCGGTCGGCTGCCTCAGCCGGCCGCCGGGAGACTTGCCATGGTGGCCTACATCCTGCACGATGTGCGCCAGCCTTGGTGGAGGTGAACGGTGCAGTTGGCTGGACGAGACGACTTGCTCGACGAGCTCGTCGCTGCCCTCGACGGGGGGCAGAGCTGGCTGCTCTACGGGCCAGCGGGTATCGGGAAGTCCTCCGTGCTGAAGGTGGCCGCCGAACGCCTCGCGCCCGGCACGCGGATCTTGGCTGCCCGCCCGGCCGAGGTCGATTCCGAACTGCCGTACCTGGCGCTCATTGACCTGTTCGCTGACGTGCTGCCGCACGCGCAGGCGATACCGGCTCATTTGCGGGAGGCGCTCGAGGTCGCGTTGCTGCGTGCCCAGCGGATGGACGGTGTCAGTGACAAGCTGGCGATCCGGCTCGCGGTGCTTGAGCTCCTGCGCGAACTGGCCAACCATGGACCTGTCGTTCTCATCCTGGACGACCTTCAATGGATCGACACGGCCAGCGCCGAGGTCCTCGCATTCGTGGCCCGCCGGCTCAACACCGTGCACGTCGCGATCCTCGCAGCCGAGCGGACCGATGATGATGATTCGATGGCGCTGCGGTTGTCCTCGGAAGCCCTCACGCCGGTGCGGGTGCCGCCGTTGAGTCGTCTCGCGATAACTGCGCTGATCGCTGGCCGCGGGGGCGGCCGTTTGCCGGCCGCTCTGGTAGAGCGGGTCTGGCGGGCCAGCGGTGGTAACCCGCTGTACGCCGAGGAGCTGAGCCGGGCTCTTCTCAGGGACAGCTCGATCGCTGCCCCGCACGTGCCGTTGCCCGTGCCCGGTAAGCTGCGGCCGTTGCTGTTGCAGCGACTGCAGGGGCTGGATGAGGAGACCCGGGCGTGTCTGCTGCATGCCGCGATGATGAGCCGACCCACGCTGGAGCAGTTGAGGCGGTGTGGTGTTCTTCCGGCCGATGGCCTTGATGCGGCCGAGCGCACCAGGCTCATCGAGGTCTCCGCCGACGGTGCGGTCCGCTTCACTCACCCGCTGTTTCGAGAGCTGATCTACAGCGACGCCACTGCCAGTCAGCGTCGTGCCGGCCATGCACAGGTCGCCATCGTCATGGAGGGAGTGGTCGAGAAAGTGCGGCATCTGGCACTCGGTGCCGCCGGGCCGGACGAAGCGACCGCCGCGCTGGCCGACGCGGCGGCCGAAGAAGCCGCCCGCCGCGGAGCGCCGGCCACGGCCGCGGCATTGGCTCGGCTGGCCGCTCAACACACCCCGCCCGATGGCGCAGACTCCATCGCCGCGCGGCTTCTCGCCTGCGCTCAGCACGCCTTCGCCGCAGGCCAGATGACGGCGGCGCGCGAGGCCGCCTCGGCGTGCCTGGATAAAGCTGGCATCAGATCGGTGCGGGTGGCCGCCCGGCTGCTGCTGATCGAACTTGCCGGCTGGGACGCCACCGCGAAAGCCCATCTCGCCGCCGCTGAACAAGAATCGACAGACGACATCGGGTCGCAGGCGCAGGTCGCCCTCTGCGCAGCTGAGATCGCCTACTACGACCGCCGGCACAGCGACGCCGACCGCTTGGCCAAGCTGGCGGAAACGCTGGCCCGGCAGACCAGCGACGTGGACCTCGTCATACGGGCACTTAACCTGCAGGCCATCGTGACGTCGGCGTTGGGGCGCGACGGCGTACCCGAGCTTCATGCCATGGCACGGGAGATGGCCCGTGGTCGCCCCATCACCACGGCGACCATGCGGGCGCGACAGTGGTGGGCGATGAGTTCCCTGTTCCGCGGTGACTTCACCGCGGCCATGGACGAGATCAGCCACCTCGAGACCGAGGTACGCGCACAGGGCGCGGTGGCGCAGCTCATGTACGTGCTCCAGTCGGCGACCGCCATCTACCGGCGGACGGGGCACGGGGCTGACGCGCTACGGGCGGGACGCGAGTGCCGACAGTTGTTCCTCGACACCGGCCTCACCCCCTGGATCGGCCAGGCCGTCGCCGCGCAGGCCGAATGCTATGCCGGCAGCGCGGAGACCGCAGTGCAACTGGCCAAGGACGCCGTGCGGATGTGCACCGCGGGCGGAGACCGTGAGTGGCTGGAACCCTGCCACATCTACCACGGTGAGGCCCTGCTGCTGTCCGGGCAGTATCAGGCCGCGGTCACCGCGTTCGGCCACGCCCGAGAGCTGGAAGCCGCGCGTACCCTCGGGCCGCAAGCTACATGGCACGCGGACTACGGCGAAGCCCTGGCCCGAACCGGTCGCGTCGACGACGCCGCCGAATTCCTGAAGCAGGCGTACGACAGCGCCCGGCGAGCCAACAGGACCCTCGCGCTCCTCGGACTCGCCCGCGCCGACGCCATACGCGCATGCTTCGCGGGGGAAAGCCTCACCGCCATAGAAGCACTGGCCGCTGCCATCGACACGTACGGCGCCCAGTCCTATCCGCTGGATGCGGCCCGCGCGTCTCTGACCCTCGGGCAACTCCTGCGCCGAGTTCGCCGGCGGTCTGCCGCACATGAAGCCATCTCACAGGCCATCGACCAATTCAGCCAGATCGGTGCGGCGCCCTGGCGTGCACTGGCGGATGCGGAACTCGACCGGCTGCACAACGGCGTCCGACATGGCAGAAACACGAAGTCCCTGAGCGGCCTGGAAAGACAGATCGTCGAGCTCGTCCGCGCGGGCGCGACCAACCGCCAGATCGCCAAAGAAGTTCACCTGTCAGTTAAGGCCGTCGAGGCGAACCTGTCCCGCCTGTACCGCCGGCTCGGCGTGGCCAACAGATCCGAGATGTTGCGCCTGCTGGACTCCTGACGCTGGTTTTTCGCCAGGGTCGCCGACGTAGGTTGGCAGCTGTCAGAGGGGCGCGGTCACCCGGTGGCCCGGATGACCGCGCGTTTGGGATGGGGGATGATTAGTTGACGCTCACCGCGGACCATGCAGCGGCGACCGTGTTGTACTCGGCGCTGCCGGCGCCGTACAGGTCGGCGGCCGCGGACAGGGTGGCGGCGCGAGCACCTGCATAGTCCGTGAGCGACGTCATGTAGACCGTCAACGCGCGGTACCAGATGGCACCGGCCTTGGCGTTGCCGATGCCGGTCACGGTGCCGCCGTTGCAGGTCGGGCTGTTGCCGTAGGACGACGAGCCGCTGCCGACGGCGAGCAGGTAGAAGAAGTGGTTCGCCACGCCCGACGAGTAGTGCACGTTGAGGCGGCCGACCCTACGCGACCAGCAGTCGGCCGATTGGCCGTCCTTGGAGGGCTGGTCCATGTAGCGCAGCGGCACGCCGTTGGTGCGCAGCTCCTCACCGATCAGGTAGTCGCCCGGGTCGTTGGCGTTGTTGGCGTAGAACTCGACCAGGGTGCCGAAGATGTCGCTGGTGGCCTCGTTGAGGCCGCCCGGCTCGCCGCTGTAGCGCAGGCCGGCGGTGTTGCTGGTGACGCCGTGGCTCATCTCGTGCCCGGCGACGTCCAGCGAGGTGAGCGGGGTCCAGCCCTGGGAGGCGTCACCGTCGCCGTAGGTCATGCAGAAGCAGGAGTCGCTCCAGAACGCGTTGACGTAGTTGGTGCTGTAGTGCACCCGGCTGTACGCGGCGACACCGTCGTTGCGGATGCCGTTGCGGCCGAACGTGTTCCTGTAGTAGTCCCAGGTCTCGGCCGCGCCGTAGTGCGCGTCGGCGGCGGTGGTCTGCCGGTTGGCCAGGGTGCCGTCGCCGAAGACGTTCGAGGCGTTGGTGACCAGGGTGCCGGTGCCGCTGGTGGCACCGTTCAGGTCGTAGGTCTTGTGGCCACCCCGGGCGCCGTCGTTGAGCTGGTAGGTGCCGCCGGAAAGGGTGGTGCCGACCGGCACGCTGCCGGAGTGGAAGGTGTTGCCCGTACCGTCGCGCTGCACGCCCTCCCACGCGTCACGGACCTTGCCGTTGGTGGCGTCCACCAGCACGTGCAGCTCGCTCGGGGTGCCGTCGGCGTACGCGCCGCCCACGACAACCTCGTAGGCCAGCGCGGTGCCGGTCGCGTCGGTGTCGTACACCAGTTGACTGCCGTCGACGCGGCGGGTGGTGGCGGTGGAGGTGGCGAGCGCGGTGCGACCGGCGGCCGCCGCGTCGAGCTTGGGTGCGGTGCCGACGTTCGGCGCGGCCTGCAGGGTCTGGGAAACTCCGCGGAAGGTGTTGTCCTTGGCCAGTTGCACCACCAGATCCCCGCCGAAGACCGGCAGTCCCTGGTAGTAGCGGTGGAGCCGCACGTGCTGCGTGCCGTCGTTGTCGGTCAGCACGTTTTTGAGGGTGAACGTCTGACCCTCGGCGTAGTGCGACACTGCGGCGTGGCTCTTGAGTTGCGCGACCGACCGCGCAAGTGGATCCGCTGTCGAGGGTGCGGCCGCGCTGGCGGGAGCCATCGATGCGGCCGTCATCACGAGTGCGGCTGTCAGGCCAACCATGGTGAAGGGGGTTCGACGCACGGACTGTACCTCCAGAAAGAGTGGCGACCGGGGCCGCCGGTCCAGACCTGTCCGGCAACCGATCAACTACCGGACCCCATCACAGCGATCGCGATGGCATGACGACCCAGTGAACGCCCTGAGCTTCAACAGCTTCAACAGCTCGGACGCTCGCCCGATCTCGCTTGCGGCCGCCTCCGGATGGTCGTGCAGCTCGCAAGTTGGCATCCTCGTTCGCGGAGGAAGGCCGGCCATGTCACCACTACCAGCTATCAGGTGCATCGAATTCTGTCACTGGTAGGCCTCTGATGGCTGCGAAGCGGACCCTTGCTGTCACCCTTGCTTCATCCATAGCCCTCCATGCCGAACACATTGACGACAGTCGGTGGATGGCTGCGGTGGCGACACTGACGACGACAGGGGGCGGGTGCGCCCGCTGCGTGAGCGCACCCACCCCCTGCATCTAGCTACGGCTGTTACACGCAGCCGCTGTACTTGAACGAGCCGATGCGGGTCTGCCAGTTGGCGCCGGTGGTCGCGTAGTACTCGGTGGTGAACCAGAACGTGCAGCCATCGACCGGGTCAACGCTCATCTCGGCGTAGTCGCCCCACCGGTTGTAGTTGCCGTTGGACGGGGCGCCGGTGCCCTCGATGAGTGAGGCCTCCGACTGGCCGAGGGTGTTCAGCGGGTCGGTGGCCAGGCGGCCGGCGTAGCGGATGGCCGGGTTGGTGGTGCTGTTGGCCACGTTGTAGCCGACGGCCATGTTGCCCTGCTTGTCCACGGCCAGCGACGGCATCCAGCGGTACTGGCCGTCGGTCGGGGCGAAGGTGCCCTGCTGGCGGATGGCCGGCGCGGTGCTCGGGGTGGTGATCTCGTACCAGCGCACGCCGGAGGTCGAGCCGGCCGCGACCGTGTGGCTGAGCCACAGCGACCCGTTGCGCAGCTGGGCCTTGTTCATCACCCGCGGGCTGAGGCTGTCGACCTGCTCGCCGGGGGTGGGGATACGCCCGACCGAGCTGTAGGAGACGCCCAGGTTGGCCGTGTTGGTGAAGGTGGTGGCCGACGGGGTGGTCCAGTTCGGCGTGAAGTTCCACAGGCTCACCTTGCCGCTCCAGACCGAGGCGATGACCTCGGGGCCGGCAGCGGGCGCCGCGTCGACGGTGTTCGCCGGCAGCAGGCTGAAGTAGGACGAGCTCGTGGTGACGTGCTGCACCTGCAGGGAAGCGCTGCCGAGGGTGCTGCGCCGCAGTGCGTAGACGCCGGCACCGGCGTAGCTGTTGCTGCGGAAGTTGTTGGTGGTGAAGTAGACCGCGTCCGGGCCGGAGCCGAACTTCGGGTAGTCGGGGAAGTTCCCGTCACCGGCGGGCACCGAGTAGAAGGTCCAGGTCGACGCCACCGGGTCCGAGCCGGAGGAGACCGCGACGCACTCGTAGAAGGGGCCCTTGTTCCTGCTGATCCAGGCGAAGTCGGCGATCACCCACTTGCCGGACGGCACGTCGTAGGCGAGCGTCGGGTCGCCGCCGTTGTTGTCGTCGCACTCGGCGGTGCCGCTGTTGGCGAAGAACGCGTCGAACGTGAACGCCGACACCCGCGCGCCGGTGGCCTTGTTGAAGATGCCGATCGAGGTGTTCACCGTCTGCACGAAGTGGTTCGGGCCCACGACGCCGTTCGTGTCCGGCGGGTGCCCCGCGCCCCAGTTGGCGTAGTCAAGACCGGCGACGTTCACCGTCGCGCTCGGCGCGGCGACGGCCGCCAGCGCCGACTGCACCGGCGCCTCCGGGCCGCTGCCCTGGTGGCCGCCCTGACGCAGCTCGGTCTCCTTGTTCGG
The DNA here is from genome assembly GCF_026013475.1 of Micromonospora yasonensis. GTDB lineage: Bacteria > Actinomycetota > Actinomycetes > Mycobacteriales > Micromonosporaceae > Micromonospora > Micromonospora yasonensis. Next base: position 8,095 of record NZ_JAPDPH010000065.1, on the reverse strand, counting down.
CGGGCGCTTCGTGGGCTTGGACTTCAAGGTCCGGGTGTCGATGAACGTGGCGTGGCCGGGGACCGTGAACGCCACCGGTCCGGAGCCCTTGGCGTTCGGGTCGACGACCGCCTCGTCCTCGGCCTCCTGGTCGCCGTCGAAGTCAGCCAGCGCTGGGTTGTCGCCGTCGGGGGCCGCCAGCGCCGGGTTGTCGCCGGAGGCGGCTGCGGAGTTCTCGGTGTGCTGCTGGGTGCTCGTGTAGACCAGGCCCGTGGTGCTGAGGGCGACGGCTACACCAGCGGCAAGCAGCCACCTGATGCGGATTTTGTCCACGGTGTCTCAACTTTCCGGGCACGGCGGGTGCCCGCGTTGGGGGATAGGGTGCGCCGCCGCTCCCCGCAGGCGCTGACGCTGCGCCACATCCAAGAACACGAATGTTGTCCCGGGCAACCCGGCGCAGCGGAAACAAGGGTTACGCAAGGGCACCCGTCGCTCTGCCCCAACCCGACACCCGCACGCCCGCTGATCCGGCTGTGACCACCCCCGCCCGTCGGCCCTGGGCCACCTCGCGACCACGAACGCGCGCTCCGTTCGACAGCGGACGGGGCGTCGTCACGTCCCGCGGCACATGGTCAGGGAATGATGCCGCGGCGGCGGCCTTCGGCGACCGCGGCGGTGCGGTTGTCGACACCGAGCTTGGTGAACACCTGGACGAGGTGGGACTTGACAGTGGCCTCGGTGATGAACATGGCCCGGGCGATGGCCTGGTTACTGTGGCCCTCGGCGACCATCTGCAGGATCTCGATCTCGCGTGGGGTCAGCGCCCGCCCGGGGGCGCGTACGCGGGTGATCAGGCGGGTGGCGATGGCGGGGGCGAGTACGGTCTCGCCCGCAGCGGCGGAGCGGATGGCGGTCAGCAGGTCGTCCGGTTCGGTGTCCTTGAGCAGGTATCCAGTGGCGCCGGCGGTGATGGCCGGCAGGATGTCGGCGTCGCTGTCGTAGGTGGTCAGCACCAGCACCCGTGGTGGCCGGGGGCGGGCGAGGAGCCGCCGGGTGACTTCGGCGCCGTTGATACCCGGGCCCAGGTGCAGGTCCATGAGGACCACGTCGGGGGTGGTGGCTTCGGCCTGTGCGATGGCGTCGACTCCGGTGGCGGCCTCCCCGACGACCGCGATACCCGGATCGGCATCCAGTGCGGCCCGCAGCCCGCGACGGACGATGGGGTGATCGTCGACGATGAGCACGCGGATCGGCTCGGCCGGACGGGGCGCGCGAGTCACGACGGTTCCCCTTCGGTAGGGATGGCAGCGCTGATCGCGGTGCCCTGCCCGGGAGCGGATTCGACGACGAGCGTGCCACCGACGGCGGCCAGCCGGCGGCGCATGGTGGCCAGGCCCAAACCCGTGCCGGTCGTGGAGCTGAGCGGCTGGTCGGGGTCGAACCCGCGCCCGTTGTCGACGACGTCGAGGCTGACCGCCCCGGGCAGGAAGGTCAGGGTGAGGTCCACCCGATCGGCGGCGGCGTGCGCGCGGACGTTGGCGACAGCCTCCTGTCCGGCCCGGAGCAGGGCGACCTCCACCGGGGTGGGCAGCGCGTAGGGAAGGCCGTCGACGGTGAGGCGGGCGTCGAGGCCGAGGCGGCGGCTGTCGTCGACCAGGTGACCGAGAGCCTCGGTGAGCGGCCGGCCGGCCAGCGGGGCGGGGGTGAGGGCACGGATGAGCCGCCGCGTGTCCTCCAACGCCGACTGCGCGGCGTCGACGGCGGCATCCAGTTGGCGGTGGGCGGCCGCCGGGGCGTCCGGCCAGCGACCGGCGGTCGACTTCACCAGCAGGACGATCGTGGACAGGCTCTGGGCGACGGTGTCGTGGATCTCGCCGGCGAGCCGTTCCCGCTCGGCGAGCGTACCGGCGCGACGCTGCGCGGCGGCGAGTTCGCCCTGTGCGGCGGTGAGATCGGCCAGCAGCCGCGCGGACAGCTCGTTCTGCTGCCGCAGGTCCCGGTAGACGGTCATGATCACGATGGCCACGCCGGCGCCGATGACCGGGCCGAGCACCGCGGGCAGACTCAGCCTGCCCTCATGTGCCGAGAACGCGGCGACGGCCACCGCAGCCAGCCCCGCGACGACCAACGGCCCGAGCAACGGCGGGAGTAGCTGCATGGCCAGCAGGAACAGGGCGAACGCCAGCCACACGAAGTCCACCGACAGCGCGGTCAGCCCGATCCAGCCGGCGGTGAGCCCGGCGAACCACAGCCCGGCCACCACCGGTCGTCGCGCGCGCCGGGCGAGTACGACGCCCAGCAGGTACCACAGGGCCACTGCCGTCGCCGCGGTGATCAGCACACCGACGGGTGGACGGCCGGAACGTGCGGCGCGTACGGCGCCGACCAGCAGCAGCGCGACGAACAGGACGTGTTCGGCCCGGCGGAGCAGGGTCAGCGTGACCGCCGCGGCCCGCGGCTGCGGTTGATCCATGACCCTGTCGACGGTAGTGGCCAGTGGGCGGCCCGGCCCCCAACTTTTGATGGGTTCACCCATGCCTCATTCGTCTCCGCACGTCCCAGCCCCGGTGCGATGGCACCGGCGGTGCTGGCGGGAAGGCTTGCGGCATGTTCATCGCGGTACGTGACCTTCGATTTGCCCGGGGACGGTTCGCCCTGCTGGGCGCCGTCATCGCGTTGATGACGCTGATGGTGGTTCTGCTGACGGGGTTGACCGCCGGACTCGGGGCGGCCAGCGTGTCGGCGGTGGCGGCGCTTCCCGTCGACGACATCTCCTTCCAGCGGCCGACCGACGGCCAACAGGTGTCGTTCGCCACCAGCAGCCTACCGGCGGAAGCGGTCGCCACCGTGGCGGCACAACCAGGGGCGACCGCCGCGTGGGCGCTCGGCGCGTCGACCACCCGCCTGCAGGCCGACGGCCGCTCTGCGACGGTGGCTCTGCTCGGCGGCGATCCCGCGCTGTATCCGGCGCTGCGGCAGGGTCAGGCACCGGCCGGGGCCGAGGTGGCCCTCACCGCGGACCTGGCCGAGGCGCAGTCGGTGTCGGTCGGCGACACCGTCGCTGTCGGCGGGCAGCACGTCAGGGTGGCAGCGGTCGTGGCCACCACCTCGTTCAACCACCTGCCCGTCGTGTACACCCCCATCAGTACCTGGCAGAACCTGGCTCGGACGGACACCATCACCGCCGTTGCCTCGACCCGTGACGGCGAGGCCAGCGCCGCGACAGACGCCGCCGGCATGACGACCGTCAGCCGCGACGAGGCGTTCACCGCGGTCGGCGGCTACGCCTCCGAGCAGGGCTCGCTCAACCTGATGCGTGGTCTGCTGTTGGCCGTCTCCGCCCTGGTTGTCGGCGCCTTCTTCACCGTTTGGACCATGCAGCGCGGCGTCGACCTGGCCGTGGTCCGCGCGCTCGGCGGCAGCCGCGGCTACCTGCTGCGCGACGCCCTGGCTCAGGCCGGGATCGTCCTGCTGGTGGGCGCCGCCGTCGGTGCCGGCGCCGCCGCCGGTCTGGGCGCGGTGGCCGCCCGTGTCGTGCCCTTCGTCCTGGACGCCAGCACGGTCGGCGTCCCGCTTGCGGCGATGGTCGCCGTCGGCGCGCTCGGTGCCGCCTTCTCCGTCCGCCGGGTCAGCACCGTCGACCCGCTCACCGCCTTGGGGGCAGCCCGATGACTCTCACCCTGACCGATGTCCGCCTCACCTACCCTGACGGGGACCGCCGCCTGGTCGCGCTCGACGCGGTCAACCTGCGGATCACCCCGGGCGAACTGGTGGCGGTGACCGGTCCGTCCGGCTCCGGAAAATCCAGCCTGCTGGCCGTCGCCGGCGCACTGACCAGCCCGGAATCCGGCACTGTACGCATCGAGGACGCCGACGTCACCGCGCTCGACCACAAGGGCCGCGACCGGCTCCGACGGGAACGTATCGGATTCGTCTTCCAGCAGGCCAACCTGTTGGCCTCACTCAGCGCCCTCGACCAGCTCCTGCTCGTCGCACACCTGTCCGGCGCGTCCCGGCGCCCGGCCGAGGCTCGCGCCCGCCAGTTGCTTGACCGGGTAGAGCTAGGCGGCAAGGCACACAAGCGGCCACACCAGCTCTCCGGCGGGGAACGCCAACGCGTCGGGGTCGCCCGCGCGTTGATGGGAACTCCCGCCCTGCTGCTCGTTGACGAACCCACTTCCGCTCTTGATCACGATCGCGGCGAGGCCGTGGTGAGCCTGCTGCGCGACATCGCCCACGAGCAGCACGTCGCCACCGTCATGGTCACCCACGACCTGCACTATCTGCACCTGGCCGACCGGACGGTGGCGATGCAGGACGGCCGCTTGGCCGCCGGGTAGCTCTCGTGGCTTCGCCCTGACCGGCGCGGACGGTCAACTCTTCGGAGGCGATGCCGGGCGGGCCCATCCACAGCTGTTGGGGAGCTTCTCTTCGACTGGCGGCAAGCGGGCGCGTGGTGGACCTGATGTTGCTGCGGCCGCCCAGGGTGTCTCGCGTGCGGAGGCAACCTCGGCGGCCGCGGCACGTGCGGCGGTGTTGAGCTGGTCAGGCTGCCCCGCCGGGCTTGGTGAGCAGGCAGCCGCTGATGGTCAGGTCGATCTGGTTGCTCGCGTTGAGGCAGGTGGTGAACCAGTAGACCTCCTGCCCGTAGCTCTGCCCCAGGTATGCGTGGGTGGTGCCGTCGGCGTCGACCTCACAGGGGTTGTTGAGGGTGCACATCCCGCCGTTGTCGTTGCCGGTGTTGTTGATGCCGATGACCTTGCCGCTGTTCACATCCACGATGGGGGAGCCGGAGGTGCCGTGGATGGTGTCGCAGCCGGTGTTGTAGCGGATGGAGTCGTGGAAGGTCCACTGGTCTTCCTTCAGCGTGGCCACGAATCCGTTGACGCTGCAGTTCCAGATCCGCTTCCAGTAGCCGGAGGGGATGAACATGGTGCTGCCGTCGACCGGGTGGGTGTTGGTGATGGTCAGCGCAGTGACGCCGTAGGTGCCCTTCAGGGCGGCGAAGCTCTTGGTGAGGCGGTAGAGCGCGACGTCGGTGCCGGTCATCGTGGCGTAGAGCAGCAGGTCGGCGCGGACCGTGCCGAGGCTGCTGCCGTTGGCGCTGAGCAGGGTGCCGGAGCGCCTGCTGTTCTTGTTCTGCAGCACGACGCCGGCGGCGGGCATGCCGCCTTCGTAGCAGTGGCCGTTGGTCAGCATCATGGCCCGGTCGGTGTCGAGCGAGCTGGGGTAGCGGACCAGCGCGGCGGAGCAGTTGCTGAGGGCGATGGTGGAGGTGAGGCTGGGGGCGACCGCCGCGGCTGCGGGGGTGGCGGGGCCGCTGATGACGGCGGCGGCGAGGACGGTAGCGCCAAGGATGCTGGCGATACGCCTGAGCATGAGACCTCCTGGGGGTCGGTGAGAGCGAATTGATATCAAGCGATTAGTTGAGCGGTCAAGGCGGGTCATGACCCTGGTCCCCCTTGCCGGACCCTTGTCTCAGTCCTCCGGCGGAGCAACACCATGAGGGCCTTCCCTTGCGCACACCCTCTCCGTTCCTTTCACCTCGTGACGAGCCGGTGAAGGCGTGATGAAGATTCCTCCGCCGCGGCCGTCACGAACGGTCGCCGTTGGACGAGAGGAGCAAGCATGGGTGTACGGCTTAGGCGGATCGTGGGTGTGACCGCGTTGGTGACGCTCACCGGACTGGCGAGCATCAACGCCGCCCACGCGGCTGTGGATCCGCAGCAGCAGGACAACACCGCTCGTGTCACCCGCGACCCGGCTGGCCGGGTCACGGGTATTGCCGCGGCGGCGGGGAGGAGTTTGCGGGCCGGCCACAGTGGTGACGCTGCCGCGCAAGCCACCGCGCATCTGGCGGCCTACGCCGGGCGCTTCGGCGTTGACGCGAAGGCCTTCACGATCGACAAGGTCAGCACGGTGCCGGGCGCGAGCGTGGTGCGTTTCCAGCAGTCCGTTGCCGGCGTACCGGTGCTCGGCGCCGAACTGGTCGCCGTGCTCGACAGCGCCAACGGCCTGGCGTCGCTGCACGGCCACTCCAGTACCGCTACGAACCGCTCCGCCACGCCGGCCGTCAAGGCCGGCGCACTGCGGGGCAAGGCCCGGGCGGCGTTCGCGGCGGAGGCCGACGTGGCCGCCGACGCGCTCGACGAGGATGCGGCCAGGCTCGCCTGGTTCGACCCGGCGATCTGGGCCGGCACCCCGTCGCAGGGCCAGGTCAAGCTGGTCTGGTCGGTGAAGGTCGAGCCCAAATCCCTTGCCGGTTGGGGTGGCGAGATGCTGTTCGACGCCGCCTCCGGCACCGAGGTGCTGCGCATCAGCCACAAGCGTGAGATCAACCGCGCGATCTGCGACGTCAACAGCTCGTATGTGAGCACCAGCGCGGTCTGCGTGGCCAGGAACGCCACCCGGCTTGAGGGCGGGCCGGTCTCGTCCGTGGTCGACGTCAACGACGCCTACGATCTCTTCGGCGCCACGTCGTCCTTCTACCAGAACAACTTCGGCTACGACCTCACGGCCACCATCGGCTCGACGAGCAAGGGTGACAGCGTGCGCCGGCTCCGCGCGATCGTGCGGGCATGCGTGCTGGGCTACGGCTGCCCGATGGAGAACGCGTTCTGGAACGGCAAGGGCATGACCTTCGGCGCCGGGTTCGCCTCGGCCGACGACGTCATCGCCCACGAGTTGACCCACGGCGTCACCGAACACACCTCGAACCTGACCTACTCCAGCCAGAGCGGCGCGATCAACGAGTCGATCTCCGACATCTTCGGCGAGTACTCCGACCTCACCAACGGCCTGGGCAACGACAGCGCGGGTGTGCGATGGGACATGGGTGAGGACCTGCCGGCGTCGATCGGCGTCATCCGCAGCATGTCGGACCCGACCCGGTACGCCGACCCGGACAAGGTCAGCAGCCCCTACTGGTACGTCGGCGCCAGCACGTCCGCGTACGTGCACATCAACTCCGGGGTCGGCAACAAGGCGGCCTTCCTGATGGCGGACGGCGGCACCTTCAACGGACAGACGATCACCGGTCTGGGCCTGGCCAAGGCAAGCCAGATCTGGTGGCGGGCGGAGAACACCCTCACCTCCTCGGCCACCTACGCCGAGCTCTACACGGTGCTCCCCGCCAGCTGCCGGGCGCTCGTCACCGCGGGTGTCGGGGGCCTGACCTCGGCTGACTGCGCCGAGGTGGACAAGGTCGTGCGCGCGACCGAAATGAACCTCACACCGCGGGGCTGACGCCCTCACCGTACGAGAGGGGAGGAACGGGCCGGGGCCGCCGATCATGTCAGCGGCCCCGGCCCGTCCTGGTAGATGTGCGCGTGCACCGATCCGCCGGGTGCCGCCCCATGAGGAACGGCCATGAGCTGGCTCTCGACCGGGGCTTGACTCACGGCACCGCGCTGAAGCCGGGCGCGCCATTGGATTGATATCGCTCGATGGATTAGACGGGATGCCGGCTGCGGGTTTGACCAGATTGCGCCCGCGGCGCGTCCGGTAGCTCGCGGTGGCCACTTCCGATCTGTCGACGGGGAGATGCATGCACAGCAGACGAACCGTGGGGAGACGTTTGCTCGGCCTCGTCGGTGCGGCCGTCCTCGCCGTCGCAAGCCCGATGCCGTTCCCGGCGCCGGCGGCCGCCGAACCACTGCCCCTGCCGGCGATCTGGCCGACGCCGCAGTCGGTTCAGGACCCGTACGACATCGTGCCGGTCACGCCCACTGTCGCGCTCGTGGTCGGGCCGAAGACGGATCGCTCGGCCGTCGAGGTCGTCGAACAGGTGCTGGCCCGGGCGCAGGTGACGCAGGCCCGGGTCGTCGCCGACGCCGACCCCGAGCCGGACGCCGGGCTGATCGTCTACATCGGCGGGCCGAGCGAGAACTCCGCCTCCGACCGGGCGCTCGACGAGATCGGCATCGTGGCCGACGCCACCGGCCTGCCGCACGAGGGTTACGTGCTGGGCATCGGTAAGGGCGGCGACGGCAAGGCGCGCGTCGTGCTCGACGGCGTAGACCCCACCGGTACGTTCTACGCCGCGCAGACACTGCGCCAGCTTCTCGTGCCGCACCCGGGCCGGGACGTCTTTCCCGCCGTGACCGTCCGGGACTGG
>NZ_JAPDPH010000064.1 GCF_026013475.1 Micromonospora yasonensis | reverse complement strand
CCCTGGCCGGCGTGGTCGCCGGCTTCACCCCCTACCTGTACTGGTCGTTCCTCGCGGTCAACCCGGTGCTCCCCCCCGACGAGGGGCAGGCCCAGTACGTGGATCTGGCGTTCCAGCTCTCGCTGGCCGGGGCGGCCACCCACCAGCTGCCGCTGGACGTGCCGCAGGCCGCCGGGGAACCGCTGCACTACCACTGGTTCGGCTTCGCCCACCTGGCCGCCACCAGCCTGGTCAGCGGCGTCGACCTGCCGACGGTGTTCTTCCGGCTCGGCGTACCGGCACTGTGCGCCCTCGCGGCCGTGCTGGTGGCGGTGGTGGGCTGGCGGATCACCGGCCGCCCGTACGCCGGGGTGGTGGCCGCCGCGCTGATGTTCACCGTCGGCGAGTTCGGCTTCGAGAACGGCTGGCGGCAGCTCTTCGGCACCCAGACCACCTTCATCGTCTGGGGCAGCCCGTCCATGACGTACAGCTGGGTGTTGCTGCTGCCGCTGCTCGCCGCGCTCGGCGAGGTCGTCGGCCGGGCCCGCGGGGTGCGCGTGCCGCCGCTCGGCCGGGGCGCCTGGGTGCTCGTGGTGCTCTTCCTGGCCGCCTCCACCGGCGCGAAGGCCAGCACGCTGCCCGTGGTGCTGGCCGCGCTGGCGGTCACCGCCGCGGTGGCGCTGGCGACAAGCCGCCGGCTGCCCCGGGCCGTGCTGCTCGCCGCCGGACTGGCCCTGGCCGCGCAGTTCTTCGCCACCGCGGTGCTTTTCGCGTTCACCAGCCACGGGGTGACCGTCGATCCGTTCTCCGGGCTCCGTCCGTACGTGCCGGCCGGCCGCTCGGCCGGGTTCACCGCGCTGGTCCGGGCGGGCGTGTTCCTGGCGTTCCTGCTCAGCCTCCAGCTGCGGCTGGCCGGGGTGCCGGCGCTGCTGTGGCCGCGCCGCCGGCGCCTGGCGCCGGTGCAGGTGTTCCTGCTCGGCGGCGCGCTCGCCGGTCCCGCCGCCTACCTGCTCCTCGGGCACCCGGGCAGCAGCAACCAGTACTTCACCCGGACCGGCTTCGCCTTCGGCGTGCTGCTCTCCGCCTGGGGCTTTGCCGAGGTCGCCGACCGCGCCGCCCTCTCCGCCCGGGGCCGCCGGCTGCTCGGCGCGGGGACCGCCGGGTTCGCGATGCTGCTCACCGCGATCCAGTTCGCCGCCGCGACCAGCACACCGGCCACCCCGGCGTACGCCCCGGTGCTGCCGCTGCTGTGCTGGGCCGGCGTGCTGGCCGCGACGGCGCTCGTGGTGGCCCGGTCCTGGCCGGCGCTGGTCCGGCGCCGGCCCGCTCTGGCCGGCCGGGGCGGTCTGGTGCTGCTCACCGCCGTGCTGGCCGCCGGGGCCCCCGGCCTGGTGCTGGACGCGGCGGCGGCCCGGCGGTACCCGAACGGCGGCGCCTACCCGGTGGTGGCGATGCCGGCCTCCCGGGTCGAGGCGGCCCGCTGGGTGTACGCGCACAGCGCCCCGGACGACGTGCTCGCCACCAACGTGCACTGCCGGGTCGTGGTGGACGGCTGGTGCGACGCCCGCACCTTCTGGCTGAGCGGCTACGCCCAGCGGTCGGTGCTGGTGGAGGGCTGGGCCTTCGCGCCCCGGATGGTGGGCCGACCGGAGGGCCCGTACGCGCCGTTCTGGGACCCCGCCCGGCAGCGGGCCAACGACGACGCCTTCACCGCGCCCACCGCCACCGGCCTGGCCGCCCTGCGTGACCGGTACGGCGTGCGCTGGCTGGTCGTCGACCGCGACGTCGGCCGGGAGTCAGCGACGCTGCCCACCCTGGCCGACCTGCGCCACGACAACGGCCGGGTGGCCGTCTACCTGCTCCGGTGAAAGGAGGGGCCCCTTGTTAACAGACGTCTGTTAACAAGGGGCCCCTCCTTCGCCGTCAGCCGAGCGGGACCGCCCGGGCCAGGGCTGCGCCGTCCGACTCGAACGCCGCCAGCAGGGATGCCGGCGTACCGGTCACCGGCACCACCACGGTGATCGGCGAGCCGGCGGCCAGCGGCACCGTGCGGCTGCCGATGGCCCGGTCACCGTCCCAGCCGTACAGGTACGCGGTGCCGGCCCGGTCCGCGGTCAGGGTGACCGAGACGCCGCCCGCGACCGTACGGGCGTCGGTGAGCCGCAGCGCACCGTCCGGCAGCCGGGGTACGGCGGCCGGGGCGACCCCGTCCACGGCCGACTGCGCGATGGTCTGCGGGCTGTGCACGCTGCGCGCGGCGGTGTCCGGGAAGACCGGTGCGCTCGGCTGGCGGGCCGCCGGGGCGTAGCCGGGCAGGGTCACCAGGCCGTACCGGTACGGGTCGGCCCGGACACCGGTGAACGTCGACCAGCCCAGCCGCGACTGCGAGGTCAGGTCCTGCGTGTCCGAGTCGTAGACCAGCACGTTGAAGCCCATCCGGGCCGGGTCGACCGCGTCCGGCAGCACCGCGAACGGGATGCTCGCCTCGATGGTGTAGCCCGTGTACGGCGCGCTGACCTTGCTGACCACGGTCATGCCCGGCGCGGTCGTCGCGCCCGGGCCCTGCCGGTTGTCGGCGTCCCGCTGCCAGCACGGCGGGTCACCGTTGGCCGGATCGTCGGTGACCGGGAAGATGCCGGCCTTGAACACGGTGGAGGTGTCCGCCGAGTTCCCCTTCGGGTCGATGATGATCTCGACGCTGTCGGTGCGGCGCTGCCGCTTGCAGTCCTGCGGCACCACCTTCCGGCCGAGCACGTCGTCGGTGACCTGTACGTAGACCTTCAGGGCGTCCTCGGTCCAGGCGATCCGGCCGGTCGCCGAGGCGTCCTGCGGCGTGGTCGGCTCGCCCTCCCAGATCCGGGAGAGGTCCAGCTCCGGGCCGGGGTACTCGCCGGGGGCGGCCACCCCGTCCACCGCGTCGGCGGCCCCGGCGTGCGGCACCTCGCTGGTCGGGACGATCTCCAGGGCGCCGGTCTCGACGGTGCGGCCGGCGGCGCTGGTCGTGGTGATGGTGATGCCGTAGTCGCCGTCCGTCCCGCCCTCGTTGGCCGTGGGCAGGGTGGCGTCGGTGTTGGTGACGGTGAAGGTCACCGCACCGGTGGCGCCGGGTGCCAGCTCGGGATAGCTCTTGGTGGCCGCGTCGGCGGTGAACCCCGCCGGCAGGCCGAGGGTGACCTCGCCGTGCTGCGCGGTCTCGCCGTGGTTGCGCAGGTCGACCCGGACCGTACGACGCTGCCCGGAGCCGATGGCGAGCACCGGCTTGATGAGCGTGTCCAGCTGCGGGTAGCCGCTCTCGCCGGCCCAGTTCCGGAAGATGCCCACCTCGGGCAGCGGCTCCAGGGTGCCGCGTACGTCGGCGACCACCCGGACCGCCCGGTCGGTGCGGCCGGCGCCCTGCCCGGTGGCCAGGGTGGCGCCGACGAGCTGCTGCTGGTTGGTGGCGGCGTCGGCCGGCACGGTGACGGTGAAGGTGGCGGTCCGTTCCCCGCCCGCCGGCACCGCGGCACCCAGGGCGCCAGCGCCGGTGGCGGTCCAGCCCGGCGGCAGCCGCAGCGCGAGCCGGGGCGCGGTCAGGGCCCGGTCCCGGGAGGCCCTGACGTGCGCGGTCACCTCGACGGTCTCGCCGGGGGCGAGGTCGAACCGGTCCGTGGTCAGGTACAGCTCGGCCCCCTGGGGCAGCCCGCCGGCCGCGGGCGGCAGCACCGAGCCGCGCAGGATCGCCTCCGGGGAAACGTCGGCCGGGTCGTACGGGACCCGGCTGTCGACCAGCGTGTAGAAGTCGCAGCGGATCTTCGTCGGATCGGTCGGGGCGGCGGCGGTGCCGGCCCAGCCCTGGGTGGCGTAGTCGCGGCGGGCGTCCACCTCGATCTCCGCCCAGGTCTTGCCGGTGTCGCTCGGGGTGCCCTCCCAGACCCCGAAGACCTGATCGGTGGGCACCGTCGGGACGAAGCTCGACGCGCACGCCGGACCGGCGGACGAGCTGCCGGTCCCACCCGTACGCAGGAACTTCGCCGCTCGGAACGGCTTCAGGCCCTCCTTCGAGAGCTGCTCGGGGAAGGCGTTCGGGTCGGCGGCGGCGTGGAACGCCTCCGCGGCGAACCGGGCGGCCTGCTGGTGGTTGCCGTGGTTGCCCGGGGTCGGCGACGGGTTCATCGTCAGCACGATCTCCGGCCGGGTCTGCCGGATCACCCGCACGATCTGCGCGAGGGTGTCGTCGTGCCCCCAGATCCGCTCCGAGAGCGGCGCCGAGGCGGTGTACCAGAAGTCGACCCGGTCCAGGTTGTAGAGGTTCTCCACCCCGGCCCGGCCGATCGCGGTGCGCTCCTCGCGCTCGCGGATGATGCCGAGTGGGGGGCCCTCCTCGAGGCCGACCGCGTTGCCGCCGCCCTCGCCCCGGGTGATGGTCACGACGCCGGCCTTCACGCCGTAGCGCTCCTTCCACTGGCCGAGGGTGGCGAGGCTGCCGGCCTCGTCGTCGGGGTGGGCGCTGACGAAGAGCACGTCGAGGTCGACGGTGCCGGCGGGGTGGGCGGGCGCGGGTGCGGCGAGGGCCGCGCCCGGGACCCCGGAGAGGGCCAGGGCGAGGGCCGTGGGTAGCAGGAACGCCTTGAGTCGCATGCGGATCCTTTCGACGTGGCGAGATCCGGGCAGCGCCCATCGACGTCGGACGCGTGACGCGTCGACGTGGTGGTCGCGTTCGGACGGTGGGTGGTGGGCGACGGGACGGCGGGCGCCGACGGGCGCCCGGGGTCACCGGTACGCAGCGGCACGGGGATCCGTACACACTGGAAGGCCTTCGCCCGGTGACGCTAGGGACCGGCGCGGCGGCCCGTCAATGCTGTGCAAGATCTTTCTTAATTTGCGAAAGAAACTAACTGGGCGCCATGTGCGCTCTCGACCCCCGGATTCAGCACGGGAGGGTTGCCCCTCGAATGCCTAATCGGTCGACATTTCAGCAGCTCATCACCGCCCCGTCGGGCGGCCGAGACGCTTTCGTTACTTGACTAGATAGTTCGTTCGCCGTAGGAAGGAAGTGTGACTGACGTGGTGACGCCACCGACGAGCCCGGTGAGCCGGGAGCGGTCGAAGGAGATCAAGCGGCTCTCCGTGATCTCCGCCGCCCGCCAGGTGCGGGTGCTCTCCCGTGCCGAGTTGACCGAGCTCACCGGGTTGAGCCCGGCCACGCTCACCCCGCTCGTCCGCGACCTGATCGCGGAGGGCTACCTGATCGAGCGCGGACCCGGCGCGTCCCGGGCCGGACGGCCGCGCGCCATGCTGGAGTTCAATCCCCGCGCCGAGCTGGTCGCGGCCGTCTCGCTGGAGCCGTCCCGGATCAGCTGCGAGATCGCCGACAGTGACGGCGCGGTGGTCGCCCACCGCACCGTCCGGCTCACCGGCGACATGGTCGACCTGATCTGCACGGCGGTGCCCGAGCTGGCCGGCGACGGACTGCCCGCGCTGCGCGGCGTGGCCATCGCCGCCCCGGGCGTCTCGTCGGGTGGCGCGGTCCGGCTCGCCCCCTCGGTCGGCCTGGTCGAGGGCCGGCCGATAGGGGAGTCGGTCCAGCGGCGACTCGGCGTGCCGGTGGTGGTGGACAACGACGTGAACCTGATGGCCGCCGGCGAGCACGCGGCCGGCGCCGGCACGGACGTGGCCGACCTGCTCCTGCTGCACGTGGCCGACGGCATCGGCGCCGGCCTGGTGCTGGACGGGCAGGTCCGCCGGGGCTCCGGCGGGGCGGCCGGCGAGGTCGGCTTCCTGCCGCTGGACCCGGCCGACCGGGGGCACGACGGGGTCGGCCCGTTCGAGGCCCGCTGGTCGGAGAACGCCATCGCGGAGAAGATCGTGTCCCTGGCCCCGGGGCGCCGTCCCGAGTCGCCGGTCCGGGCGCTGGTGGAGCTGGCCGCCGCCGATGACCGGGCCGCCGCCTACCTCGACGAGGTGCTCGCGGCGTGGTCCCGCCTCATCGTCGCCTGCGCCTGCGTGGTCGACCCCGGCCGGGTCCTGCTCAGCGGGGCCGCCGCCGAGCTGGACGACGCCGCCGTGGACCGGCTCCAGGCCCTGGTCGCCGCCGCCGCGCCGAGCCCGACCGAGGTGCGCCGGGCGGTCCTCGGCGACCGGGCGGTGCTGCACGGCGCGATCAGCTACGCGCTCTCGGCCGCCGCCGCGGGACTGTCCACCCTGCTGCCGGCCCCCTGACCCTTCCCTTCAGAACAACCCAGTTCCCCCACACCCCTCGGAGGTACCCCATGAGACGTCGACTTCTTCTCGCCGGAGCGCTCGCCGCGGTCCTCGCCGCCGGCACCGCCTGCGGTGGCGGCGCGAGCGACAAGGCCGCTGGCGGCACCGAGAAGCTGACGATCTACACCGCCCGCGACAAGAAGGTCGCCACCTTCGTCGTCGACAAGTTCACCGCCAAGTACCCCGAGTACAAGGGCAAGGTCGAGGTCCTCAACCTCGGCGCGCAGGAGATCCTGGAGCGGGTCCGGGCCGAGAAGGCCAACCCGCAGGCCGACGTCTGGTGGGGCGGCACCCAGCAGGGGCTCGCCGCCGGAGCCGGCGAGGACCTGCTCACCGCCTGGCAGCCCTCGTTCGCCGGCAAGATGGACGCCAAGTACAAGGACCCCGAGGGCCGCTGGTTCGGCGAGATCCTGCTGCCCGAGGTCATCATGTACAACAACAAGGCCCTCACCCCGGAGCAGGCCCCGAAGGACTGGGACGACCTGCTGAAGCCGGAGTGGAAGGACAAGATCATCATCCGGGACGTGGCGGCCTCCGGCACGATGCGGTCGATCTACGCCTCGATGATCCAGCGGCAGTCGCCGGACGGCAGCAACCCGCAGCCCGGCTACGACTGGCTGAAGAAGCTCGACGCCAACACCGGCGCGTACGCGGCCAACCCGACCGACCTCTACCTGAAGATGTCCCGCCAGCAGGGCGTCCTCAGCGCCTGGAACCTGCAGGACATCCTGCTCCAGGCCAACCAGTCCAACATGCCCTTCGGGTACGTGATGCCGGCCTCCGGTGCCCCGGTCCTGGTCGACGGCCTGGCCGCGGTCAAGGGCGGCAACACCACCGGCGCGCAGAAGTTCATCGAGTTCCTCTTCGACGACTCGCTCCGCGCCGACCTGGCCAAGGACTACTACCAGATCCCGGCGGTGGACATCGCCCAGAAGCCGGAGTGGCTGACCCAGCTCAACCTCAAGCCGCTGGACGTCAACTGGGACGTGGTCGGCAAGAACGAGACCGAGTGGATCAACCACCGGAACAGCCAGATCAAGAACAAGGGCTGACCCTCCGGGGTGCCGGGTGCGTGACGGCGGCCGGCACCCCGCCTCTCGTACGCACCGCCAGACCGGGTCTGGCCCCACCCACCACCGGTCGGACCCGGTACCGGACGCAAGGAGAGACATCATGATCGATGTCACGCTGGAGTCGGTGAGCAAGCGCTTCGCGCGCGCCGGCGACACCGCGGCCGTCGACGACGTCGACATAAGGATCGCCGCGGGGGAGTTCTTCACGCTGCTCGGCCCGAGCGGCTGCGGCAAGACCACCACCTTGCGGATGGTGGCCGGCTTCTACTTCCCCACCTCGGGCCGGATCCGGTTCGGCCAGGAGGACGTCACCAACCGGCCGCCGAACAAGCGCGACACCGGCATGGTGTTCCAGAACTACGCGCTCTTCCCGCACCTGACCGTCGCGCAGAACGTCGCGTACGGGCTGAAGATCCGTAAGGTCGGCCGGGCCGAGTCGAAGCGGCGGGTGGAGGAGGCGCTGGGCCAGGTGCACCTGGCCGGGTACGGCGACCGGCGGATCGACCAGCTCTCCGGCGGCCAGCAGCAGCGGGTGGCGCTGGCCCGGGCCCTGGTCATCCGGCCCCGTACCCTGCTGCTCGACGAGCCGCTGTCCAACCTCGACGCCAAGCTGCGCGAGGAGACCCGGGTCGAGATCCGCCGGATCCAGCGGGAGGCCGGCACCACGTCCATCTACGTCACCCACGACCAGGCCGAGGCGATGGCGATGTCCGACCGGATCGCCGTCATGGAGTCCGGCCGGGTCCAGCAGATCGGCGCGCCGCAGGAGATCTACCACCGGCCGGCGAACGCGTTCGTGGCCCGGTTCATCGGCCGCAGCAACGTGCTCAGCCTGCCGGTCGCCGCCGCCGGCCCGGAGACCGTCACCGTGGCCCTGCCCGGCGGCGAGCAGGTGGCCGTGGCCGCGCCCGCCGAGCACGGGCTGGGCGAGGGCACGACCGCGCTGGTCTCCGTGCGGCCCGAGCACATCGGGCTCACCTCGGCCACCGGGGCCGGTGCCCTCAGCGGCCGGGTGACCGAGCTGGAGTTCACCGGCATGGCCACCAACCTGGTGGTCGACGTGGCCGGCGAGCCGGTGCAGGTCGCGGCGATCGACGTCCCGGCCGGGCTGGCCGCCGGCGACCAGGTCGGGCTGCGGCTGCCGGTGGAACGGATGTGGGTGGTGCGGCCATGAGCACCATCCCTGCCACCCCGAGCGCGGCCACCGTCCCGCCGGCCACCGGGGACCCGGCGCCGCCGCGGGCTCGCCGGTCCCGGCGGTTCACCGTCGGCGCCAACTCGCCGTGGTTCCCGTACCTCCTGGTCTTCCCGCTGGCGCTGATCCTCTTCGGGTACGTCGTCCAGCCGATGTTCGCCACCTTCGCCGAGAGCGTCGGGGTGGACGGCCTGGCGAACTACACCACCTTCCTCACCGGCGACGGGGTGGCGCGGTCCGCGCTGGTCACCTCGCTGGTGATCTCGGCGGCCAGCGTGCTGCTCTGCGGCATCGTCGGGGTGGCGATGGCGTTCCTGCTCAAGCGCTTCTCGTTCCCGGGCCGCCGGCTGATCGAGGCGATCATCCTGGTGCCGGCGGCGCTGCCGCCGCTGATCGGGGCGATCTCGTTCCAGCTGCTCTACAGCGGGACCGGCATCCTGCCGCGTGGCCTCCAGCACCTGTTCGGCACGGAGAACCCGGTGCTGCCGTTCAGCGGCATCGCCGGGGTGCTGGTGGTGCACACCTTCACCATGTACCCGTTCTTCTACCTGGCCACCTCCGCGGCGCTGGTCGGCATGGACCCGTCGGTGGAGGAGGCCGCGTACAACCTGGGCGCCGGCCGGGTCCGGGTCTGGCGCACGGTGCTGCTGCCGATGCTCACCCCGGCGCTGGTCTCCGCCTCGCTGCTGGTCTTCATGACGTCGCTGGCGTCGTACACGGCCCCGCTGCTGTTCGGGGTGGACCAGACGATGACCATGCAGATCTACATCAACCGCACCAACGGCGACCTGCCGATGGCCTCCACGTACGCCTCGGTGCTCGGTGTGGTGTCGGTGCTGTTCCTGCTCGGCATGCGCTGGTACGAGGGACGGCGCAGCTACCGCTCCCAGTCCAAGGGCATCGCCGCGCACCGCCGGGAGATCACCAACCCGTTCGGCCGCTGGCTGGCCCTGCTCGCCTCGGTGCTCGCCACCGTGGTGCTGCTCGCCCCGGTGGGCACGATCGCCCTGGTGGCGTTCTCGCAGGACGGCTCCTGGACGACCGAGGTGATCCCCTCGGCGTACACCATGCGGAACTTCGTCACGATCCTCACGGACCCGGAGGCGTACCGGCCGATCGTCAACTCGCTGCAGATGAGCGTGATCGCCACGGTCGGCTGCGTGGTGGTCGGCGTGCTCATCGCGTACGCGGTACGCCGGCTGGACTTCCGCGGTCGCGGCCTGCTCGACGTGGCGGTCATGCTGGCCTGGGCGCTGCCCGGCACGGTGGTGGCGATCAACCTGATCTCGGCGTTCAGCACCGGCAACGCGTTCAGCCTCGGTCAGGTGCTGATCGGCACCTTCTGGATCATGCCGCTGGCCTACTTCGTGCGGTTCCTGCCGCTGGTGTTCCGCTCCAGCTCGGCCACGTTGGCCCAGCTCGACCCGTCGCTGGAGGAGGCGGCCCGCAACCTCGGCGCGTCCTGGTGGCGGGCGTTCGGCACGGTCACCCTGCGGCTGATGCTGCCGGGCGTGCTAGCCGGCGCGCTGCTCGCCTTCGTGCACGGCGTCGGCGAGTTCGTCGCCTCGGTGCTCATCTACACCTCGGAGACCGCACCGATCTCCGTCGAGATCAACAACCGGATGTACTCGTTCGAGGTGGGCACCGCCGCCGCGTACGGCATGCTCCAGATCGTGCTGATCTTCGTGGTGATGGTGGTCTCCGGGCGGCTGGAGAGCGGCCCGAAGGCCAGCCGGGAGGCGGCGCGGTGGACGGCGTGACCGACCGGTGGCCGGCGGGCGGCGGGCTGCTCCCCGCCGCCCGGATTCCCGGCGGCGAGCTGGCGGCCGTCGCCGCGGCGGCGGACTTCGCGGTGCTCCCCGTCGGCGCGGTCGAGTGGCACGGCCCGCACCTGCCGCTCGGCACCGACCTGATCCTCGCCGAGGGCTTCGCGGGAGAGAGCGGCGCCGGGGCCGCCGGGCCGCGCGGAGTGCTGTTCCCCGCCGTCGCGTACGCGGCCTGCCCGGGGCAGACCCGGCCCTGGCCGGGGACGGTGGCGATCCGGCCGGAGATCGCGGTCGGCTACCTCGCCGACGTGATCGAGGGGATCGTGACCGCCGGCTTCCCCCGGCTGCTGGTCGTCAACGGCCACGACGCCAACATGTCCACCGTCCGGGCCGCCATGGAATGGGTCTCCGGCCGGCGTACCGCCAGCCTGCTGCTGGTCAACTGGTTCCAGCTGGTCACCCCGGCCGAGACCGCGGAGATCTACGGCGAGCCGCCGGCCCGCGGCCACGGCGGCGCGTACGAGACCTCCGGGGTGCTCGGCTTCGACCCCGGCGCGGTACGCCTCGACGCCGCCACCGACCTGCCACCGAGGCCCAAGCTGCCGGTGAATCACCCGTACGTGCTGGTCGAGTCCCGTCCCGACCCCTGGCAGGGCTGGTCCGGGCACATCTCGTTGGCCGGCGAGGAGGCCGGCCGGACGGTCCGGGCGCTCGCCGCCGAGCGGCTGCGGGAGATCGTGGCCGCCTGGGTGGCCGCCCCGCCGCCGTCCCCGCCCACCGCCGACCCGCTGCCCACCGGGGGTGAGTCATGACCGTCGACCGAGGACTGGACGTCGTCGACTTCCACCTGCACTTCCGGATCGGCGCCGACGAGACGATCCACGCCTGCGAGCAGGCTGCCGGCATGCACCCGGGCGGCGAGCACGAGCGGGCGGTGCGCGCCGCCGGCTCGGCCCCGTACGCCCGCCAGTGGCGTCAGGCGTGGGGCTTCCCCGACCCGGAGCCGCCCGCCGATCGCTGGCAGGACGAGGCGGACCGCTGGGCCGCGGAGCTGCGCACCGAGGGCATCCGCCGGGCCGTCTTCGTCACCGGCGGCGGCAACGACACCCTCGCCGACGTGGTCGACCGGCATCCCGACCTGCTGCTCGGCTTCGCCCATCACGACCCGTACGGCCCGGACGCGGCGCGGGAACTGGAACGCGCGGTGACCGAGCGCGGCCTGCGCGGGCTGAAGCTGTTCGCCCCGCTGCTGCGGGGCCCGCTGGACCACGAGGACCTGGACCCGCTCTGGGGCACGGCCCAGCGCCTCGGTGTGCCCGTCCTGGTCCACATCGGGCACTACGGCAGCGCCGGCGGCCTCAGCTTCGGGCGGTACGGCGGCCCGGACGAGCTGGCCCGGATGGCCCGCCGCTTCCCCGAGCTGACCGTGGTGGTGCCGCACTTCGGCGTGCAGCACGTGCAGGAGCTGTTCTTCGCCGCCTGGGGTTGCCCCAACATCCACGTCGACACGTCCGGCTCGAACCAGTGGGTGCGCTGGATGCCGTACAAGCTGACGCTGGAGGACCTGTTCCGCCGCTGCTACGAGACGATCGGGCCGCACCGGATCGTCTTCGGCAGCGACTCGTCGTGGTTCCCGCGCGGCTACGTCACCCGCTACCTCGACGACCAGCTCCGGGTCTGCCGCGAGCTGGGCATGCCCGACGACCACCTCCGCGCGATCTTCGCCGGCAACGCCGAACGACTGCTCGGCCTGACCGACTGACCGGCCGAACCCCGCAGGGCGGCCCCGACCGGGTGCCCGCGGACTGGAAGGGAACCCCGATGAGCACACCCGCGCTGACCACCTACCAGCGGCACCACCTGGCGCCCACGTACGACCACCACGTCGGCCACCTCTACCCGGCGATGGTGCGCGCCAGCCAGGCGCACGTCGTGATGCTGACCGAGCAGGGACTGATCCCCGCCGAGCGGGGTGCGCGGCTGCTGCGCGGGCTGGCCGAGCTGCGCGCCGACACCACCCCGGCGCCCGCCTACGACGGCAGCTTCGAGGACACGTACTACCTGCTGGAGAAGCGGCTCGCCGCGGCGTGCGGCATCCCGACGTCCGAACTGGACGTGCAGATGGCCCGCAGCCGCAACGACCTGGACGCCGGGGTGTTCCGGATGTTGCTGCGCGACCAGCTCCTCGGCGTGCTGGACCGGGTGCTCGCCACCGGGCGGACCGCGCTGGACCGCGCCGACCGGTACGCGGACGTGGTCATCACCGGCTACACCCACCGCCGGCCGGCCCAGCCCACCACCATCGGGCACGCCCTCGCCGGGTACGCCGAGGCGCTCGCCGGCGAGGCGGCCGCCTACGCCGACCTGATCGACCAGCTCAACGTCTCGCCGCTGGGCTCCTGCGCGTTCGCCGGCACCGACCTGGAGATCTCCTCGGCCCGGGTGGCGGAGCTGCTCGGCTTCGCCGGCCTGGTGACCAACTCCTACGAGGCCGTCGCCGGCGCCGACCACCTCGTCCGCGTCGGCACCCTGAACGCGCAGGCGTTGGCCACCGGGGCGCGGCTGGCCCGCACCCTGATGGACTGGCTGAGCTGGAACTGGGTCACCACCCCGGCCGACTTCACCCAGGGCAGCAGCATCATGCCCCAGAAGCGCAACCCGGTGGTGCTGGAGCACCTGGTCTCGTACGCCGGCGCGGCCGCGGCGGACGCCGCCTCGGTGCTCAACAACGTCGGTGCCGCCTGGTGGGAGGACTCCAACAACGCCACCACCGACGTGCAGGTCCGGCTCTGGGAGAGCAACGACCGGGCGGAGCGCTTCTTCGCCCTGGTCGGCGGCTTCCTCGCCGAGCTGGAGCCGCTGTCGCCGCCGAGCCGGGAAGAGATCGTCGCCTCCGGCGCCACCACCACCGCGGCGGCCGACGCGCTGACCCGGCACGGGGTGCCGTTCCGGGCCGCGCACTCGGTGGTCGGCCGGCTGGTCCGGGCCGGTGCGCCGGACACCTGGACCGCCGAGGGCGTCCGGGCCGCCGCCGGCGGGCTCACCGGCCCGCTCGACGACGCCGCGGTCGACGACCTGATCGCCGCCGCCGTCCGTCCCGACCTGGTCCTGAACCGGGCGCAGGCGGACGGTCCCGGGGCCGCCGCGGTCCGCACCCAGGTGGGCACGCTGCGCGTCGCGTTCGACGCGCTGGCCGACCGGTTGGCGGCGGTACGCGACCGCCTCGGCCGGGCCGACGAGGCGCTGGACGCCGTCGCCGCCGAGCTGGTGGCCCGGTGAGCGTGCCGCTCTCGAGGCCTCCCGCGGCCGGCAGCCACACCGACGGGCTGCTGCTCGGCATCGACTTCGGCGGCACCAAGATGGCCGTCGGGGTGGCCGACGCGCAGGGCCGGCTCCTCGCCCACCGGCGGGTCCCCACGTACGCCGACCGAGGCGCGCCGCAGGCCCTGGAACGGGCGCTGGACCTCGCCGCGGAACTGCTCGCCGGGGTCGGTGGGCTGCTCCTCGCCGCCGGGGTGGCCTCGCCCGGCGTGGTCCGTCCGGACGGCATCGACCTGGCCCCCAACGTGCCCGGCTGGGAGCGGCTGCGGCTGGCCGACGCGGTCCGGGACGCGCTCGGCGTCGCCCGGGTGGCGGTGGACAACGACCTGAACGCGGCCGCTCTGGCCGAGCTGCGGCTGGGCGGGTTGCGCGACGCGGACCCCGGTCTCGTCGTGGGGATCGGCACCGGCGTGGCGGCGGCCGTGACGGTCGGGGGCGCGGTCGTGGCCGGACATCGCGGGGCGGCCGGCGAGATCGGGTACGCCGTGGCCGGCGGCCCCTGGCCGGGCACCATGCTGGAGCTGGACTTCTCGGGCCGGGCCCTGGACCGCCTCGCCGAGGAACTCGGCGTACCGGACGGGGCAGCCGGGCTCGCCGGCGCGGCAGAACTCCCCGGGCCGGCGCGCGACGCGCTGATCGCCCGCGTCGACGAGCTGGCCCGTCACCTGGTCACCTGCTGCCTGCTGCTGGATCCGCAGCGGGTGGTGCTGGTGGGCGGGGTGACCCGCAACGCGCTGATTCGTGGGCTGCTGGTCGACCGGCTCACCGAGGTGCTGCCGCACCGGCCCGACGTGGTGTTGTCCCGGTTCGCCGACGACGCCGCGCTGCTCGGCGCGCTTACCCTGGCCCGCGAGGCGGTGCCCGCGCCCCGCTGACCGGCCCGGCCAGTGGATCTTGGTGAACGTCGGCTCAGGCCGGGCGGTGGGCGCGCAGCATCAGCGACACGCCCGGCCACCCCCGGACCGGGAGGTACCGCTCGGCCATGACGACCACGCGCAGGCCGAGGTTGACCAGCGGGTGCGGCTCGTCCAGGTCACTGCCGGCGGACCGGCGGCGCCACCAGGCGGCGACCGGCCGGAGCAGCACGTTCCAGCTCCACAGCTCGTCGACGACCAGGCCGGCCTTCTCCACCACCGCCCGCAGCCCGGCGTGGTCGTACCGGCGGACGTGCCCGACCGCCACGTCGTGGGCCGACCAGAGCCGCAGGTCGGCCGGCACGGCGATGAGCGCGGTGCCGCCCGGGCGCAGGACCCGGCGGACCTCGGCGGCCGCGAGGTGGTCCTCGTCGACGTGCTCCAGGATGTCGAAGGCGACCACCAGGCCCAGCCCGGCCGAGGGGAGCGGCAGGTGGCGGGCGTCGGCCCGGACCACGTCCAGCCCTCGCTCCCGGGCCACCCCGGCGCCCTCCGCGCTGTACTCCAGGGCGAGCGGCCGCCAGCCGTACGCCCGCAGCACCCGGGTGTTGCCGCCGCCGGCCGCACCGACGTCGAGCGCCCGCTCGGGGCGCACTCCGGCTGCCGCCAGCCGGCGCAGCTCCCGGCCCAGCAGGACCCGCCGCTCCCGGTACCACCAGTGGGTGTCCTCGAGCGCGGCGAGCTTGCGGATCTCGGTCGCTTCCACGGGATGCTCCTCGACGGCTGCCGGCGGCCCCCACCCTAGCGGCCGGCGCGGCAGCCGGCCGGACTTCCCGCCAGCACCCCCGCAACCGGGGCTGAGACGGGCTCGGGGCCCGCGTCCTGAGCGGACAACGGACCCCGACGACGCCGTCAGCTGGTCAGACCCGCGTGAAGACGAGAGCCACGTTGTGGCCCCCGAAGCCGAACGCGTTGTTCAGCGCCGCGGGGATCTCCAGGTGGCGGGCCTTGTGCGCGGCCACCTCCAGGGTGAGACCCTCGTCCGGGTCGTCCAGGTTGATCGTCGGAGGTACGACGCTGTCGCGGATGGCCAGGATGGTGGCGATCGACTCCAGCGCGCCGGCCGCGCCGAGCAGGTGCCCGGTCATCGACTTGGTGGCCGACAGCACCGGGTGGTCGCCGATCGCCTTGCGCAGCGCGCCGATCTCCAGCATGTCGCCCACCGGCGTGGACGTGGCGTGCGCGTTGACGTGCACGATGTCCGTCTTCGCGATGTCCGCGTCCGCGACCGCCTTGGCGATGGCCCGGATCGCGCCCTCGCCCTCGGCGTGCGGCTGCACGATGTCGTACGCGTCCGAGGTGATTCCGGCGCCGGCCAGGCGGGCGTACACCCGGGCGCCGCGGGCGGCGGCGTGGTCGGCGCGTTCCAGGACCACCACGCCCGAGCCCTCACCGAGCACGAAGCCGTCGCGGCCCTTGTCCCACGGCCGGGAGGCCTTCTCCGGCTCGTCGTTGCGGGTCGACATGGCCCGCATCGAGGCGAAGCCGGCGATCGGCAGCGGATGGATCACCGCTTCGGTGCCGCCGGCCACCACCACGTCGGCCCGGCCGGAGCGGATGATGTCCAGGCCGAGCGCGATCGCCTCCGCGCCGGTCGCGCACGCACTGGCCATCGAATGCACCCCGGCCTTGGCCCCCAACTCCAGCCCGACCCAGGCGGCCGGACCGTTCGGCATCAGCATCGGCACGGTGTGCGGGGAGACCCGCCGCGGGCCGGACGCCTCCAGGATGTCGTCCTGGGCGAGCAGGGTGGTGGCGCCGCCGATGCCGGAGCCGAGGCTGACCGCCAACCGCTCCGGGTCCAGCCCGGAGTCGGCCAGCCCGGCATCGGCCCAGGCCTGCTGCGCCGCGATGATGGCGATCGCCTCCGACCGGTCCAGCCGGCGCAGCTTGACCCGATCCAGTACCTCGGACGGATCCACCGCGAGCTGGGCGGCGATCCGGACAGACAGTTGCCCGGCCCACTCCTGGGTGAGCGCACTCACCCCGGAGCGGCCGGCGAGCATGGCGTCCCAGGTCGACGCGACGTCCCCGCCGAGCGGGGTCGTCGCGCCGAGCCCGGTGACGACGACGTCGGGGCGACTCATGATCAGGACTGCGCCTCGATGTAGCTGACGGCGTCCCCGACGGTCTTCAGGTTCTGCACCTCGTTGTCCGGGATCTTGACGCCGAACTTCTCCTCGGCCGCCACCACGACCTCCACCATGGAGAGCGAGTCGACGTCGAGGTCATCGGTGAAGGACTTCCCCTCGGCCACGTCGTCCGGGTTCACCCCGGCAACCTCTTCGAGGATCTCGGCGAGGCCGGAGGTGATCTCGTCACGGGTCATTGCGATTGGTTCCTCTCATCGGGATTCCTGACGGTCGGCGGCGCCGGCCGTCGATCCTCGGCGCGTTCGCGCCCGAGGGGGTCTCAGGGGCAGCGGACGACCTGACCGGCGTAGGTCAGGCCGCCGCCGAAGCCGAACAGCAGCACCGGGGCGCCCGAGGGCACCTCGCGCCGCTCGACCAGCTTGGACAGGGCCAGCGGGATGCTCGCCGCCGAGGTGTTGCCGGACTCGACGATGTCCTTCGCGATGATCGCGTCGGGGATGTTCAGCCGCTTGGCGATCCCGTCGATGATCCGGGCGTTGGCCTGGTGCGGTACGAACGCGGCCAGCTCCGACGGGTCCACCCCGGCCTGCTCGCAGGCCCGCAGCGCCAGCGGCGCGAGCGCCGTGGTGGCCCAGCGGAAGACCGCCTGCCCCTCCTGCGCGATGTACGGCCGCCAGCCCTCGATGCGGACCGCGTCGCTCTTCTCCGGCACCGAGCCCCAGACCACCGGTCCGACCCCGGCCGGCTCGCCCTCGGCCGCCGCCGTGACCACCGCGGCCCCGGCGCCGTCGCCGAAGATGATGCAGGTCGAGCGGTCGGTCCAGTCGGTGAAGTCGGAGAGCTTCTCGGCGCCGATGACGATCGCGTTGCGGGCCGCGCCGGCCCGGATCGCGTGGTCGGCGGTGCCCAGGGCGTACGCGAAGCCCGAGCACGCGGTGTTGATGTCGTACGCGGCCGGGGCGGCGATGCCCAGCTTGGCGGCGACCCGGCAGGCCACGTTCGGGCTGCGGTCGACCGAGGTGCAGGTGGCCACCACGACGAGGTCGATGTCGGCGGCGGTCAGGCCGGAGCTGGCCAGCGCCTTGCCGGCGGCCGCGGTGGCCATGTCGGCCACCGTCTCGTCGCCGGCGATCCGCCGGGTGGCGATGCCGACCCGATCCCGGATCCACTCGTCGTTGGTGTCGACCAGCTGGGCCAGCTCGTCGTTGGTGACCACGCGCGAGGGCTGGTAGTGCCCCATCGCGACGATCCTGCTTCCGGTCATCAGTGCTTACCTTCCGTTCGCGATTGCGGGACGCTGTGCCGGGCGATCAGGTCCCGCGCGGCCGGCAGGTCGTCGGGGGTGTTCAGGGTGACGATCTCGGGCGCGCCCTCGCCCTTGAGCTCCCGCTTGACCAGGCCGGCCAGGGTGCCGGCCGGCGGCAGCTCGAGCACGCCGGTGACGCCCAGGTCGGCCAGGGTACGCATGCACAGGTCCCAGCGAACCGGGGCGGTGACCTGGCGGACCAGCCGCCGCACCAGCTCCCGCCCGTGGTCGACCGCGGTGCCGTCCAGGTTGGAGAGCAGGGTCCGGACCGGGTCGGCCGGGGTGATCCCGGCGGCCACGCCGGCCAGGGCGGCCTCGGCCGGGGCCATGTACGGCGTGTGGAACGCGCCGGCCACCTTCAGCCGGGTGACCCGCGCCCGGGCCGGCGGCTCGGCGGCGAGCTTGTCCAGCCCGTCGAGGGCGCCGGCGGCGACGATCTGGCCGCTGCCGTTGCGATTGGCCGGGTACAGCCCGTGCGCCTCGATCGCGGCGACCACCTCGTCCGGGTCGCCGCCGAGCACGGCGGCCATCCCGGTGGGCTCCAGCGCGCAGGCGGCGGCCATCTCCCGGCCGCGTACGCCGGCGAGAGTCACGGCCGCCTCGGCGGGGAGCACCCCGGCCAGGGCCGCCGCGCCCAGCTCACCGACGCTGTGGCCGGCGACCAGCGCGACGTCGTGCATCGGCAGCTGCTCGGCCGCGAGCAGCGCGGCCGCGACGAGCAGCGGCTGAGTGCGGGCGGTGTCCTTGATCTCGTCCGCGTCCGCCTCGGTGCCGAGGTGAACCAGGTCGACCCCAGCCAGCGCGGACCACTGGCGCAGGCGCGCCTCGGCGTCGGGGAGGTCGAGCCACGGGGTCAGGAACCCGGGTTTCTGCGAACCCTGTCCGGGGGAGAGTACGGCGAGCACGTTTACGACTCTGACGGATACTCGCGGGTCGCGCTGTAACGCAAGGCACCAAACCGCACTAGAAGCTTTGGAGGATCCCTACAAAGATCGGCGGCGATCATCACTCGTTTGTGACGTTTTCCGGCTGGCTGGGCTCAATGTCTGGCTCGGGACGGGTGCGACGGCCGGGACCGCCGGGTCCAGCCTACCCACCGTAACCGCCACCTGCAGGGCGAACGCGTCCCGGGGGGCGAGCGGCGAGAAACCGGTCACCTCGGCGACCCGCTTGAGTCGGTAACGCACCGTGTTCGGGTGCACGAAGAGCGCCCGGGCGGCGCTCTCCAGCGTGCCTCCGGCGGCGAAGAAGGCGTCCAGCGTCTCCAGCAGCTCGCCCCCGGCGCGGACCAGCGCCGCGTACACGTCGTGGCGCAGCCGCCGCCGGGCCTCCGCGTCGCCGGCCAGGGCCCGCTCCGGCAGGAGGTCCTCGGCGGGCACCGGGCGCGGCGCGGTCGGCCAGGCCGGCGCCGCCCGGAAGCCGGCCAGCGCGGCCCGCGTCGAGTCCGTCGCCTCGTCCAGGCTGGGCACCGCCGGACCCACCACCACCGGCCCGTCCCCGAACGCGGTCAGCAGCTTCTCGGTCGCCGCCACCGGGTCCGGCGCCCCGCCCAGGACGATCACCAGGCGGTCGCCGTGCACGCCGCCGATCACCTCGACCCCGATCCGGCGGGCCTGCCGATAGACGGTGTGCAGCACGGCGGCCACCTCGCCGCCGGGGGAGCGGCCCACCGCCACCGCCACCGGGGGCGCGTCCGACCAGCCGAGCGCCGCCGCCCGGCTGGCCAGCACGTCCGGCGAGTCGCCGCGTAGCAGCGCGTCCACCAGCAGCGCCTGGAGCCGGGCGTCCCAGGAGCCGCGGCTCTCGGCGGCGCGGGCGTACACCCGGGCGGCGGCGAAGGCGATCTCCCGGGAGAAGCGGAGCACCGCCTCCCGCAACGACTGCTCCTCGCCCTTCACCGCCAGGTGGCCGACCTGCTCCTCGACCACCTCGATGGTCACCTTGATCAGCGCGACGGTCTGCTGGAGGCTGATCGACCGGGCGAGGGCCTGCGGCGCGGCGGCGAACACCTCGTCCGACACCTCCTGGGTGCTGTCCGTCGCGCCGCCGCCCTGCCGCAACCACTGCACCAGCGAGCGCACACCCGCCTGGGCGACCAGCATGACCCAGGAGCGTTGGTCCGCCGGCAGCTCCCGGAACCACGGCAGGGACTCGTCCATCCGGGCCACGCTGGCGGTGGCCAGCGCGCCCGCCGCCCGCTCGATCCGGCGCAGGGTCGCCGACAGTTCGGTACCGCCCGGCTCGCTCACCGTCCTAGCCTGACATGCCCTGATCAGGGACTCCACCCGAGGGCGGCCGCCTCCTCCGGCCTCGACGCCGGACCGCCCACCCTCGCGCCGGACGATCTCCACGGGTACGCGCCGTCCACCCCGTCGGGCCCGGCCAGTACGGTGTCAGGGCACGTCGGGGCGACCGCCCTACGGGCGATGGCGAACGTGAGGAGACCGGGATGGCGCAGGGGGAGGCCGAGCACGGCTGCGCCCAGGGCGAGCCCTGCCGGCTGGGAGGCCACCACGAACAGCCGGCGTCCGCCAAGCACCCGCGCCGGACGGGGGTGACCCATCCGGCCGAGCCGACCGCCGGGCGCGGGCCCGAGCGCGGCGACGAGGAGCCGCCCGCGCCCCGGCAGCGGGCCGTCGAGCCGGTCCTGCCGGCCGTGCCCGAGCCGGTGCCGGCGCAGGGCTGCCGCAGCGAGCTGCCCGGCTGGGCCGGCGGGCACCGGCACGGCGCGGTCCGGCCGCGGAGCCGGACGATCCGCCGGGAGAGGCCACCCCGCCGCTGGTGCTGACCCGGCGCCGGCCCGGGTTTGGGGCTAGCGTGAGCAGGGTGAAGGCGATCGCGATCGACGCGTACGGGCTGCCCGAGCGGCTCACCCTGCGCGAGCTGCCCACGCCTCCGGTCGGGCCGGACACCGTCCTGGTGCGGGTCCGCGCCGCCGGGGTGAACCCGGTCGACTGGAAGATCCGCGAGGGCCGCCTCGCCGCCGCCATCCCCAGCCACTTCCCGCTGGTACCGGGCTGGGACGCGGCCGGCGTGGTCGAGGCGGTGGGCCCGGCGGTGACCGGGTTCGCCGTCGGGGACGAGGTGATCGGCTACGTCCGGCGCGACCACCTCCAGTACGGCACGTACGCGGAGCTGGTGCCCGCCCCGGAACGGTGCCTCGCCGACAAGCCGGTGCAGGCGTCCTGGGTGGAGGCCGGCGGCCTGCCGTTGGCCGGGCTGACCGCGTACCAGGCGTTGCAGCTGGCCCGGACGGGCGCCGGCGACACCGTGCTGGTGCACGGGGCATCCGGCGGGGTCGGGCACCTGGCGGTGCAGCTGGCCCGGGCGCTCGGCGCCGACCGGGTGATCGGCACGGCGAGCGAGGCCAACCACGACTTCGTCCGGTCGCTTGGGGCCGAGCCGGTCAGCTACGGCGACGGCCTGCTGGACCGGATCCGCACGGTCGCGCCCGACGGGGTGGACGTGGCGCTGGACCTGTTCGGCGGCGACGCGCTGGACGTCTCCGCCGAGGTGCTGGCCCGGCCGGCGCGGCTGGTCTCCACTGCCGACCCGGAGCACGTCACCCGGCTCGGCGGCAGCTATCTCTTCGTGAAGCCGTCCGCCGCGGACCTGAGCGTGCTGGCCGGGCTGGTCGACGCCGGCCGGCTGACCGTGCAGGTGGCCCGGACCTTCCCGCTGGCCGAGGCCGCCGAGGCGCAGCACCTGGTGGCGGGCGGGCACGTCCGCGGCAAGGTGGTCCTGGAAGTCTGACCGGCCGGGCTCAGCGGGTGCGGCGGCGGACCAGCAGCGCGATGCCGGCGAGGCCGCCGGTGATGACCACCATCACCCCGACGTTGAGCAGCAGCAGTCGCTGCAGCTCGCCCATTGCCGCGTCGATGTCCTGCACCGGGTCCAGCGACTCCTCCGGGATGACCCGCTCACCGCCGCCGATGCCGCCGCTGAGCGTGTCGTACTGCCGCTCCAGCGGCACGCCGGCGGCCCGCAGCGCCTCGGACATGGTCAGCCGGCCGTAGAACCAGCCGGCCCGGGTCTTGCTCAGGTCGGGCTGCTTCGCCGGCCGGTAGACGCGGGGGCCGCCCTTGGCGAGCGGGTAGAGGTCGTAGGTCTTGGTCGGCGTGCCCGCGTAGATCAGAACGACCGTGTACTTGGGACCGAGGTCCTCCGCCTTCGGCCCGCGCTGCTGGCCGGTGGCCCCCAGCCACTTCACCTGGTCGACGACGGCGTTCACCTCGGCCGGGTGCTTGTCGGCGCGCAGTTGCAGCGGCTCGTCCAGCTTGTCGCCGGTGATGTCCACTCCGGCCGGTGCGAGCTTGGGCTTGGGCGCCGCCTGGGCGGCTGCCGGGCCGGCCAGGGCGAACGCGCAGGCGGTCGCGATCACCGCGCCCGCCACGGCTACCAGCAGCCGCCTCACCTTCCGGACCATCGCCGCCTCCTCGCCCCGTTCGATGGCTGGCTTCCGCTGCAGGTCACGATGGATCGGCCGACGGTGGTGGCCGTGCCCGAACATCGGGTGCCCACCTCAAAGACTCCGCAGAACGTCGCTCGGTTGCAGCTGCTGGAAGAGTTATTGGAACTATTTGCGATCTGTGGCCGACTAACCGAGCGGCCGTTGATCAGCGGCCGGATAGTACCCGGACGGAGGGGTCGATGGGGGGCACGATCGCCCGTGTGGCACGCACCTGGTCGGTGGTTCTCGCGGTGGCACTCGGTGCGTCGGTGCTGCTGCCCGCCGCCCCTGCCGCCGCGCACAATTCGTTGACCGGCAGCGATCCCAAGGACGGGTCCCGGGTGGCGACCGCACCGGAGCGAATCGAGCTGCGCTTCTTGGCCACGCCGGCCCCGGATACGACGAAGATCACAGTCACCGGGCCGGACGACGCACCCGCCGCGTCGGGCGCGCCGACCTTCTCCGGCAAGCGGGTGAGCGTGCCGTTCACCCCGGGCCCGCCCGGCGTCTACACGGTCGCGTACCAGCTCGGCTCGGCCGACGGCCACCCGGTCAAGGGCGAGCTCAGCTTCACCCTGACCACCGGCGCGGCCGCCACCAGGTCGGCCGCGCCGCCGACCACGGCCCCGACCACCCCGGCGGATCCGCCGACCACCCTGTCGACCACCCCGGCGAGCCCCGTGCCCGCCGCGTCCCGGTCGGCCGACGGCGGCACGGGTTGGTGGTGGGCGACCGGCGCCGTGGTGGTGGTGCTCCTCGCGCTGGGCGGGGGGCTGCTGCTGCGCCGCCGCGCCGCCCACGGCTGAACCGCAGCGCTCCACCGAAGGGCCCGCCGGACAACCGGCGGGCTCTTCCGCGATGTGCGGTCAGACCAGGCGCACCCGGGCGGCGCGCAGCCGGGTCAGGGTGGGCTCCCGGCCCAGCACCTCGAGGGACTCGAAGAGCGGCAACCCGACCGTACGGCCGGTGACCGCGACCCGGACCGGGGCCTGCGCCTTGCCCAGCTTCAGCCCGCGCTCGGTGCCGACCGCCTCCAGGGTGGACTTCAGCGACTCGGCGTCCCACGACTCCAGCGCCTCGAACGCGGCGATGGCCGCGTCCAGCAGCTCGGCCGCGCCCTCCTTCATCGCCTTCGCCCAGGCCGCCTCGTCGATCAGCGGGTCGGCCAGGAAGAGGAAGTCGACGTTCGGCACGATCTCGCTGAGCACCGCGATCCGGGTCTGCGCCAGCGGGGCGACCGCGGCGAACGCCGCGGCGTCGAACTCCTCCGGCTGCCACGGGGGCGGCGCGATGGTGCCGGTGCCGGTCAGCCACGGCTTGCACTCCGTGATGAAGTCCTCCACCGGCAGCGCCCGGATGTACTCGCCGTTGAACGCGCGCAGCTTCTTCTCGTCGAAGAACGCGGGGGACGGGTTCACCGCCTCCAGCCGGAACTCCTCCTCGATCACCGACCAGGGGACGATCTCCCGGTCGCCGGAGGGGGCCCAGCCCAGCAGCATCAGGTAGTTGCGCATCGCGTCGGCGAGGTAGCCCTCGTCCCGGTACGCCTCCAGGGCGACCTTGTCCCGCCGCTTCGACAGCTTCTGCCGCTTCTCGTTCACCACCACCGGCACGTGCGCCCAGACCGGCGGCTTGACGCCGAGCGCGTCCCAGAGCAGCTGCTGCTTCGGGGTGTTGGGCAGGTGCTCCTCGGCCCGGATCACGTGGGTGATCCCCATGGTCATGTCGTCGACCACGTTGGCGAGCAGGAACACCGGGGAGCCGTCGCCGCGGGCGATGACGAAGTCCTCGATCAGCTTGTTCTCGAAGGTCGGCTCGCCGCGGATCAGGTCGACCACCACGGTCTCGCCCTCGTCCGGCGTACGGAAGCGCAGCGCCCGCCCCTCGCCCGGGCCGAGGCCCCGGTCCCGGCAGAAGCCGTCGTAGCCCTGGTACTGCGAGCCGGTACGCGCCTGCACGTCCTCCCGGGTGCAGTCGCAGTAGTACGCCCGGCCGCTCTCGTACAGCCGCCGCGCGGCGGCACGGTGCTCGCCGGCGTACGACGACTGGAAGTACGGGCCCTCGTAGCTGCCCCGCTCGATGCCGATCCAGTCGAGCGCGGACAGGATGCCCTCGGTCCACTCGGGCTTGTTGCGGGCCGCGTCGGTGTCCTCGATGCGGAGCACGAACACCCCGCCCTGCTGCTTGGCGTAGATCCAGTTCTGCAGGGCCGAGCGGGCGCCGCCGACGTGGAACATACCGGTCGGGGAAGGGGCGAAGCGTACACGTACCGTCACGTCCCCCAGCCTACGGCCGACGACGAGCGGATTCCGCGAGGGGGCGGTCAGGGCACCGCTTTGATCTTCAGGACCAGGGCGCTGCCGAGCAGGGTGACCGCGGCGGTGACCGCGTACAGGGTGGGGTAGCCGCCCAGGTGGACCACGATCGGGGCGGACAGCGCCGGGCCGAGCACCTGGGGCGCGGAGTTCGCGATGTTGATCACCCCGAGGTCCTTGGCCCGGTCGGTGGCGGCCGGCAGCACCTGGGTGATCAGCGCCGCGTCCACCGCCAGGTAGACGCCGTAGCCGGCGCCCAGCAGCAGCGCGGCGGTGACCGCCATCGGCCAGGTCGGCGCCGCCGCGAGCAGCGCCGCCGCCACCGCCATGATCAACCCGGAGACGATCACGAAGACCTTGCGCCGGCCGGACCGGTCGGAGAGCCGGCCGGACACCACGGCCGTCAGCATCATGCCGAGCGTGTAGAGCAGGATCAGCACCAGTAGCGCGCCCTCGGGGTCGGCGACCCGTACCCCGTCGGTGAGGAAGTAGAGCAGGTAGAGCGTGCCGAGGGCGTTGCCGGTCTGGACCAGGAACCGGGTGAACCAGGCCCAGGCGAAGTCCGGGTGCCGGCGCGGGCTGACCCACATCGAGGCCAGCAGCGCGCGCCACCGCAGCGCCGGCCGGTGCTCCCGGGGCAGCGGGTCGTCCTCGGTGAGCAGCGCGAACGGCAGCGAGAGCAGCAGCACCGCGAGCGCGATCGCCGCGTACCCGGCGGCGTTGCCGGCGACCACGGCGGTGACCAGCACCGCCCCGACCACCAGGCCGAGCGCCTGCGGGATGCCCACCCAACCGGAGACGCCGCCGCGCTGGGCGACCGGCACCCGGTCCGGGATGGCGGCGGTGAGGCTGGCCAGCATCGCGTTGAAGCAGACCTGGGCGGCGACCCAGCCGACCGCGACGCCGGCGATGGTGTCCTGCCGGGCCAGCAGCACCAGGGCCAGCGCGCCGAGCACCGCCCCGGAGGCGGTCCAGACGTGCCGGCGGCCGAAGTGCCGGTTCGCCAGCCGCAGCACGGTCCGGTCGGAGAGCGCGCCGGCGAGCGGGTTGGCGAGGACCGCGGCGAGCGCGCCGAGGCCGGTGACGACCGCGAGCATCGCCTCCTTGTCGCCCGGCGCGATCCGCTCGATCTGCTGCGGCAGCAGCACCTGGATGGGGGTGAAGAAGGCCATCCAGACGCCCAGGTTGGCCGCGAAGATCAGCGCGATCCAGCTCCGCCGGACCGGCACGGCCGGCTCGGCGAGTGCCGCCGGCAGGGCGGCCGGCGTCGGGTCGACGGTGGTCACGGCCGCACGACCTGGTCACGGAACCAGGCGTACGAGGACTTCGGGGTACGCCGCTGGGTGGCGAAGTCGACGTGCACCAGGCCGAACCGCTTGGTGAAGCCCTCGGCCCACTCCCAGTTGTCCAGCAGCGACCAGACGAAGTACCCGGTCACGTGCACGCCCGCGTCGATCGCCTCGCGGACCGCCCGGAGGTGCCCGTCCAGGTACGCGATCCGGTCCGGGTCGTCCACCCGGCCGTCGGCGTCGGGCCCGTCGTCGTACGCGCACCCGCTCTCGGTGACCTGGATCGGTGGCAGCGCGTCGCCGTACCGGTCACGCAGTTGCCGCAGCAGGTCGCGCAGGCCGTCCGGGACCACCGGCCAGTCGAAGGCGGTCCGCGGGTAGTCGTCCAGCGGCGCGATCTCGAACGGCAGCGGCGAGCCCTCCTCGGCGGCCCGGATGCCGGTCGGGTTGTAGTAGTTCACCCCGAGCACGTCGATCGGGGCGGCGATCACGTCGAGGTCCCCGTCCCGGATCAGGGCCTGGTCCAGGCCGAGTTCCTCGGGATAGCCGAGACCGAGCAGCGGATCGGTGAAGAGCCGGTTGTGCAGCGCGTCGTACGCCGCCCCGGCGGCCCGGTCGGCGTCGGTCTCCCCGGCCAGGCGGACCGGGGAGTAGTTGTTGGCGATGGCGACCGGGGTGCTGCCGCGGGCGCGCAGCGCGGAGACCGCGAGACCGTGCCCGAGCAGTTGGTGGTGGGCCACCGGGAAGGCGTCGAAGAGCAGCATCCGGCCGGGGGCGTGCACCCCCATCCCGTGCCCGAGGCTCATGTGGATGAACGGCTCGTTGAGCGTGATCCAGAGTTTCATCCGGTCGCCGAGGCGGGCGGCGACCAGGTCGGCGTACTCGGCGAAGCGGGCGGCGATGTCCCGGTCGAGCCAGCCGCCGGTGTCCTCCAGCGCCTGCGGCAGGTCCCAGTGGAAGAGCGTGGCCACCGGGTCGACGCCGTGACCGAGCAGCTCGTCCACCAGCCGGTCGTAGAAGTCCAGCCCGGCCTGGTTCGCCGGGCCCCGCCCGCTCGGCTGCACCCGGGGCCAGGCGATCGAGAACCGGTACGCGGAGACCCCGAGGCCGGCCAGCAGCGCGACGTCCTCGGCGTACCGGTGGTAGTGGTCGCACGCCTCGTCGCCGGTGCTGCCGTCGGCGATCCGGCCGGGGGAGTGGGCGAAGGTGTCCCAGATGGACGCTCCCCGGCCGTCGGCGGTCGCCGCTCCCTCGATCTGGTAGGCGGAGGTGGACACCCCCCAGCGGAAGCCGGCGGGGAACTCGGGCATCGGCCGGTGCGTCATTCGCCCTCCCTCAAACGCGAAGCGTGTTCGCGACTCTAGGGCGCGGAGCGCCGCCGGTCCATAGGCCCGGAAAGGTAGGCGGCACAAGGCTTTTCGGCGTGTCTTTTTCCGAACCCGTCCAGGTAAGTCCGATTTACACATAGAGTGCCGAATATCGCGGATGTGGTTTAAGTGGGGGAAAGACAAGATGATCCTCGTGGAACGCAGTGCGCACGTGATGGCGCCGGTGGAAGCGGTCTGGGACGTCGTGCAGCGGGCCGAGCAGTTGCCGGCCTGGCTGGCGGGGGTCCGCGCGGCCGAGGTCCTCTCCGGGGAGGGGTTTGGCCGGCGACAACTGGTCCAGGCCGGGCGCGGCGCGGCGCACGAGGCCGAGGTGATCGCCTACCAGGAGCCGACCCTGATCGGGTGGCGCGAGCGGGCCAAGGGCGCCGGTGCCCGGGCCGAGGCGCGCACCGAGATCTACGTACAGCTGACCCCGGACGAGGAGGAAGGCGGGACGGTCGTGCGGCTCATCGTCGTACGGTGGCCCGCCGGGCCGGTCAAGGCCGCCCTGCTCCGGCTCGGCCTGCGTCGGGTCGGCGCCGACCTGGAGGACTCGCTGGCCCGGCTCACCGACCTGGCCGCCGTCGGCTGACCGGAGCCGGTCCCGGCGTCGCCCGCGATGGTGATGGTCCGGCGTTCCCGCCAGGAACGCCGGACCATCGTCGACTCCGCCGCCGTCAGCCGGCCCGCACGAGCGTTGCCAAGATCCACACGCTCTCCCCGAAAGTGCTGTCTCCCGGCCTCGTGAGCCAGCACTTTCCCTGAAATTGCGGCGCGGCGGCGACGTCGCCGCCGCCGTTGCGGATCTTGGGGGTACGGAGACGACGAAGGGGCCCGGCGCGGGTGGCGCCGGGCCCCTGTCGTACCGGATGGGTCAGCTGTCGCCGCCGGTCTCGCCGACCGGGGCCGCGTTGACGTCGTCCAGCGCGTACTTCTTGGCGGCCTCGGCCGGCACGTGGGCCGGCACCGCGCCGCGGAGGGCGAGCTGGCGCAGCGTCGCGACCGCCACCGACTCGGCGTCGACGTGGAAGTGCCGGCGCAGCGCGTGCCGGGTGTCCGACATGCCGAAGCCGTCGGTGCCGAGCGAGGTGTAGTCGCCCGGTACCCAGCGGGCGATCAGGTCCGGTACGGCGCGCATCCAGTCGCTGACCGCGACCTTCGGCCCGTCGGCGTCCGCCAGCTTCCGCTGGACGTACGGGACCCGCTGCTCGGCGCCCGGGTTGAGCAGGTTGAACTCCTCGCACTCCACCGCGTCCCGGCGCAGCTCGGTCCAGGAGGTCACCGACCAGACGTCGGCGGCCACCCCCCAGTCCTCGGCGAGCAGCCGCTGTGCCTTGAGCGCCCACTGCATGCCGGTGCCGGAGGCGAGGATGTTCGCCTTCGGCGCGTCCCCACCGACCTGCGGCGCGGGGGAGTAGCGGTAGATGCCCTTGAGGATGCCCTCGACGTCCACGCCCTGCGGCTCGGCCGGCTGGAAGATCGGCTCGTTGTAGACGGTGAGGTAGTAGAAGACGTTCTCCTGCGCCTCGCCGTACATCCGGTGCAGGCCGTTCTCCACGATGTGCGCGATCTCGTACGCGAACGCCGGGTCGTACGCGACCACCGCCGGGTTGGTGGCGGCGATCAGCAGCGAGTGGCCGTCCTCGTGCTGGAGTCCCTCACCGTTGAGCGTGGTCCGGCCGGCGGTCGCGCCGAGCAGGAAGCCCCGCGCCATCTGGTCGGCCGCGGCCCACAGCCCGTCGGCGGTCCGTTGGAACCCGAACATCGAATAGAACATGTACATCGGGATCATCGGCTCGCCGTGGGTGGCGTACGAGGAGCCCGCCGCGGTGAACGAGGCGACCGAGCCGGCCTCGTTGATCCCCTCGTGCAGGATCTGGCCGCCGGTGGCCTCCTTGTAGGACAGGAACAGGTCCCGGTCGACGGAGGTGTACCGCTGGCCGTGCGGCGAGTAGATCTTCGCGGTCGGGAAGAGCGAGTCCATGCCGAAGGTACGGGCCTCGTCCGGGATGATCGGCACCCAGCGCTTGCCGAACTCCTTGTCCTTCATCACGTCCTTGAGCAGGCGGACGAAGGCCATGGTGGTGGCCACCTTCTGCTTGCCCGAGCCGCGCTTGACGTCGGAGAAGCGCTCGCTGCCCGGGATCTGCAGGGCCTTGCCGTTGGGCCGCCGGGACGGCAGGTAGCCGCCGAGCTGCTTGCGCCGGTCGTGCAGGTACTCGATCTCCTCGGACTTCTCGCCCGGGCGGTAGTACGGCGGGAGGTAGGGGTTCTCCTCCAGCTGCTTGTCCGGGATGTCCAGGTAGAGCCGGTCGCGGAAGAGCTTGAGGTCCTCCAGCGTCAGCTTCTTCATCTGGTGGGTGGCGTTGCGGGCCTCGAAGTGCGAGCCCAGCGTCCAGCCCTTGATGGTCTTGGCGAGGATGACCGTCGGCTGGCCGGTGTGCTCCATCGCCGCCTTGTAGGCCGCGTAGAGCTTGCGGTAGTCGTGGCCACCCCGCTTGAGGTTCCAGATCTCGTCGTCGCTGAGGTGCTCGACCATCTTGCGGGTGCGCGGGTCGCGGCCGAAGAAGTGCTCCCGGACGTACGCCCCGGACTCCGCCTTGTAGGTCTGGTAGTCACCGTCGGGCGTGGTGTTCATCAGGTTGACCAGCGCGCCGTCGGTGTCCGCGGCGAGCAGCGGGTCCCACTCCCGGCCCCAGACCACCTTGATGACGTTCCAGCCGGCGCCCCGGAAGAACGCCTCCAGCTCCTGCATGACCTTGCCGTTGCCCCGGACCGGGCCGTCCAGCCGCTGCAGGTTGCAGTTGATCACGAAGGTGAGGTTGTCCAGCTCCTCGCGGGCGGCCACGCCGATCGCGCCGAGCGACTCGACCTCGTCCATCTCACCGTCGCCGAGGAACGCCCAGACGTGCTGCTGGGAGGTGTCCTTGATGCCGCGGTGGTGCAGGTAGCGGTTGAACCGGGCCTGGTAGACCGCGTTGATCGGCCCGAGGCCCATGGAGACGGTGGGGAACTCCCAGAAGTCCGGCATCAGCCGCGGGTGCGGGTACGACGGCAGGCCGCCCCCCGGGTGGGAGAGCTCCTGCCGGAAACCGTCGAGCTGGTCGGCGCTGAGCCGCCCCTCGAGGAAAGCCCGCGCGTACATGCCGGGGGAGGCGTGGCCCTGGTAGAAGATGTGGTCGCCGCCGCCCGGGTGGTCCTTGCCCCGGAAGAAGTGGTTGAAGCCCACCTCGTAGAGCGAGGCGGAGCTGGCGAAGGTGGAGATGTGGCCACCCACGCCGATCTCCGGACGCTGCGCCCGGTGCACCAGCATGGCGGCGTTCCACCGGATGTACGCCCGGATCCGCCGCTCGATGTGCTCGTCACCCGGGAACCACGGCTCGCGCTCCGGCGGGATGGTGTTGATGTAGTCGGTGGTGGTCAGGGACGGCACCCCGACCTGGCGCTCGCGGGCCCGCTCCAGCAGGCGCAGCATGACGTACCGGGCGCGCTTGGTTCCGCGCTCGTCGATGACACCGTCAAGCGACTCGACCCATTCGCTGGTCTCTTCAGGGTCGATGTCCGGAAGCTGGCTCGGCAGACCAGCGGTGATCACCGGGCGCTTGCGTTCCGTAGCCACAGGCGTTCCCTCGGTTCTGTGTGGGATAGGTCTCTAGCGCCATCCTGCCCCCTCGTGCCGCTCGCCGTCACGTCTCCCTCCCCCAGACGCGACGCTGAACACAGGTACCCGCCAGTAACTTGGTGCCGGCGCTAGGTGCGCCGGACCGGCCGGGCTGGACCCCGTCCGGTTACCCTGCGGCCATGCGGCGGCAACCGGGCGGCGGTGGGGACTGCGGCGGCGGGGGCGGATCCTGAGGCGTTGCGGCAGAATGCGCCGTATGCGCAGTGAGGTGATCAGCGTCCAGACCGGGACCGGGCCGGCCGTCCGGGACATCACCAGCGAGGCCGAGCGGTTCGTCGCCGGCCAGGGCGACGGCCTGCTGCACGTCTTCGTGCCGCACGCCACCGCCGGGCTGGCGATCATCGAGACCGGCTCCGGCTCCGACGACGACCTGCTGCGGGCGATCGACGACCTGCTGCCCGCCGACGACCGGTGGCGGCACCGGCACGGCTCGCCTGGGCACGGCCGGGATCACGTGCTGCCCGCCTTCGTCCCCCCGTACGCGACCCTGCCGGTGCTCGGCGGTCGCCTCCAGCTCGGCACCTGGCAGTCGATCTGCCTGGTCGACACCAACGGCGACAACCCCACCCGGAAGGTCCGCCTCTCCTTCCTCCCCGGCTGAGGCGCCGGCCGAAGACCGCAGGTCAGGCCAGCAACCGGCGCAGCTGGGCCGGAGGTCAGCCGCGCCCGGCGCGGCCGGACCCGCTGCTCGACGTGGCGGTGCTGCGCCGGCGTTGCCACCCGCCCGGCCGGTGTGCCGGAGCGATTACCCCATGATCAACAGTCGAGCTGTTTAACTGTTGAGTGCAAGTAGGCTGTGAGTCGTGGCGCACCCGAATCTCTCCACCGGCCCCGATCGGGGCGACCGCTCCGGCCTGGCCGGCGACACCGTGCGCCGGATCCTGCACATCGCCGCCGCCATCCGGCACTACCAGGACGTGGAGATCGCCGCACTGGGGCTGACTCCGGCGGCCGCCCGCGCCCTGCACGAACTCGACCCGGACCGCCCGCTACCCGGCCGGGACCTCGCCGAGCAGTTGGGCTGCGACCGGTCCAACGTCACCGCCCTGGTGGACAAGCTCGAGCAGGCCGGACTCGTGGAGCGGCGGGTCGACCCGGCCGATCGGCGGCAGAAGACGCTCGTGGTGACCGACGCCGGCCGGCGGGTCCGAGACCGGGTGCACCAGGTCGTGTCGGACTCCCGACTCCTTGACGGCCTCGGCACCGACGAGCTCGCCAACCTGCGTGAGCTGGTCTGGAAGGTCTCCGACGGCGGCTGCCCCGAGCAGTGCGGGGAGGACTGAGCACCCCCGGGCGGAACGTGTCCGGGTGGGCGACGTGGCCCCTCGTCGGTAATGCTGTCCGACGTGACCACCCCGCAAGATCTCGACGACCGGTTCCGGGCGGCCCTGGGCGAGCTCGGCGCCCCCGCTCAGCGGCGTGACCTGGGTGAACCGCTGCCCGACGGCGGGCAGCTGAGCGGCGCGCAGGCGCTCGCCCTCTTCGACGCCCAGGTGACCAGCCGGCTGCTGGACCTGGCCGGGCGGTGGCTGCGCAGCTTCGGCGAGGGGTACTACACCATCGGCTCGGCGGGGCACGAGGGCAACGCGGCGGTGGCCGCGGCGCTGCGACCCACCGACCCCGCCCTGCTGCACTACCGCTCCGGGGCCTTCTACTGCCTCCGGGCCGCCCAGGCGGCCGGCGACTTCCCGGCCGGGGCGACCCCGGCAGCCCCGACCGGTGCCGGCCCGGACGACACGACCGGCGGCGGCCCGGACGTGAGCCCGGACGACACGACCGGCGGCGATCCGGACGTGAGCCCGGATGCCGCGACCGGCCGTGGCCCGGATGTGATCCTGGCGGCCCCGGCCGACGCGGCCCGGGACGGCGTCGGGGCCGACGGGCTCACCGGACCCGACGAGACCGGCGGGGACGATCCCGGCCGGACGGCCCGCATCC
Source organism: Micromonospora yasonensis (assembly GCF_026013475.1). Taxonomy (GTDB): domain Bacteria; phylum Actinomycetota; class Actinomycetes; order Mycobacteriales; family Micromonosporaceae; genus Micromonospora; species Micromonospora yasonensis. The sequence goes on along the minus strand of NZ_JAPDPH010000064.1, from coordinate 8 downwards.
CGGACCCA
>NZ_JAPDPH010000063.1 GCF_026013475.1 Micromonospora yasonensis | reverse complement strand
ACCGGGCCGAACCAGTGCGGCGACGGCATCGCCGCCGGCACGGCGCTGAACTTCACCGTGACCAGCCAGACCGGCTTCGCCGCCACGACCAAGATGTTCGCCGAGATCAAGTCGCAGCTGGCCAAGCTCGGCATCCAGCTGACCATCAAGGAGGTGCCCGACTCGGTCGCGGTCACCCCGGCCTGCAAGCCGACGGACGCCACCTGCTCGTGGGACATGTCCTTCTTCGGCTCGCAGGGCAGTTGGTACTACCCGGCCTTCGCCAGCGGGGAGCGGCTCTTCGCCACCGGCGCCCCGGTGAACCTGGGCAGCTACAGCAACCCGGAGGCCGACAAGCTCATCGAGGCCACGCAGTTCTCCGGCGACGAGAGCGCGCTCAAGGCGTACAACGACTTCCTCGCCAAGGACCTGCCGGTGCTCTGGATGCCGAACCCGGTGTTCCAGGTCTCGGCGTACCGGTCCGGCCTGCAGGGCGTCGAGCCGCAGGACCCGATGAACTTCATGTACTTCCAGGACTGGTCCTGGAAGTGACCGACCACTGATCGTCCCGGCCCCGGCGGCGCCCACCGCGCCGCCGGGGCCCCGACCAGGGAGGAGGAACGGCCCAGGTGGTCCGGTACCTCATCACGCGCTTGGGTCAGGCCCTCGTCGTTGTCGTGATCGTCACGGTGATCGCGTTCCTCATCCTGCACCTGCTTCCCGGGGGCGCGGCACGGGCCACCCTCGGCAAGGAGGCGACGCTGGAGCAGTTGGCGGCGTTCAACCACGACATGGGCTACGACCGGCCGTGGATCCAGCAGTACGGCATGTACGTGCAGCGCCTGCTGCACGGCGATCTCGGCTACTCGTACCAGCTCAACCAGTCGGTCGTCGAGGCGATCAGCCAGCGGCTGCCGAAGACCATGGTGCTGTCGCTGCTGTCGACCCTGCTCGCCATCGTGCTGGCGATCCCGCTCGGCGTGATCCAGGCGGTACGCCGCAACCGCTGGCCCGACTACGCCATCACCTCGCTGTCGCTGCTGGCGTACGCCACGCCCATCTTCTTCATGGGCCTCATGATGATCATCCTCTTCTCGCAGGTCTGGCCGATCCTGCCACCGGAGGCGCCGCAGGGGTTCACGGTGGCGGAAGTGCTCGCCGACCCGGCGGGGCTGGTCCTGCCCACGGTCACGCTCGCCATCGTCACCATCGCGGTCTACTCGCGGTACGTACGCTCCGCCATGGTCGACAACCTCAACGAGAACTACGTCCGCACCGCCCGCAGCAAGGGCCTCTCAGAGCGGCGGGTGGTGCTGCGGCACACGCTGCGCAACGGGTTGTTCCCGGTCATCGCGCTGCTCGGGATGTACCTGCCCGCGCTGTTCAGCGGGGCGTTGGTCGTCGAATCGCTGTTCAACTTCCCCGGCATGGGGCAGCTGTTCTGGCAGGCGGCGCTGAAGCGTGACTTCCCGATCCTGCTCGGGGTCACCGTCATCATCTCGATCGCGACGGTGGTCGGCGCGCTCGTCGCCGACCTGCTCTACGCCGCCGTCGATCCCCGGGTCCGACTCCGCGGGAGCACGTCATGAGCACACTGTCCGAGGCGGTCCGTCCCGGTGCCGCCCCCGCTCCGCCGGCCGACGCGGCCGACGAGCCGGTACGCGGCCTCTGGCGGCAGGGGCTGGTCGTCTTCTGCGAGAACCGGCTGGCCCTGGTGGGCCTGGGCCTGTTCGTCCTGCTGGCCGGGATCTGCTTCCTCGGCCCGCTCTTCTACCACACCGACCAGGTGCACACCGACCTCACCGCCGTGCACCTCGCCCCGGGTGAGCAGGGGCATCCGCTCGGCACCGACGGGGTCGGCTACGACCAGCTGGGGCGGCTCATGCTCGGCGGTCAGACCTCGATCATCGTCGGGCTCGCGGCCGGCATCCTCGCCACCGCGGTGGGCACCCTCTGGGGCGCCGTCGCCGGATTCGCGGGCGGATGGGTGGACCCGGCGATGATGCGGGTGGTCGACGCGATGATGTCGATCCCGTCGCTGTTCCTCTTCATGCTGCTCGCCGCCATCGTCACCCCGAGTGTGCCGATGCTCATCCTCATCATCGGTGCCTTCGCCTGGTTGGGGCCGGCCCGGCTGGTCCGGGGTGAGGCACTGACCCTGCGCTCCCGCGAGTACGTCCAGGCCATGCGGGGGATGGGTGGCACGGGTGGCCGGGCGGTGCGCCGGCACATCGTGCCGAACGCCATCGGCACGGTGATCGTCAACGCGACCTTCCAGGTCGCCGACGCGATCCTCTACGTCGCGTACCTGTCCTTCCTCGGTCTCGGCGTCCCCCCGCCGGCGGCGAACTGGGGCGGGATGCTCTCCGACGGCCTGGCCGACACCTACAGCGGCCACTGGTGGCTGCTGTACCCGCCGGGAATCGCCATCATCCTCATCGTCCTCGCCTTCAACTTCATCGGCGACGGGCTGAGGGACGCCTTCGAGGTCCGCCTCCGGCGACGCTGAGCAGGAGCAGAAAATGAGCGAATCGACCGTTCGGAAGCCGCCGGCAGCGGTTCAGCCCCTGCTGGAACTGCGCGATCTCGACACCGACATCGCGCTGCGCCGCGGCACCGTACACGCCCTCGACGGGGTCAGCCTCGAGGTCATGCCGGGCGAGACCCTCGGCGTGGTGGGCGAATCCGGCAGCGGCAAGACGATGACGGCACTGTCGATCATGGGTCTGCTGCCGCCCGGCGGCCGGGTGTCCGGGGGACAGATCCTCTTCGAGGGCCGGGACCTGCGCTCGCTGCCGGCCGACGAGGTACGCCGGATCCGTGGTGTCCGGATGGGCATGGTCTTCCAGGACCCGCTCACCTCGCTCAACCCGACCATGCGGATCGGCGTCCAGGTCGCCGAACCGCTGCGGGTGCACGAGGGAGTCGGCAAGGCGGACGCGCGGGAGCGGACCATCGAAATCCTGCGCCGGGTCGGCATGCCCCGCCCGGACCGGATCGTCGACAACTACCCGCACGAGTTGTCCGGCGGGATGCGGCAACGCGTCGCCATCGCGATGGCACTGGTCTGTTCCCCGCGCCTGCTCATCGCCGACGAACCGACCACCGCCCTCGACGTCACCACCCAGCGGCAGATCCTCGAACTCATCGACGACCTGCGGGAAGAGTTCGGGATGGCGGTCATCCTGGTCACCCACGACCTGGGGGTGATCGCCGGCCGCGCCGACCGGGTCGCCGTCATGTACGCCGGCCGGGTGGTGGAGACCGCCGCGACCGCGACGCTGTTCCGCACACCCCGGCACCGCTACACCGAGGCGCTGATGGAGGCGCTGCCCGAGTCGGCGATCCGGGAGACCGGTGCACACGCCCGCCTCTACAGCATCCCGGGCCTGCCGCCGGACCTGTCCCGGCCCCTGGCCGGCTGCCGGTTCGCGCCCCGCTGCCGGCACGTCACCGACGAATGCCGGATCAGCGACATCACCCTGTCGGCCGGCGAGCATCAGCACGCCTGTCTGCACCCGGTGCCCACGACACCCGCCGCGCCGGTCACCCTGCCGGCCCCGGTACGGGTCGAACCGGCACCGCAGCCGGCCGGCCCGACGGCCGGACCGGACGAGCCGGCGGCGACGTCGGTCCTGTCGGTGCGCGCACTGGTGAAGAACTACGCGGCGCACGGGCGTGGGCTGCTGCGCCGCACCGCCGGGCAGGTGAGCGCCGTGGCGGGTGTCTCGTTCGAGGTCGGCCCGGGGGAGACCTTCGGGCTGGTCGGCGAATCCGGCTGCGGCAAGTCCACCGTGGGACGACTGGCCGTCGGACTGGAGCGGCCGACCGCCGGGCAGATCATGCTGGACGGCACCGACCTCGCCGGCCTGGCCGGGCGGGAGCGCCGCCGCATGCACCGGCAGGTCCAACTCATGTTCCAAGACAGCTACGCCGCGATGAACCCCCGGATGCGCGTCGACGCCATCCTCGCCGAACCGCTGGAGATCCAGAAGGTGGGCGACGGGGCGGCCCGGCGGGCCCGCATCGCCACCCTGCTCGACCAGGTGGGGCTGTCGCGGCGGGTCCTGGAGCGCTACCCCCACGAGTTCTCCGGCGGCCAGCTGCAGCGCATCGGGCTGGCCCGGTCGCTGGCCCTGCAGCCCCGGCTGATCGTCGGCGACGAGCCGGTGAGCGCGCTGGACGTGTCGATCCAGGCGCAGGTCCTCAACCTCATGCGGGACCTGCAGCGCGAGCTCGGCCTGGCGTACGTCTTCATCAGCCATGACCTGTCCGTCGTCGACTACATGGCGGACCGGATCGGCGTCATGTACCTCGGCAAGCTCGTCGAGGTCGGGCCGGCCCGGGACGTGGTCCGGGCCGCCCGGCACCCGTACACGCAGGCACTCATCGACGCCGTCCCCTCCATCACGCCGAACGCCGCGGCCGCCCGCGACGGCATCACCATCCGAGGCGAGCTGCCCAGCGCGCTGAACCCGCCCACCGGGTGCCGGTTCCGGACCCGATGCCCCCTGGCCCAGGAGATCTGCGCGACGGAACCGCCGCTGGCCGGCGACGGACACCAGGTGGCCTGCCACTTCCCGCTGCGCCCGGAGTCGAGCGCGGCGCCCGCGCGGGCCGGGGCGGTCGCATGACCACGGTGGAGATCTGCGTCAGTGACGTACCGACCGCCCTGGTGGCCGAGGCGGCCGGGGCCGACCGGCTGGAGCTCTGCGCCGATCTCGGCCAGGGCGGCACCACCCCCAGCCTGGGGACGCTCACGGTTGCCCTGCAGACGTTGCGGACGGTGGGGGTGCGGGTCATGGTCCGCCCCCGGGGCGGCGACTTCCGGGTGAGCGAGATCGAGGAGCAGGTCATGCTCGCCGACATCGCGGCCATCCGCAGCCTGCCCAACCCGCACGGGCTCGCGGTCGGGGTGGTGGTCGGCGCCGTCGGCGCCGACGGTGGCCTCGATCTCGCGGTGCTGCGGCGCCTGATCGAGGCGGCGGGACCGTTGCCGGTGACCGTGCACAAGGCCTTCGACGAGGTCGACGACCAGCTACGGGCAATCGAGGAGATCATCGACCTCGGGGCCGACGCGGTGTTGACCTCGGGCGCGGCGCCCACCGCGCTGGCCGGCGCCGCGCGCATCGCCGCACTGCGGCAGCGGGCCGGCGACCGGTTGCGGGTCATCGCCGGCGGTGGCATCCGATCGCACAACGTCCGGCAGGTGCTCGCGGAGACCCGGGCGCGGGAGGTGCACCTGCGGGCACCGGTGCAGCGCGACGGACGCGAGGCCACGGACGGCGACGAGGTCCGCCGGGTCGTCGCCGCCACGCGTGCCCGCTGACGGCGAGCCACCCACGACGCCAACGGGCCGACCTCGCTGCGAGGCGTGCTGGGCGGAGCGGCGTCGACCTCAGGCGGCGAGGCGGGTGATGGCGGCGACCGACCGGTCCACGTCCGCCTCGGTGGTGGTGGCGTTCGACACCGAGAGCCGCATCAGTCGCCGCCCCCGCCACGTCGTACCGCCCGCCCAGCACGTGCCGTCCGCCTGCACGGCCGCCACCACCCGGTCGGTGCGGGCATCGTCGCCGAAGCCCACCAGCACCTGGTTGAGCACCACCTCGTTCGCCACCTCGAACCCGGCCGCGGTCAGGCCATCGGCGAACCGGCGGGCCAGCGCGCAACAGCGGTCGACCAGCCCCGCGACACCGTCGCGGCCCAGCTCCCGCAGTCCGGCCCAGACGGCGAAGCCCCGCGCCCGGCGCGAGGACTCGGCGGTGAGATCCGCTCCCACCGGCGCGCCGCCGGAACCGACCAGGTACGCCGCGGCGTAGGACATCGCCGCCGCGTGCACGTCCGGCCGGGCGCAGAAGGCGAAGGCCGAGTCGTACGGGAGATTCAGCCACTTGTGGCCGTCGCAGGCCCACGAGTCGGCCAGTTCCAGCCCGTCCACCAGATGCCGCGTGGCCGGACTCGCCGCGGCCCACAGTCCGAACGCCCCGTCCACATGCACCCACCCACCGTGCCGGCGGACCAGCTCGCACGCCTGCCGGAGCTCGTCGCAGGCGCCGGTGTTCACGTTGCCCGCCTGAAGACACACGATGGTGGGGCCCCGGGAACCGGCTCGCAGCACGTCCCGCAGCGACCGGAGGTCGATGGCGCCGTTCGGCCCGGCCGGCACCGATTCCACCACGTCCACCCCGAGGCCGAGCAGGCGCAGCGACCGGTCGATGGTGCCGTGTCGCTCCTCCCCGGCGATCACCCGGATCGGCGGCGCCCCGAGCAGCCCACGCCGTTCCACGTCCCAACCCGCGTCGGCCAGCACCTGGTGCCGGGCGGCGGCAAGCCCGACGGTGTTCGCCGCCTGGGCGCCGTTGACGAAACCGACCGACGCCGACGCCGGAATGCCCAGCAACTCCTTCAGCCAGCCGCCGGCGGCCGCCTCGGCGGCGATGGCGGCCGGCGAGGTGACAACGTTGAACGCGAGCTGGTCCCAACCGGCAGCGAGGATGTCGGCTGCGGTCGCCGCCGGCAACGCGCCGCCGACCACGAACCCGAAGTACCGTGGGCCGGCGCTCGCGACCAGGCCAGGCTCGGCCGCGGCGAGCAGGTCAGCCAATACCTGCTCAGGCGGGCAGGGAGCGTCGGGCAACGGGCCCCCGAACGAGCCGGCCAACGCAGCCTGGTCGATGGGCACTCCGACCGGCCGGTCCGGCAACGACCGCCGATAGTCCGCCGCGTGGTCAGCGGCCACACGGAACAGGTGACGCAGTTCGTCCATCGGCGCACCTTTCCCTGGACCCGTGGGCTACGCCCTTTGATCATGGCCAGTACCCGGGAGCCGAGACAAGTGCTGGTTCCGACCGGCGGGCGATGACATCATCGGGAGCATGTCTCGTCGATACGTTGTCGGCCTCGCGGCGGTGGTCGGTCTGATTTCCGGGTGCTCCGGGTCGCCGTACCGGATTCCTGACCGCCACACCGCCGGTGTGCAGGCCGAGGAGACACGCCTCGCCGCGCTGCTGCCCGACCGGTTGCTCTGGGGCCCTGGCACCTGCGAGGTCCGGCTACTCGGCCGGGAGGACTCATCGTCGTTCGCCTGGGCGGCCTGCGAAATCACGCCGACGGCCGAACATCCGTCAGGAGGCATCTCGATGCCGGTGCGGGTGGATGGCGATCGAGTCAGGAAGCCTGCCGACGGTGAGGGCTATGCCGAAAGCATCGAACGCCTGTTCCCGCGCGACCTGGCAGACGCCGTGCTTCACGAGCCCGAGCGGCTACGCCCTTAGCTCCACCACGCTTGTCGAAATTCGGCACCAATCATCACGAGAACTTTTTCCCTTCTTCCGTTATCTTCTGGTACTCGTTGTTGGCTGCGGTCAGCCTCTCCTGAAGTGTGCGCACGGCGGCTCGGCCCTGCTCGGCCGAGCTGCCGGGCTTCACCTCGTTCAACAGAGCCTTCACCGTGGGCGTGTTCATGGCCGGTGTATACGGTTTATTGGGGTCCAACAGGTGCTCGACATAGTTGAGCGCCATCGAGATGGTTCTCACGTTCTCGAAAGCTCGGAGGAGCCTGTTCTGATATTCCTGTTCCTCGGGGCTGAGATTCACCTCATCTGAATCTGAGTCCATGACCGCTCATCCGTTCTGTGAGGACTGTTCGCACGTCCAGCGGATTTGTCGTCCCAGCCTATGGCTCTTTCATCGGGTTCACCTGGCAATGGCCCGACGACGTGGACGTCAGCCGCATCGCGACGCAGGCCGGGTCGAGGGCGGCGGCAAGGTGGACGTATGCGTCGGCGTCGTGGCGGTGCCGAACCGCGCAGCTGGCGGCGGGTGGCAGGAACGAACCTCAGGGCCGTCGTGGATCATCGATGGGCCGGTAGCCGTGGCGTGCGGCAACCTCCGAACTGGCAGTGCAGCCGTTCTGAATGTGGATTTACTGCCTCGCGCTCTCACCCTCAGCCTGCTCGTGGCGCCGCTGCAGCCTGAGGTCCACGCGCCATCGCTCGTGCTTCTGCAACACGGAACTCAGGCGGCCAGGTTCACCGCGGCTTTGCCATGATTGGCCCATGCCGTATGCCGTGGACGAGTCGTGGGACATCATCGTGGACTGGCTGGGCCGGCATTCCCCGGTCGAGTTGGCCCTGATCCGGCCGCCAGCGGCTGAGGACGACATTCGCGACGCCGTACAGAGTGTGAGCACGGCTCTACCGAACGATCTCCTCGCCTGGTGGCGGCGGGCGGACGGGCAGGCCGGCAAGGGCAACCTACTGCCGCCCCTCTACTCGCCTTACTCGATACGGCGGGCCCTGGACAGCCGCGATGTGTGGATGTCGGCCTGGAACGGGGTGATGGAGGAGGCGTCCGCGGACCAGTTCGCCGCATACGTGGCGCGGGAGGATCGGGCGCCAGCGGGCTCACCCTGCAAGGGTGCCTGGCTGCCGACCTGGTTGCCGATTGCCGGCGACGGAGGTGGCAACGATCTCTTCGTCGACCTGCGGCCCGGTCCAGCCCACGGTTGCGTACGACAGTTCCTCCGCGACGACGGGGCAGGTGACACCGCGTGCTGGAGCAGTGTGGCGGCGATGCTCGCCGAGGTTGCCGACGCACTGACGCAGGGCATCCCCGTTTCTGGAAGCCGGATCTGGGTCGACGATGACGGCGCGATGTCCTGGGACAGCGACCGAAGTCGCTGGTCTGGCGGCGGCAGCGCACCGGTGAACGTGGCGAGACTGCGTCAGCGGTACGCCGCCTTCGTGGTCGAGGTGCGGTCGGCAGGCTTTGGTCCGCCAACGCCCGGCTCGTGGTCGGCCGAGTGGATCGCCGCACACGTCGCGCGCAACACCGAACTGCTCATCGCCGCCACCCAGGCGGTCCTCGCCGACGACCCGGCCGGCCGCGAACAGCAGCGGGCCGCAGCGTGGGCCGCGCAGGACCGGACGCTGCACCGTGAGCTGATGGCTTCCGCGAAGCGAGCCGCCGCCAACATCCGCTACGACAACTCCGACGCGATGGACCCGACCACACTTGATCGCTACGCCGCCAGCGGGCTCGCCGCGCTCGCCGACCAGGTCGAGCAGCTCGGCGCGCACCTGTGCGATCTGGTCGAGCCCCTCAATCGGGGCCGACCATCCGCCCACGTCCGCATCGTCGACGCGGGCGTCACCATCATCGACGAACGACAGGGCTGGTTGGGAGTGCTCAACGCGTTGTCGGCACGCCAACTGCCGCTCCGCACCCGCCAGCTACGCGCACTACGCTGACCTCCACGGTGCATAACGGCGGCACCGCCGCAATGACGAAGGGGGTGACGAGCCGCTGGCCCGTCACCCCCGAAACGTACGCACCAGGGCGTGGTTACTTGCCGCCACCGGCCCGGAACGCCAGCCAGGCGTCGCTCATCCGGTCCGCCTGTCCCGCCGTGAACATGTTCATGCAGGAGTCCTGCGTGTAGTCCATGAAGTTGTGGATCGGGTCCAGCCCCGGCGCGGTGCAGGTGTCCGCGCCCACCGGGCAGTTGAACTGCGGCGCCGCCTCCCGCGGAGTGTCCGCGACGTAGTCGCCGGAAGCGGAGCACCCGTGCGCGAAGGTGTGCTCCAGCATCAGCCAGTGCCCCACCTCGTGCGTCAGCGTGTCACCCAGGGCGTACTTGCCCGCCGTTCCGCCCGGCATCGACTCGTCCAGCATCACCACGCCGTCGATGTAGTCCCGGCCGTTGTTGTAGCCCTTCGGGAAGTACGCCCAGCCGAGGAGCCCGCCGCCGATGTTGGCCGCGTACACGTTCAGGGTGCGGGCGTCGCCGGTGTACAGCGCCTTCTTCATGTCCCGCTCGTTCTTGCCCGGCACGACCGTGTACCAGTCGCTGTTCACCGTCCACGTCGTGTCGACGAGCGAGAAGCGGAACGGCGTGTCAGAGGCGTCCGCCGCCGTGCGGCCCGCGAACGAATCGTTGAGCACCGTCATCTGCGCCGCGATCAGGGTGTTCCACCGGTTCGTCTCGGCCGCGCTGAGCGGGTGATCGGAGACCATGTGGAAGACCGTGGGGATCGTGACGCTGCCGTTGGCCAGGCGCGGCGAGTCCTTGATCACGCCGTAGGCGTTCGCCTCGTTCTTCGAGTACAGCTCCGGCTCCTGAGCGGTGGCGCCCTCGCTCACCCGGGCCGCGCTGTGCCCCTCGGCACCCGGCTCACACGCCGCGACGCCTGCGGAGGCGGCCACGGGCGCTGCCGCGCTCACCGCCGCGGAGGCTCCGCCGGCCGCCAGGAATGTCGCAGCGGTAGCGGTCAGGGCTGCCAGTTGAAACGTCGATCTCCTGCGCATCGTCACCTCTGGGAATGTAGGACGGGATGGACGACGGTCGCCGCGACCAGGTCACTGACGTCGTCGTCTCGGTATAAGAACACGCCGGTGGCGTTAACAACAGGCCCGAGAGGGAGCCCGACAGATCCGGGCCTCGATCGGAGCATCCCCCTGTGGGCGATTTTGGGGCCGTAAACTCGTGGCTGTCACCACCCGCGTGCCGGCTACCATCCCGGTGATGGCGGACTTTGTGCATGTCACCGTGGCGAGGTCGGCTCGGCACATCCAGCCTTCGGGGATCGCCGCGCGCAGCCACGGGCGGGCCGGCGGACGGGGCGTGTACTGCATGCCGGTGCTGCCGTCGTTCACTCTCACGCATCAGTGGGTGCGTGAGTTGCGGCGCTGGCACTCGGCCGTGCTGGTCGCGGTGCATCTGCGGTTGCCCGACGACGAGCCGGTGACCGTCGACCGCTACAACGCGCCACCGCGCGAGGCCACCGCCGCGCAGGCGGTCGCGGTGGTGCGCGAGCTCGACGATCCGCGCGGCTACGAGGTGTTCGTGCCCCGTTCGATCCGCGCCGCCGAGGTACGACGGGTCCGTGATGTTCCGCAGGGAGTGGGTTGGCGGTACCTGCCGGGCGCGACGGCCCTGTCCGTGCCCGTCCTGTCTGCCGTGCGGGGCGTTCGGCGAGCTGGGCCGGGGCCGGCACGGCGGTGCCGAGGAGCTGGCCTACCTGGCCGATCATCCCGATCCGCACGTACGCGACACCCTCGAAAGCGTCCTGCGAAGGTATCGCGGCCGCGAAGCGCGTCGGCTACGCAAGCGGTTGCAGTTGGCCGCTTCACCGGTGGCGGACTCGGACCCCTGCTGAGAGTGCGCCCCAACCCGCGGTGGCATCGCCTCGGCCTGCTGATCGGCTCTGCTCAGCTCTGGCTCAACGGGTCGGTGTCGTCCTCGAGGTCACCGAGGAGCGACTCGGGCGCACGCATGCGCCACGCGTCGGTGACGAGTTCGGTGAGACGATCGACGCTGACCTGGGGCAACCGCAGCATGACCAGGGGCAACCCGTCGTACGCCGGCGTGGTGAAGAAGAGCTCGGGTTCGCCGAGGAGCAGGGCCTGCTTCTCCGCTTCGTCGCCGACATACAGCACCGCGATATCGGTCCGGATGCGGCGCGGCGCGCCGGGCCTGCGCTCGGGATAGGACCAGACGAACCCTTTGTCGGCGACCCGGAAATCGAAGCCGTCACTGTCGATCTCGATCACATAAGGCAGCGCCAGCGCCAGCTGGCGAACATCGTCGGCGTCAGCCATCGAGGTCGCTCCAGGACCACGCCACCCGCATCCGTACACCTTAACCACCGCGCCGTCGCGGCCTTGCACGGTACGGCTCGTCGGGGTCGGGAGGGTCAGCCGCGCAGCAGCCCATCGATCGCCTGGCGCACGCGGGGCCACTCGTCGGGAAGCGCGTACGTGGCCGCGTGGAGCAGGTCGAGCGGTTCGTCCACGTGCCGACCCGGCGGGGCGGTTGCGGCGTAGAGGCCGTTGATCGCCGAGCGGGCCTCAGCGTCGCCGGTGGCCAGCGACCGGAACATCCGCGTACGCACCTCCGGGGCGAGTGGCACCCCACGCTCGATCGAGTCCACCGTTGATGCCACGGCTTCCGGGTCACTGAAGGTGAACCTGCCGGCGAGAGTCCGCGCGACCAACGCGAGCGCGGCCCGACGCGCGTGCTCGGGCGCGCTCCGCAGCCGGGCGTCCAGGTCGGGGTCCTGGTTCCCGAGCCGGCCCGGCGGCGTCGGATCGCTTGGGATGTCGCCGATCATCACGGCGGGGCCGGGCTCCTCGAAGCCGTCGACCCAGCCGACGTCGAGCCGGACGCCGGTGCGCCGCTCGACGAGCGCCATCGCCTCGGCGCTGAAGTCGGCGCCCGCCAGGTCGCCGGCGTCCCACCGGCGCCGGGCTTCCCGCAGCCCGCCCAGGTCGTTGTCGAGCACGTCCGGTTGTTCACCGTGGCGCCGGCCGGGGTCGTTCTTGTCCACCCACGCCAGGACCTTCCCGTAGACGGCGTAGCTGATGCCCCCGTTGCCGTTGATGGTCCAGTCGACGTTGTGCACGCGGGCGCCGTCGCTGAGCCACCGCAAGACCTCCCGACGGGCTCCCTCGAAGCCGCTGGGCTGGAACATCACCACGGCCGGACCGACCTGGGTCAGGTACGCCACCTTCGACTCGTCGGGCATCCCGGGCCGGAAGTCGTTGACGTGCGGAAAGTGGATCTCGGTCAGGTCGACGCGCTGGCCGCGCAGCCGGCGCAGGACGACGTCCTCCGTGACCGGCTCGCTCGCCGGCTGGATCACCGTCCAGCTCAGGCCTTCGGCGTGCCAGGGGCGCTCGTGGAGGAACTGGCGGTAGTACGCGACCACGTCGTCGGGCATGCCGGGCAGACTAACGCTCGGTGCCCTCGCGCGCTGACCTGCTTGCGTCGGACCTGGGTCCGGTGCGGGTGACGGGCCCCGCCGGGGTCCCGGCGCGGCCCGTCCCCGGCGTTCAGCTCTTGACCGAGCCCGCCATCAGGCCGCCGATGAACCAGCGGCCCAGCAGGATGTACACGACCAGCGTCGGCAGGGACGCGATCAGCGCGCCCGCCATCGACGCCGCGTAGTCGGGTGACTGGGCGCCGGCCAACGCGTTCAGGGCGATCGTGATCGGGCCGTTCCGCGTGTTCGACATGAAGATCGCAAAGAGGTAGTCGTTCCAGGCCGACGTGAACTGCCAGATGATCGTCACCACGAAGCCGGGCGCGGACAGGGGCAGGATGACCGAGGCGAAGGTGCGCAGCATGCCCGCGCCGTCGACCCGGCTGGCCTCGATGAGCTCGACCGGGACCGTCGTCGCGTAGTAGTTGCGGAAGATCAGCGTGCAGATCGGGATGCCGTAGACGCAGTGCACGAACACCAGCGTCGGGATGCCCGGCGGTAGGCCGATCTCCTGCACGATCTGTCGTAGCGGGATCATGACCGCCTGGTACGGGATGAACATGCCGAACAGGATCAGCGTGAACACCACGTCGGCCCCGGGGAAGCGCCACCGGGACAGCACGAACCCGTTCGCCGAGCCGAGCAGCGATGAGATCAACGCGACCGGGATGGCCAGCTCGAACGTGCGGACGAACGACGGTCGCAGCGAGGTCCACGCCTTCTCCCACGACGCGAACGTCCATTCCGACGGCAGGTTCCACTGCCCGTTGACGCCGATCTCGCGCCCGGACTTCAGGCTCGTCACGATCAGGACGTAGGCCGGCATCAGGATGATGATCAGGAAGACGAGCAGGAGCGCGTACGTGACGCCCCGGCTGATCGGCGACCGGGCGTGGACGGAACCCCGGGGCCGCCGTCTCGTCGGCGCCGGACCGACGGCGGTGCCGGGCGTGGGGGTGACGGTGCTGGTGGTCATGAGCGGCGCTCCACCCGGTTGTTGTAGATGAGGTAGGGCACGATCACGATGGCCACCAGGAGCAACAGGATGATGGAGATCGCCGCCGCCTTGGCGTAGTCACTGGTCAGCAGCGCCTGCCAGACGTACACGGCGGGCACCTCGGTGATCCACTGCGCGCCGGAGACCGACATGATGAGGTCGAACATCTTCATCGACATGTGGCCGAGGATGATCAGCGCGGAGAGCGCGGTCGGCGTGAGCTGGGGGAAGAGCACATGTCGGTAGAGCTGGTAGGTGCTGGCTCCGTCGACGGCGGCGGCCTCGCGCAGCTCGGCCGGTATGCCGCGGAAGCCCGACAGGAACAGCGCCATCACGTATCCGGACAGCTGCCAGATCGCCGGTAGCGCCATCGCCGCCATGCCCCAGTCCGGGTCGGTCCACCACGGGTTCTGCAGGAACCCGAGGTGCAGGTCGACGAAGATGCGGTTCAGGCCGCCCGCCGCGTCGTCGGTGCCCGAGTTCATCAGCCACCGCCAGACGACGCCGCTGGCGACGAACGAGATGGCCATCGGGAAGAGGTAGACCGCGCGGAGGAATCCCTCGCCGCGTACGCCGCGTTCGAGGAGGAACGCCCAGAGCAGGCCCATCACCAGCGCGCCGATGATGAACACGACGGTGAAGATGAGCAGGTTCTTCAGCGAGTGGACGAACCGGCCGTTGATGTCTTCGGTGAACAGGTCGGTGAAGTTCTTGAGCCCGACGAAGCCCTTGTTGCCCAGGGCGTTGTGCTCGTCGCTCAGCGACAGCTTCACGGTCCAGCCGATCAGGCCGTACACGAAGATCGCCAGGAGGACGAGGGAGGGTGACAGCAGGAGCAGACCCGGCGCCCATCGGCGTAGCTTCGCGCGGGTGGCTCCGGGCCTGCGTCGGGGTCGGGTCGTCGATGAGGGGGTGGTGGTCACGGGTCCTCCGTCACGCCCGCGGCGGAGCAGGCCCGACCCGAGGGCGGGCCCGCTCCGTCGCGGCGGTCGTACCTGTCTACTTGCCCGCGAACTGCTTCGCGGCGGCGACGAGTGCCTTCTGCAGGCTCGCGACGTCGCCGTCGCTGGAGAACTTCCCCTGCGCCGAGGCGACCGCACCCTGCCAGCCCTGGGAGCAGGCCGAGCCGTGCGGGCACGACGGGACCGGGACGCCCTTGGCCCAGTCGGCGATCGCCGCCTGCTGGTAGGCCGGGTAGTCGGTGGCGACCGCGTCGGTGCGGGCCGGGATGGAGCCCTTCTTGGTGTTGAAGGCCTTCTGGCCGGCAGCGCTACCCAGCGTCTTCAGCCAGCACTTGGTGCCCTCCGGGTTCTTCGCGCCCTTCGGCAGCACGAACGAGTCCGCCAGCCACTGGTAGGCGTTGCCATTGCCCGGGAAGACCGAGTAGCTGTAGTCCTTGAAGCCCTTGGCGTCGAGGTCCGCGGCCTCCCAGTCACCCATGAGCTGGTAGGCGGCCTTCCCATCCATGACGAGCTTTTCCGCGTCCGTCCAGTCGAAGGTGTCGCGGTCCTTGTTGGAGTACGACAGCAGCTTCTTGTAGTCGTTGATCGCGGTGGTGACGTCGGCACCGCCCCAGTCCGTCTGGCCGTTCCACAAGCCGGTGAACTTCTCCGGGCCGAGGTCGCTGATCAGCACCGCCTCGAACAGCATCTGCTGTGTCCAGTCCTTGCCGAGGGCAAGCGGCGCGGCGACGCCGTTCGCCTTCAGCGTGTCGAGCTGGGTGAAGAACTCCGGCAGGTCCTTCGGCGCCGCGGTGATCCCCGCCTCGGCGAGAACCTTCTTGTTCGCCCACAGGACGTTGGCGCGGTGAATGTTCGCCGGCACCGAGTAGATCTTGCCGTCGACGGTCAGGCTGTCGATGAGGCCCTTGGGGAACGCGCTCGTGAGGCCCCACTCCTGGTACTGCGCGGACAGGTCCTCGATCTGGCCGGCCTTGATGTAGTCCGACAGTTCCGCGCCGGCATGCGCCTGGAAGGTGTCCGGCGGGTCGCCCTGCTGAAGCCGGGAAGCCAGCACCTGCTTGGCGTTGGAGCCGGCGCCACCGGCCACCGCGCCGTTCACGAACTCGTACTGCGAGCAGTCGGTCTTGAACTGGGCGACAAGCCCGTCGAGGCCGGCCTTCTCACCGCCGTCGGCCCACCAGGTGAAGACCTCGACCTTCTTGTTGTCGCCGCTGCCGCTGCCGTCGCCGTCGTCGGCGCCGCAGCCGCTGGCCACGAGGGCCAGGGCGACACCGGCGGCGGCGAAGGCCGCGCGAGTCCTGAAGCGCATTCGTCCCTCCATCAAGGGTGTGACAGGTGACGCGAGGTGTGAGGGTCTGATCGAACATGTTGAAGCTTGCGCGATGCCCTCACCGGGACCTTCGTCCGCAGGGGATGTTCTGTCAACTCCCGACATCCGGGTTGTGACAACCCTGCAATCGGCACGGTCGTCGCGGTAGATCTCGGCGTCCCGCCCGCTGCGCAACCGGTTCCTGGCCAGGCATATCGCCGGCACCGGCGGAGCGTCGCCCGAGTGCCGGTGCGCGCCGGTCGACATCGGAGAAGGCGGGCGGTCCGTCCGGTGCGGAGCACGGATTCCAACCGACTCGCGGCTGGAGCGTGCTGCCGGCGGGCGTGCGCGGTGTGCGGCCGATTCCGCCGGAAAGACCCGCGGTACGACCCGCGTGTGGCGGCGTCCGCCGCGCCCACTGTGGTCGCCCGGCGAACTGCTCGCATTCCCCGTCATGGGATCCGTGATTCTTGAATTCGCGCTGTGGCGCCGTCGGTCGAGTCGGATTCTGTAGCTAATTCCCTTAACTGGCGGTGATGCCGGGATCGCGGCCGAGGATATGCGACAGGTGCCGTATAGCGTGACCGATTCCCGTCGACCGGCGTTCACGTGCCGTACTCCGGAGTGGATACCCGGTGGCCTGCGAGTAGGGGGATGTTGAACGGCGGATAGGGGTGTTCGGGGATGTGCCGCCGCCGGTAATGTCACCAGCGGGGATAGATGTAGTCCACTTCGTGGCAATGGGGGCGGATTCTCTACGCCCTTTTCCATGGCGTGAATACGGCGCAAGTTTTGCTTGCTTACGACCCTGCTGATCCCGTGAAAAAACGTCGGAACGAGCCGGATGGGTAGCATGTCGGTGCCAGGGCGAGACAATACACATGAGAGGCGGGCCGGCTCATCGGGATTCCCGAGGGTGCTGACCGGATCCGCCACTCGGTCGCCAAAAGTCAGGACCCTCGTCGACCATTTCCGTGCCCGTCTCCTGGACCGTCCGGACGCGTGGACGTACCGATTCCTGGTCGACGGCGAGGATGACGAGCTCGTCATTTCCAACGCCGACTTGGACCGGCGGTCGCGGGCCATCGCGGCCACCCTGCGCGGACGCGTGAGCGAGGGCGACCGGGCGCTCATCGTCTGCCCCCCGGGCCTGGACTATCTCGCCTCGTTCCTGGGCTGCCTGTACGCCCGGGTCATCGCCGTACCGGTGTATCCGCCGAACCCGGTGCTGCTCAAGCGGACCCTGCCGCGGCTGATCGGCGTGATCGAGGACGCGCAACCCGCCATCGTGCTGGCCCCGGCGGAGATCACCGCGATGGCCGGCCAGATCACCGCGCTCGCACCGGCGCTGGGCTCGCTGAGGTGGGAGGCCGTCGACCGGATCGACCCGGCGGTCGCCGACCACTGGCGGGAGCCTGACCTCGACGGCGCGGACATCGCCTTCCTCCAGTACACCTCCGGCTCCACCGGCCGGCCGAAGGGCGTCGTGCTCAGCCACCGCAATCTGCTGGCCAACCTCGCGGTGACCAATGAACGCTTCGTGACCGACGTCGAGGACACCCGGCTGGTCAGCTGGCTGCCGCCGTACCACGACATGGGGCTGATCGGGGCCATGCTGCAGCCGCTCTACGCCGGCTTCCCCGCGACGTTCATGTCCCCGACGTCGTTCCTCAAGCGGCCCGTCCGGTGGCTGCAGGCCATCTCGAAGTACCGGGGCACGCTCAGCGGCAGCCCCAACTTCGGCTACGAGCTCTGCGTGGCCAAGACGACCCCGGAGGAGCGCGCCGCGCTCGACCTGAGCAGCTGGCGGCTGGCGTTCAGCGGCGCCGAGCCGGTCCGGGCCGAGACCATCGACCGGTTCACCGAGGCGTTCGCCAGCAGTGGGTTCCGGCGCAGCGCCTTCTACCCCTGCTACGGCCTCGCGGAGGCGACCCTCTTCGTCTCCGGCGGGCTGGCGGGGGCGGAGCCACGCATCCGGCGGGTGCGCGCCGCCGACCTCGCCGGACGCCGGGCGGTGGACGCCGGCCCCGACGAGGAGAGCCGGACCCTGGTTAGTTGCGGATCGGTCGCGGAACACCACGAACTGGCCATCGTCGACCCCGAGACTGGCACGCAGCTCGCGGCCGGGCAGATCGGTGAGATCTGGTTCGGCGGCGGGAGCGTGGCCCAGGGCTACTGGCGGCGCCCCGACGAGAGCGAGCAGGTCTTCCAGGCGCGAATCGGCGGCACCGGGGCCGGGCCCTTCCTACGCACCGGAGACCTCGGATTCGTCGACGGCCACGGGGAACTCTTCGTGACCGGCCGGCACAAGGATCTGATCATCATCGCCGGCAAGAACCACTACCCCAGCGACATCGAGTTCACCGTCGAGCAGAGCGACCCGAAGCTGCGGCCCGGCTGCGGGGTGGCCTGCTCGGTGGAGGTCGACGGCGGGGAGCAGCTCGTCGTCATCCACGAGGTCGGCGGCAACCGGTCCCAGCTCGACGCCGAGCAGGTGATCGCCGCGATCCGGGGTGCCGTCGCCCGCGAGCACGGTCTCCAGGCGCATGACGTCGTCCTGATCAAGCAGGGCAGCATCCCGAAGACCTCCAGCGGCAAGCTCCAGCGGCGCGCCGCCCGGGAGTCGTTCCGTACCGGCGGCCTGGAGGTGCTGGCCCACTGGAGCGCGGCCGATCCGGAGCGCGTCCCCGTCGGTCGGGCGGCCGCGCCGGCCACCGCCCGGGGGACCGGGCCGGCGGTGACCGGCGTTCCCTCCGCCGCCCGGCCCGGCCGGGCCGAGGTCGAACGGCGCCTGGTCGAACAGCTGGCCAGCCGGCTGAAGATCAGCCCACAGGCGGTGGACACCACCCGGCCCATCGCCACGTACGGCCTGTCCTCGGTGGACATGGTCGGGATGGTCGGCGAGCTGGAGGCCTGGCTCGGCCGTGCCCTCTCCTCGACCCTGATCTGGGAGTACCCCACCCTCGACACGCTCGCCGGTTTCCTCGCCGACCCGGCCTCCGACACCGCCGACCCGCAGGCGGGCACCGGGCCCGAGATGTCCGGCCCGGCCGGTGCGGCGGACCGGGTGGAGCAGGACGAAGCCGTCGCGATCATCGGCATCGGCTGCCGCTTCCCGGGCGGCGTGGACGGCCCGGAGAGCTTCTGGCAGCTGCTGACCGAGGGGCGCGACGCGATCCGCGAGGTGCCCGCCGACCGCTGGGACGCCGAGGAGCTGCACACCGACGATCCGGCCGTACCGGGGCGCACCACCACCCGCTGGGGCGGCTTCCTGGACCGGATCGACCAGTTCGACCCGCACTTCTTCGGCATCTCCGCCCGCGAGGCCGCCCGGATGGACCCGCAGCAGCGGCTCCTCGCCGAGGTGACCTGGGAGGCGCTGGAGGACGCCGGCGTGGCCGCCGAGGACCTGGCCGGCTCCGCCACCGGCGTCTTCATCGGCATCGCCACCAACGACTACGGGCAGTTGACCTTCGAGGACCTGGACCGGGTCGACGCGTACACCGGCACCGGCAACGCGTTCAGCATCGCGGCGAACCGCCTGTCGTACCTGCTCGACCTCCGGGGCCCGAGCATCGCGGTCGACACCGCCTGCTCGTCCTCGCTGGTCGCGGTCCACCAGGCCGTGGCCAGCCTGACCCGGGGCGAGTGCACCCTCGCCGTCGCCGGCGGCGTCAACGTCGTCCTCTCACCCGCGCTGGCGATCAACTTCAGCAAGGCCGGCGCGATGGCCGGCGACGGGCGCTGCAAGACCTTCGACGCCCGGGCCGACGGCTACGTCCGGGCCGAGGGCGCCGGCGTGGTCATCCTCAAGCCGCTGTCCCGCGCGGTCGCCGACCAGGACCCGATCTACGGGGTGATCCTCGGCGGGGCGGTCAACCAGGACGGCCGGACCAACGGGCTGATGGCGCCGAACCCGCACGCCCAGGAGGCGGTGCTGCGCCACGCGTACGAGCGGGCCGGCGTGCCACCGGAGCAGGTCGGGTACGTCGAGGCGCACGGCACCGGCACCCTGCTCGGTGACCCGATCGAGGCCAAGGCCCTGGCCGCCGTGGTCTGCGCCGACCGGGACCCGCAGCGGCCCCTGCTCATCGGCTCGGTCAAGTCCAACCTCGGGCACCTGGAGGCCGCCGCCGGCATCGCCGGTCTCATCAAGACCGCGCTGGTCCTGCGGCACCGGGAGATCCCGCCGAGCCTGCACTACGAGCAGCCCAACCCGCACATCCCGTTCGCGCGGCTCGCCCTGCGGGTGGCCGACACCCGCCAACCGTGGCCCACCGGGGACGCGCCGGCCGTGGCCGGGGTGAGTTCCTTCGGCTTCGGCGGCACCAACGCGCACCTGGTCCTTCGCGAGCCGCCCCGGCCCGCCCCGACGGCCGGTGCGGCTGCGGCGACCGGTGCGCCGGCCACGAACGGCCGCGGCAGCGCCCACGGCGCGGCGACCACCGCCGGCACGCCGGCCGGCGCGGGCGTGGCCCGGCTGCTGGCCATCTCCGCCCGTACCCCCGAGGCGCTGCGCGAACTGGCCGGGCGGTACGCCGACCGGCTGGCCGCGCTGGACGCCGGCCCGGACCTCGCCGCCGCCTGCGCCGCCGCGGCCGTCCGCCGTAGCCATCACGAACATCGGCTGGCCTGCGTCGGCGACTCGCCCGCCCCACTGCGCGACGCCCTCGCCGCGTACGCGTCCGACGAGGAGCGGGCCGGGCTGTCCTGGGGCAGCCGGCGGTTGGGCCGGCGGCCGAAGCCCGTCTTCGTCTTCTCCGGCCAGGGCCCCCGGTGGTGGCCGCTCACCGACGACCTGCTCGCCGTCCCGGCCTTCCGGGATCCCCTCGAGCAGTGCGCCCGGGCGTTGCGGCAGTACGTCGACTGGTCCCTGCTCGACCTGGTCACCGGCCGGGCCGACGAGAAGCTGCTGAGCGACCCCGCCGTGGCCCAGCCGGCGCTGACCGCCGTGCAGATCGCGCTGGCCGCGCTCTGGCGCTCCTGGGGCGTCGAGCCGGCCGCCGTGGTCGGGCACAGCGTCGGCGAGGTGGCCGCCGCCCAGGTGGCCGGCGCGCTGAACATCCCGGACGCGATGCGGGTCGCCTGGCAGCGCGGCCGGGTCATCCGGGCCGCCATCGGCAACGGCCGGATGGCCGTGGTCGGGCTCCCGCTGGACCACACGCAGCGGCTGCTCACCGAGCGCCGGCCGGGTGCCGTCTCGGTCGCCGCCAGCAACGGCCCGGAGTCCACCGTGCTCTCCGGCGACGGTCCGGCGCTGGCCGCCCTCGCCGAGGCGCTCCAAGCCGAGGGGATCTTCTGCCGGCTGCTGGAATCGGTCGACTACGCCTCGCACAGCCCGCAGATGGAACCGCTGCGCGCCGAACTCGCCGCGCTGCTGGACGGGCTCACCCCCCGGCCCGGCACGGTGCCGATCATCTCCACGGTCACCGCCCGGCCGATCGACGGCACCGCGCTGGACGCCGGCTACTGGGCCACCAACCTGCGGGAACCGGTCCTCTTCGACGTCGCGGTCACCGGCCTCGTCGACGCCGGACACGACGTCTTCGTGGAGATCTCCCCGCACCCCGTGCTCGGCGACCCGGTCACCGAGCGGATCGCCCGCCAGCAGCGCGACGCAGTCGTCGTCGCCTCGCTGCGCCGCGACGAGGCCAGCCACGCCACCATCCTCGGCGAGCTGGGCCGCCTCTACACCGCCGGCTACCCGGTCGACTGGCGCCGCGTCCACGGGCCGGCCGTGCCGATGGTCGCCCTGCCGACGTACCCGTGGCAGCGGGAGCGGCACTGGCTCACCGACGAGCACCCGCGTCCGCGCCGGACCGGCCACCGGGGACACCCGGTGCTGGAGACGTACGTCCGCGCCGCCGGTGAGCCGGGCGCACACCATTTCACCGCCCGGATCGACCTGACCGGGTTCGGCTACCTGCGTGACCACGTGGTCGAGGACACCCCCGTCCTGCCGGCCAGCCTGCTGCTGGACGCCGCCCTGTCGGCCGCCCGGCGGCTGCTGGACGACCCGACCGCCGTCGTCGAGCGAATCGAGCTGACCCGGGTCACCGTCGTCGACGAACTGGCCGAGGAGGACAACCTCCAGCTCGTCCTGCTGCCCGAGGCCGGCACCGGCGGTGCGCTGCGGATCTACCACCGCGGCCCCGCCCAGCCGGACGGAACCTGGACCGAGGTGGCCCACGGCCGGTACGGCACCGGTCCCGGTCCCACCGCGGGCCGGCCGGACGCGATCCCGGCCGCCGACCCGCTGGCCACCGTACGGGCCCGCTGCGCCCAGCCCCTGGAGACCACCGAGCACTACGCCCGGCTGGCCCGCTCCGGACTCCGCTACGGCCCCGCGTTCCAGGGCATCGGCGCGGTCCGACGGGGCGAGCACGAGGCAATCGCCGAACTGCGTGACCCGGTCGAGCTGACCGGCGACCGGGACCCGTACCTGGTCCACCCGGCGCTGCTGGACAGCTGCCTGCAGGTGCTGGCGGCGGCCCTGGCCGACGACGGAACCGACGCCGGGACGTACCTGCCGGTCGGGGTGGAACGCTTCCGCCTCGCCGCCGAGCCGGCCGTACCCAGGTGGGCGCACGCGGTGGTCGACCGGGCCGGCGTCGGGGCGCCGGAGATCACCGGCGCCCGGGTGGTGCTCTACGACGCGGCCGGCACCCCGGTGGGGGAGATCGCCGGGATCGGCCTGCGGCGGCTGGCCGGCTCCGGCGCAGCCGACCCGGTCGCCGAGTCCCTGCTGGAACTGTCCTGGCAGGAGACGGCCGACCCGCCGGAGGAGAGCGTCGCCACCACCGGCTGGTGGCTGCTGCTCGCCGGCTCCGACCCGGTCGGCGCCGAGCTCCGCGACGAGCTGGCCGGCCGGGGCGTGGCCACCGTGACCGTCGCCCCCGGGGACACGTACCGGCAGGTGGCTCCGGACCGGTACGAGATCGACCCGGCCCGCCCGGCGGACTTCGCCGCCCTCCTCACCGAGCTGCGCGCCGCCCGGCCGGAGCCCTGCGCCGGGGCGGTGCACGCGTGGAGCCTCGACGCGGCCCTCACCGAGCAGCCCTCGGACGCGGCCGGCGGGGCGGCAGAGCCGGCCGACGGCCGGGACGCCCAGCTCGACCGGATCGAGCTGCTCGGCCCGGTCGCCGTCCTGCACCTGGTCCAGGCGCTCGCCCGGGCCGCCGGCCGGTCGCCCCGGCTGGTGCTGGTCACCCGCGGCGCGCAGGTGCCGGCCGCCGAGTCCGGCATCCCCGACCCGGCCCAGGCCGGTCTCTGGGGACTGGCCCGCGTGGTCACCCTGGAACACGGCGAACTGCGTCCCACCATCGTGGACCTCGACCCGGTCGACGGGGAACGCAACGTCGCCGGTCTCGTCGACGAGCTGCTGCATCGGGCCGGCGGGGAGCAGGTGGCTCTGCGGGCCGGCCGCCGGTACACCCCCCGGCTGAGCCCCTGGCGGGCCCCCCTCCCGACCGACGCCGACCGGCGGCTGCACCCGTTCGACCGGGCCGCCGCCGACGGCAACTACCGGCTGCTGTCCGTGCAGGGCCACCTGGGCAGCCTGACCCCGGTGCTGTGGGAACGCACCCCGCCGGGCCCCGGCCAGGTGCAGATCGAGGTCACCGCCGCCGGGCTCAACTTCAACGACGTGCTCAAGGCGATGGAGGTCTGCCCCGGCGTACCCAAGGGCGTCGTGCCACTCGGCGGAGAGTGCGCCGGCCGGATCACCGCGGTCGGCGAGGGGACCACCGGCCTGCGGGTCGGCGACCGGGTGATGGCGGTCGCCCCGTCCAGCATGGCCGCGTACACCACCACCCCGGCCGCGCTGGTCGCCCGCGTCCCGGACGGCCTCACCGACGAGCAGGCCGCCGCCCTGCCGATCGCCTTCCTCACCGTGCTCTACGGCCTGGAGTACCTGGGCCACCTCGGCGAGGGCGACACCGTCCTGATCCACTCGGCGACCGGCGGTGTCGGACTGGCCGCGCTCCAGGTGGCCCGCCGCAACGGGGCCGAGGTGTTCGCCACCGCCGGCAGCGAGGAGAAGCGGGAACTGCTGCGCAGCCTCGGGGTCAAACACGTGATGGACTCCCGGTCGCTGCGCTTCGCCGACGAGGTGCTGGCCCTGACCGACGGCCGGGGCGTGGACGTCGTGCTCAACTCGCTCACCGGCGAGGCGCTCACCCGCAGCCTCGGCCTGCTCGCCCCGAACGGGCGGTTCGTCGAGATCGGCAAACAGGACATCTACGCCAACAGCCACCTCGGTCTGGAACTGCTCCGGCACAACCGGTCGTTCCTCGCCGTCGACCTGGAACGGGCCTTCGCGGAGCAGCCGAAACTGATCGCCCGCCTCTTCGCCGAGGTGCTGCGCGGGTTCGGCAGCGGCGAGTTCACCGCCCTGCCGGTCACCACCTTCGGCTATGCCGAGGCGGCCGAGGCGTTCGGCCGGATGGCGCAGGCCCGGCACACCGGCAAGATCGTGCTGCGCCCGGACGCGCGGGAGGTCGTGGCCGTAGCACCGGGGGAGGCACCCGTCCGGCCGGTGGCCACGTACCTGATCACCGGTGGTCTCGGCGCCCTCGGTCTGGAGACCGCCCGCTGGCTGGCCGACCGGGGCGCCCGGCACCTGGTGCTGGTCGGCCGCAGCCAGCCCTCGGCGGCGGCCGCACGGGTCCTCGACGAGCTGCGCGGACGTGGCGTCGACGTCCAGGTACGGCAGGCCGACATCGCCTCGTACGACGAGGTCGCGGCCGTGCTGGCCGCCGTCGACCGGGACCTGCCGCCGCTGGCCGGGATCGTGCACGCCGCCGGTGTGCTCGACGACGGGCTCCTGCTCCAGCTCGACCGGGCCCGGTTCCGCACCGTCGCCGCCGCCAAGGTGGACGGCGCCTGGCACCTGCACCGGGCCACCCTCGACAAGGACCTGGACTTCTTCGTCCTCTTCTCCTCGGCCGCCGCGCTCCTGGGCTCCCCGGGCCAGGCCAACTACGCCACCGCCAACGCGTTCCTGGACGCCCTCGCGCACCGGCGCCGGGCCCAGGGCCGGGCCGCGCTGAGCGTCAACTGGGGTCCGTGGTCGGAAGCGGGCCTGGCGGCCCGCCCGGACCGGGGCGGCCAGCTCGCCGGGCAGGGCATCGCCAGCATCGCCCCGCACGACGGCATCGAGGCGCTGGACCGGCTGCTGCGCACCCCCACCGTCCAGGCCAGCGTGCTGCCCCTGGAGCACGACCGGCTCCGCGCGGCGGCCGCCGCCGGCCTGGTCCCGGCGCTGCTGGCCGACCTGGTCGCGGTGGACGCCACGGCCGCCGGCGCCCGGCACCACTCGGGCGAGGTACGCCGGCGGCTGCTCTCCGTCGAACCGGGCCGCCGCCGGCACAGCCTGCTGACCCGGCACGTCGCCGGGGAGGTCGCCCGGGTGCTCAAGGTCGACGCGGCCCGGGTGGACGTCACCGCGCCGCTGGCCAGCATGGGCATCGACTCGCTGATGTCGCTGGAGCTGCGCAAGCGGCTCGAGGTGTCGCTGGACGTCGAACTCTCCGCCACCATCGCGTGGCAGTTCCCCACCATCGACGCGCTGGTCCCCAACCTCGCCGAGCGGATGGACATCCCGCTGGAGGCCGGACCCGCGGCAGACCTGACCACGACCGGCGCCGCCCCGGCGGTCACCGCCGCCAGCACTGCGGCCACCGGGGCCGGTGCCGCGCCGACCGACGACGACCTGGCCAACGAGCTGGAGCGGCTCTCCGACGACGACGTCGAGGCGCTCCTGCTGGCCAAGCTCACCCAGATCGACGAAGGGTCTCACGGATGACCACCGGGCAGCAGGCGCAGGCAGCACCCACCTCCACCCTCAAACGCGCCTACCTCCAGCTGGAGCGGATGCAGCACCAGCTCGCGGAGCACGAGCGCATGCGTACCGAACCGGTGGCGATCGTCGGCATGGGGATGCGCTTCCCCGGCGGCGCGGTCGACGCGGAGAGCTTCTGGCGGATCCTGCGGGACGGGGTGGACGCGGTCGACGAGATCCCGGCCGACCGCTGGCCGGTCGACGAGTTCTACGACGCCGAACCGCAGCAGCCCGGGAAGATGCGCACCCGCTGGGGCGGCTTCCTGGACCGGGTCGACCAGTTCGACTACGAGTTCTTCGGCATCTCCCGCCGGGAGGCGCTGGCCATGGACCCGCAGCAGCGGCTCGCGCTGGAGGTCTCCTGGGAGGCGCTGGAGAACTCCGGGCAGGCGCCGACCGCACTCGCCGGCAGCCGTACCGGGGTGTTCCTCGGGGTGTGCAGCAACGACTTCGCCACCGAGAACTTCCCCGGCCTGGAGGACATCACCGCGTACGCCAGCACCGGCACCGCGCACAGCGTGGTGACCGGGCGGATCTCGTACGTCTTCGACTTCCGTGGCCCCAGCGTGGCGGTGGACACGGCCTGCTCGTCGTCGCTGGTGTCGGTGCACACGGCGGTGCAGAGCCTGCGCGCCGGCGAGTGCGACCTGGCCCTCGGCGGTGGGGTCAACGTGGTGCTCTCGCCGCTGCCCAGCGTGGCGTTCTCCCAGTTCCCCGGGATGGTCGCGCCGGACGGCCGGTGCAAGACCTTCGACGCCCGGGCCAACGGCTACGTCCGCAGCGAGGGCTGCGGCATCGTCGTCCTCAAGCGCCTCTCCGACGCCGTCCGGGACCGCGACCGGGTGCTCGCGGTGATCCGGGGCGGGGCGGTCAACCAGGACGGCCGCAGCTCCGGGGTGACCGCCCCCAACGGGGTGGCCCAGCGGGACGTGCTGCGCCGGGCGCTGGCGGCCAGCGGGGTGGCCGCCGAGCAGGTCTCCTACATCGAGGCGCACGGCACCGGCACCACCCTCGGCGACCCGATCGAGGTCGAGGCGCTGGCCGAGGTCTACGGCCGCGAGCAGGGCGCCCCGGTCTACCTCGGCTCCTCGAAGACCAACATCGGGCACGCCGAGGCGGCCTCCGGCATCGCCGGACTGATCAAGGTGGCGCTCGCCCTGCACCACGGCGCGATCCCACCGAACGTGCACTTCACCGAGCTGAACCCGCACATCTCCTTCGCCGGCACCACGTTCGTCGTGCCGGCCGCGCTCAGCGACTGGCCGGCGGTGGCCGAGCGGCCGATCGCCGGGGTGAGCAGCTTCGGGTTCAGCGGCACCAACGCGCACCTGATCCTCCAGGCCGCGCCGCAGCCGCCGGCCACGACCGAGGAGTCCGGCCCGGAACGGCCCCGGTCGGTGCTGCCGCTGTCGGCCAAGACCCCGAGCGGCCTGCTGGAGCTCGCCAAGCGGTACCAGCAGCGGCTGACGGACGACCCGGCCACCGCGCCGGCCGACATCTGCCACTCGGCCGGCACCGGCCGGGCCCACTTCGCGCACCGGCTGGCCGCCGTCGGCGGCTCCCGGCAGGAGATCGCCGACCAGCTCGCCGACTTCGTCGACGGGCTCCCCGGTGACCTGCCGGTGGTCGGTGAGGCCGGCCGCGACGAGGTGGTCTTCCTCTTCACCGGCCAGGGCCCGCAGCGGGTCGGCATGGCCCGCACCCTCTACCAGACCCAGCCCACCTTCCGGCAGGCCATCGACCGCTGCGACGAGATCCTGCGGCCGCTGCTGGAGGTCCCGCTGCTGGACGTGATCTACCCTGCCGACCCCGAGTCCGACCTGGTCTACCGGACCACCTACTCGCAGCCGGCGCTGTTCGCCGTGCAGTACGCCATGGCCCAGCTCTGGCGCTCCTGGGGAGTGGAGCCGGTGGCGGTGCTCGGGCACAGCTTCGGCGAGTACGTGGCGGCCTGCGTGGCCGGCATGATGAGCCTGGAGGACGGGCTGCGGCTGGTCGTCGAGCGGGGCCGGCTGATGTGGGAGCTGGCCGAGAACGGGGCGATGGTGGCGGTGTTCGCCGCCGAGGCCGAGGTCACCGAGGTGCTCGCCCCGTACGCCGACCGGGTCTCCGTGGCGGCCGTGAACGGGCCCACCACCACCTCCATCTCCGGCGAGCGGGCGGCGCTGGCCGAGATCTGCGCCGAGTTCGACCGGCGCGGCGTGAAGACCAAGCAGTTGCACATCACCACCTCGTCGCACTCGCCGCTGATCGAGCCGATCCTGCCCGGCCTGCGGAAGGCCGCCGACGCGGTGACCTTCAGCCCGCCGCGCATCCCGCTGGTCGCCAACCTGACCGGCGAGCTGTGGCCGTGGGACACCGCCCCGGACGCCGACTACTGGTGCCGGCACGCCCGCCAGCCGGTGCGCTTCGCGGCCAGCATCGACACCCTGCGGGAGCTGGGCTACCGCACCTTCGTCGAGATGGGACCGGCGCCGACCCTGCTCGGCATGATCAGCGACAACCTGCCGACCGGGGAGACCCTGCTGGCGCCGAGCCTGCGCCCCAAGCACGACGACTGGGCGGTGCTGCTCGACACGGTCGCCAAGCTCTACGCCGCCGGGGTGAACCTGGACTGGCACGGCTTCGACCGGGACTACCGGCGCAACCGGGTGCCGCTGCCGACGTACCCGTTCGAGAAGACGCACTGCTGGCAGGAGCCGCGCCGCAAGGACCGCGCGTACCGCGGCCCGGACACCACCGGCCCCGACGACCCGCCCGACGAGTACGCCGACGACGACCTGCTCTACCGGCTCGACTGGCAGCCGGTCGAGGCGCCCGTACCGGCCGAGGACGGGGCGCAGGCGCCGGCCCGGACCTGGCTGGTGCTGGCCGACGGAGCCGGGATCGGCGCCAGGTTCGCCGACGCGATGGCCGCCCGGGGCGACCGGACCGTCCGGGTGGCGCCCGGGACGGCGTACCGCTTCGACGGCGGCGCCGAGGCCGAGGTCCGCATCGACGGCCCGGCGGACCTGGGCCGGCTCCTCGACGAGCTGAAGCTCGCCGGCGGCGACCTCCAGGTGCTGCACCTGTGGAGCCTCGACGGCGACGGCGCCGACCCCGCGGACGCCGACGACCTGGATGCCGCCGCGCTGCTGCGGGCCCAGGAGCGGGGCAGCCTGAGCGCCGTGTACGCGGCACAGGCGCTGGCCCGGGCGCAGGGCCCGGAGTCGGTCCGGCTCTGGCTGGTCACCCGGGGCGCGGTGCGGCCCACCGGCACCACCGGTACGGCCCCCGGCCCGCTGCTCGGAACGGTCGCCCAATCGACACTGTGGGGCCTGGGACGGTCGTTGCAGCAGGAGCACGCCGCCCTGTGGGGCGGCCTGATCGACCTCGACCCGCACGCCGCGCCGGCGGCGCTGGCCGACCGGCTGGCCGACGAGCTCACCCGACGCGACGCCGAGGACCAGGTCGCGTTGCACGGCGACCAGCGCTACGTGGCCCGGCTGGTCCGCCAGGCGGTACCCGAGACCGGCGACACCGACGGGCCATGGCGGCCGGACGCCAGCTACCTGATCACCGGCGGCCTCGGCGGCCTCGGCCTGGCCGTCGCCCGGTCGATGGTGCAGGCCGGCGCCCGCCGACTGGTGCTGCTCGGCCGGACCGCGATCCCGCCCCGCGCCGAATGGGCCGACCTGCCCGCCGACGGCCCGGTCGCACGGCGGGTCGCCGCGGTCCGCGAGCTTGAGGCATTGGGCGCCAGCGTGCACCTGGCGTCCGCCGACGTCGCGGACGAGGCGGCCGTGCGGGCCTTCCTGGCCGTGTACGACCGGGAGGGTTGGCCGCCGATCCGGGGCGTCATCCACGCGGCCGGCACCGGCGACGTCGCTCCGCTGCTGGAGGTGACCCGGGCCGACCTGGAACGCCCCCTGCTGCCGAAGGCGGTCGGCGCCTGGGTGCTGCACCGCCTCTTCGCCGACCGGGAACTGGACTTCTTCGTCCTGTTCTCCTCGACCAGTTCGCTGCTCAGCTCCCCGTTCGTGGCCGGCTACGCCGCCGCCAACGCCTTCCTCGACGCGCTGGCCCAGCAGCGCCGCGCCGCCGGCCTGCCCGGCCTCAGCGTCAACTGGGGCATCTGGGACGGGGTCGGTCTGGCGGCCCGGGGCGCCGACGCCACCCCCGGGCTCAGCAAGGGCATGGGCGTCCTCCGCCCCGGCCAGGCGCTGCGGGTGTTCCACCGGCTCCTGCACCACGACGACGCGCAGGTCGCGGTGGTCCCGGTCGACTGGGCCGAGTGGGGCCGGCGCTACGCCGAGGTCTCCGGCTCGGCGTTGCTCGCCCCGCTGCTGCGCGGCGACGGCCCGGCCCGCCCGGCCCGACGCAAGGCCCGGGCCAGCCTGCTCCCCACCCGGGCGCAACTGCTCGCCCTCCCGGCCGACCAGCGGGCCGACACCCTCACCGCGCAGTTGGTGCTCGGCGTCGCGGCCACCCTCGGTGCCGGATCGGCGGCGGTCCGGGTGGACCAGTCGCTGTTCGACCTGGGCCTGGACTCGCTCATGGCGGTGGAGCTGAAGAACGAGATCGAGCGCCAGCTCGGCGTCTCCCTCTCCATCGCGGTGTTCCTGGAGGGCGCCACCCTGCGCACCCTCACCGACCAGATCATCAGCCGGCTGCCGGCCGTCGACGAGGACGGCACCGCGGACCCGGCCGCCATCCAGCGGGTCGAGCGCTTCGAGGACGTCGCCGCGGAACTGCTCGCCGAGCTGGCGGACCTCTCCGACGAGCAGGCGCGGGCCGTGCTGGGCCAGGAGGGGTGACATGACGGACCTCGACGCTCGGCTCGCCTCGCTCTCACCCGAGAAGCGGGCGCTGTTCGAGAAGATGCTGCGGGACCGGGGGCAGGCGCCGCCGGCCCGGCGGGAGCAGGTCTTCCCGATCTCCGTCATGCAGCAGGGCATCTGGTTCCTGGAGCAGCTCAAGCCCGGCAACCCGGCGTACCTGATCCCGGCGGCGGTGCGCATCCGCGGACCGCTGGACACCGCGCTGCTGCGGCAGGCGGTCAACGGGATCGTCCAGCGGCACGAGTCGCTGCGCACCACGTTCGAGGCGCGCGACGGACGCCCGGTGCAGGTGGTCCACCCGACCCTCGACGTCGCACTGCCCGAGGTGGACCTGCGCGGCACCGCACTCGGCGACGACGAGCTGGAGGAACGGATCGTCGGCGCGCTGCGCGAACCGTTCGACATCGCCGCCGGCCCGCTGCTGCGGCTGGCCCTGCTCCGGCTCGACACCGACGACTGCGTGCTCGGGGTGGCGATGCACCACCTCATCTCCGACGGCTGGTCGGTCGGCGTGCTGCTGGGCGAACTCTCCACCCGGTACGCCGCGCTGGTCGCCGGCGAGCAGCCGAAACTGCCCGAGTTGAGCATCCAGTACGGCGACTACGCCGTGTGGCAGCAGGACTGGCTACGCCAGGAGGACCTGTCGGCGGACCTCGCCTGGTGGCGGGAGCACCTGGCGGGCGCCCCGGCGGTGCTCGATCTGCCCACCGACCGGCCCCGCCCGGCCGTGCAGGGCTTCCAGGGCGCCTCCCACCCGTTCGAGCTGCCCGAACCGGTGCTGACCGCGCTCGGCGCGCTCGGCAAACGGCACGGCGCCACCCCGTACATGGCCCTGCTGGCCGTCTTCGCCGTGCTGCTGCACCGGCACAGCGGACAGGACGACGTGGTGATCGGCGTGCCGATGGCCAACCGGGACCGCACCGAGGTCGAGCCGCTGATCGGGTTCTTCGTCAACACCCTGCCGGTCCGGGTGGATCTCACCGGCGAGCCCACCTTCACCGAGGTGCTGCACCGGGTCCGGGACGCCTGCCTCGGCGGCTACGCCCACCAGCGGGTGCCGTTCGAGAAGGTGGTCGAGGAGCTCAAGCCGGCCCGGGACCTGAGCCGCCCCCCAATCTTCCAGGTGGGCCTGTCCTACCAGAGCGACCCGCTGCCCACCCTCGCCCTGGCCGGGGTGGCGTTCGAGCGGCTGCCGCTGCGCGCCCAGGGCGCCCGCTTCGACCTGGAGCTGCAGTTCTTCAACGACGCGGGCGGACTCAACGGCTGGTTCGAGTACGACCGCGACCTGTTCGAGGCCGCGACGATGGCCCGGCTCGCCGACCACTTCCGCCGGCTGATCGAGCTGGCGATCGCGCAGCCCGACACCCCGGTCGACCGGCTGCCGCTGCTGGACCCCGACGAGCGGCGCACCGTGCTGGCCCTGTCCCGCGGCGACACCCGACGGTGGCCGGACGCCGGCTGGGTGCACGAGCAGATCGCCGCCCGGGCCCGCCGTACGCCCGAGCTGCCGGCGCTGCGCTTCGCCGACCGGACGGTCAGCTACGGCGAACTGCTGCGCCGGGCCAACGGGCTGGCCCGGCGGCTGCGTACCGCCGGGGTCGGCCCCGGCGTGCGGGTCGGCCTGGTGCTGGAGCGCTCGGTCGAGCTGGTGGTCAGCCTGCTGGCGATCTGGCAGGCCGGTGGCGCCTACGTCCCGGTCGACCCGGGACTGCCGGCCGGGCGGGTGGCGCTGATGCTCGACGACGCCGATCCGGCGGTGGTGCTCACCCAGCGGCCACTGACCGAGAAGTTCCCCTGGGACGGCCCGCTCTGGTACGCCGACGAACTGCTCACCGAGTTCACCGACGAGGCCGTCGACGACCCGGCCACCCCGGTCCGCGGGTCGGATGTCGCGTACGTCATCTACACCTCCGGTTCGACGGGCCAGCCCAAGGGGGTGCCGAACACCTTCGCCGGCATCAGAAACCGGCTGCTGTGGATGCAGGACGCCTACGGCCTCGGCCCCGGCGACCGGGTGCTGCAGAAGACGCCGTACTCGTTCGACGTGTCGGTCTGGGAGTTCTTCTGGCCGCTGATGACCGGCGCGACACTGGTGGTGGCCCGCCCCGGCGGGCACCGGGACGGTCGCTACCTGGTCGAGATGATCCAGGCCGAGCAGATCACCACCCTGCACTTCGTCCCGTCCATGCTCCAGGTCTTCCTCCGCGAGCCGGACGTGGCGGACTGCACCAGCCTGCGCCGGGTGATCTGCAGCGGCGAGGCGCTGTCCCGGGAGCTGCAGGACCGTTTCTTCGCCCGGTCGACGGCCGAGCTGCACAACCTGTACGGGCCGACCGAGGCGGCCATCGACGTCACCGCCTGGGCCTGCCGCCGGGACGACCCGCAACCGGTGCCGATCGGCCGCCCGATCGCCAACACCCAGGTGTACGTCCTGGATCGCTTCCTGGAGCCGGTGCCGCTGGGTGTCCCCGGTGAGCTGCACATCGGCGGGGTCAACGTGGCGCTCGGCTATCTGAACCGCCCCGAGCTGACCGCCGAGCGGTTCGTCACCGACCCGTTCGCCACCG
>NZ_JAPDPH010000062.1 GCF_026013475.1 Micromonospora yasonensis | reverse complement strand
CCGGGCCAAGGCCGGTCAGCCGGTCGCCGCCCGGGTGGTCAACACCAGCTCCGGCGCCGGCCTGATGGGCAGCGTCGGGCAGAGCAACTACGCGGCGGCCAAGGCCGGCGTCGCGGCGCTCACCGTCGTCGCGGCCGCGGAGCTGGCGCGCTACGGCGTCACGGTCAACGCGATCGCCCCGTCCGCCCGGACCGCGATGACCGAGGCCGTCTTCGCCGACGCCATGCGCACGCCGGACGGGGGCTTCGACGCGATGGCGGCCGAGAACGTCTCGCCGCTCGTGGTCTGGTTGGCCGGCGAGGAGTCCGGAGACGTCACCGGCCGGGTCTTCGAGGTCGCGGGCGGGGCGGTCAGTGTCGCCGACGGCTGGCAGCATGGCGAGGCGATGGATGCCGGTCGACGGTGGCGCCCCGACGAACTGGGTCCGGTCATCCGCGAGTTGATCCGCAAGGCCCCGGTCCCGGCCCCGGTCTACGGAGCCTGAGATGCCTGCCGTCGACGACATCCCCGACCTGTCGGACGCCGAATTCCGCAAGCGCGTCCGTGACTGGCTCACCGCCCACCTGACCGGGGAGTTCGCCGCGCTGGTCGGCTCCGGCGGTCCCGGTCGCGAGCACGAGAACATCGAGCTGCGGATGCGCTGGGAGCGCGAGCTCGGCGCGGCCGGCTGGATCGGGCTGGGCTGGCCCCGGGCCGCCGGTGGGCGCGGTGCGACGATCACCCAGCAGGTGATCTTCTTCGAGGAGTACGCCCGGATCGGTGGCCCCGGGCGGTTGAGCCACATGGGTGAGTACCTGCTCGCCCCCACGCTGATCGCGTTCGGCACCGAGGAGCAGCGGCGGCGGTTCCTGCCGCCGATCGCCGCCGCCACCGAGTTCTGGTGCCAGGGCTACTCGGAACCGAACGCCGGCTCCGACCTGGCCTCGGTGCAGACCCGGGCGGTCCGCGACGGCGACGTCTGGCGGGTCACCGGCCAGAAGGTGTGGACATCGCTGGCGCACGTCGCCGACTGGTGCTTCGTGCTGGCCCGCACCGACGCCGACGCGCCCAAGCGTCGCGGGCTGTCGTACCTGCTGGTGCCGATGGACCAGCCGGGCATCGAGGTGCGTCCGATCACCCAGATCACCGGAACGTCGGAGTTCAACGAGGTCTTCTTCGACGGGGCGGTGACCGCGGCGGAGAACATCGTCGGCGAGCCGGGCGACGGTTGGCGCGTGGCTACCGGGACGCTCGCGTTCGAACGCGGCGTCGCCACCCTCGGTCAGCAGCTCGGTTTCGCCCGCGAGCTGGACGAGGTGTTCGCCGTGGCCCGAACCAGTGGCGCGTACGACGACCCGGTGTGGCGGGACGCGGCCGTGGACGCGTGGGTGGGCCTGCAGACCCTGCGCCACCAGGCGTTGCGCACCCTCGGTACCCCCGAGGGGGACCTGCCCGGGGTGGAGGCGTCGGTCTCCAAGCTGCTCTGGGCGCCGTGGCACCAGCGCCTCGGCGAACTGGCGATGAGCGCGGTCGGACCGACGGCCACGCTTGCCGACGGTGGGCTCAGCGACGCCCAGCGCCTGTTCCTCTACACCCGGGCCGACACCATCTACGGCGGATCCAACGAGATCCAGCGCAACATCATCGCCGACCGGCTGCTCGGCCGGGTGCCGCGGAGCTAGGGGGAGCGGGTGGAATTCGGATTCACCACCGAGCAGACGGACCTGCGTGACACGGTGCGGACCTTTCTGGCCCGGCACGCCACCTCGGCGCGGGTGCGGGCCGCGGACGGCTTCGACGCCACGCTCTGGCGGCGCCTCGCCGGCGAGTTGGGGGTCACCGCGCTGGCGATCGACGAGAAGCACGGCGGTTTCGGCGCCTCCGAGGTGGAGGTCGGCATCGTCCTCGAGGAGGCCGGGCGGGTGCTGCTGCCCGCGCCGTACCTGTCCACGGTCGTCGCCGCGGCAGCCGTCGACCCGGCGCTCGGCGCGGACCTGCTGCCCGGGTTGGCCGACGGCAGTGTCATCGCCGCGCTGGCGCTGGCCGAACCCGGCGCGGGCTGGACGCCGGATCGCTGGTCCTGCACCGCCCGGCGCGGCGGCGACGGCTACGTCCTCGACGGGGTGAAGGAGCACGTCCTCGACGGCGCGGTCGCCGACATGGTCGTCGTCGCGGCGGTCTGTGGCGGCGAGCCGGGCCTGTACGCCGTCCGCGCCGAGGACGTCCGGCGCACGCCGCACGACACGCTGGACCCGACGCGGCGGCAGGCGCGGCTGGAGTTCGACGGAGCCGCGGCGTCGCTGGTCGGGCGCGATGTGCGGCGGGCCGTGGACCTGCTGTGGGCAGCGCTCGCCGTCGAGTCGGTCGGCGTCGCCCGGGCCAGCCTGGAGCTGACGGTCGACTACCTGAAGACGCGGCAGCAGTTCGGCGTGCCGCTGGCGCACTTTCAGGCCCTGCGGCACCGGGTCGCCGACCTGGCCGTGGCCGTGGAGGCAGCGACCTCCAGCGCCTGGTACGCGCTGCGGGTGGCCGGTACCGAGGAGTTCGCCATCGCGGCGCCGCTGGCGAAGCTGGTTGCCACCCGGGCCGCCTACGCGGTGACCGCGGAGAGCATCCAGTTGCACGGCGCCCTCGGCTTCACCTGGGAGCACGACGCCCATCTGCATTTCAAGCGGGCGACCGCGAACCGGCTGCTGCTCGGGGATGAGGTGGCACTGCGGCGGGTGATCGCCGCGCGGGCCGGGCTGTGACGCTGGACGCGTTGACCGTTAACCAAGCGCTTGTTAGGTTGGTCGGCAGGATTGAGATCAGCCGGGAGGCCGCGCGAAGCCCGCCCGCTTCGCGGCGGACACGGCGCGACCAGGAGCGACCGACCGGCCGAGGAGTAGGGGGCATGCTGTGCCAGAAGCCGTGATCGTGGCCGCGGCCCGTTCGCCGATCGGGCGGGCGTACAAGGGGTCGTTGACCGAGATGCGGGCCGATGATCTCGCCGCCGCCATCATGCGGGCGGCGGTGTCGCAGGTGCCCGCGTTGGATCCGCACGACCTCGATGACGTGCTGGTCGGCTGCGCGCAGCCGGCCGGCGAACAAGGGTACAACCTCGGCCGGATGATCGCGCTCCAGCTCGGACTGGACGACGTGCCCGGGACCGTGGTGCAGCGCTACTGCGCCTCTTCCCTGCAGGCCGCCCGGATGGCCTTCCACGCGATCAAGGCGGGGGAGGGGCACGCCTTCGCGGTGGCCGGGGTGGAGGTCGTCTCCCGGTACGACCGGGGCAAGTCCGACGGCGCGCCGAGGACCCACAACAGCCGGTATGCCGCTGCCGAGGAGCGGACCGCCCGACGCGCGCGCGGCGGCGCCGAGATCTGGCGCGACCCGCGCGAGACGGGCGAGGAGCCCGACGTCTACATCGCCATGGGGCAGACCGCGGAGAACGTCGCCCAGCGGTACGGCGTCAGCCGCCGCGAGCAGGACGAGTTCGGCGTACGCAGCCAGAACCTGGCCGAGAAGGCGGCGGCCGACGGCTTCTGGGAGCTCGACATCACCCCGGTGGCCCTGCCCGACGGCACCCTGGTCAGCCGCGACGACTCGCCACGCGCCGGGGTGACGCTGGAGAAGGTGAGCGCCCTGCAGCCGGCGTTCCGTCCCGATGGGACGGTCACCGCGGCCAATTGCTGTCCGCTCAACGACGGTGCCGCCGCGCTCGTCGTGATGAGCGACGTCCGGGCGCGTCAGCTCGGGCTCACCCCGCTGGCGCGGATCGTGGCCACCGGCGTCTCCGCGGTCAGCCCGGAGATCATGGGCCTGGGGCCGGTGGAGGCGAGCCGGCGCGCGTTGGCGAACGCCGGGATGTCCATCGGGGACATCGACCTCGTCGAGATCAACGAGGCGTTCGCGGCGCAGGTCATCCCGTCCTGCCGGATGCTCGGTGTCGACCCGGAGCGGGTCAACGTGCACGGCGGGGCGATCGCGCTCGGTCACCCCTTCGGCATGACCGGAGCCCGCATCGCCACCACCCTGATCAACGGACTGCGCTTCCGCGACAAGCAGTTCGGCCTGGAGACCATGTGCACCGCGGGCGGGCAGGGGATGGCGATGGTGCTGGAGCGGCTCTCCTGAGCGGAGCGGGCGGCCCGGTGCCTCCGGCGCCGCCCGCGCTCAGGCGCCCTTGGCGGTGAGGCCGTCCAGGAAGAGCGAGGTGGCGTCCTCGGCCAGCTTGGCGATCGGGTACCCCTTGCTCGGCTTGAACCAGCGCACCGACA
Organism: Micromonospora yasonensis; assembly: GCF_026013475.1. Lineage (GTDB taxonomy): Bacteria > Actinomycetota > Actinomycetes > Mycobacteriales > Micromonosporaceae > Micromonospora > Micromonospora yasonensis. The sequence continues at coordinate 29,088 of NZ_JAPDPH010000062.1, read as the reverse complement.
GCCACACCGCGTCGCGCATCAGCCGGTAGAGGATCTTCGCGTCCAGGTCGCCCCGGAACACGCCTTCGGCGACGCCGGCCTCGATCACCTTGAGCCAGGTGTCCTGCACCTGGCGGCCGGCGTTGCGAAGGTAGCTGAAGCGTTCGATCCCCAGCAGGTAGTTGACGTCGTTCTGGTAGATCTCGGCGGCGTGCGGGTGCGCCTCGACCACCTCCAACGACGCCACGATCAGGTCGTGCAGCCGGGCGCGCGCGTCGGCCTCCTGGGCCAGCACCTTCGCGTACCGATCCTTGAGGTCCCGCAGGAACGACGAGATGATCTCGTCGACCATGGCCTCCTTGGAATCGAAGTGGTGGTAAAGGCTGCCGGAGAGGATGCCGACCTCGTCGGCGATCTGGCGGACGGTGGTCGCCGCCACCCCCTTGCGGGCGAACAGGGCGGCGGCGGTGTCGAGGATCGCCTCGCGCCGGTCCCCAGGCTCTCGCACCAATGTTTCCTCACAGACAACTAGACGGGACGGATCGTGTTCGACCCCGAGGCGTACGGTCACTGCCGTCGGCGGCATTCGGGGCGTCACCTAGCCTACCAAGCGCTTGTTACAAGAGTGTTCCCGGCGCGCCCGTTCCGCCGGGCCGACCGTCCTCGACCGGCGCCCCCGACCGTCAGGGCGCGTCCCCGTGGCGTGCGCACCCCCGGGCGGGTAGGTCAGGGATCGATCCCTGTGGGAGTCGGTGCCGATTTGCTCACGCAGGATGCCACGATCCGACGCGTGGTCGCTACTGCGGTGCCCATGAACGTTTACCGGGTGTCGGACCGATGGAGGTCACCGGGGCGCGCCCAGGCGCGCGGCTGCCCGGCGAGCCTGCGCGGCCAGCGCCGCAGCCTGCTCGGCGAAGGACTCGGGGGAGCGGTCGGTGACGCCCATGGCGCCCCGGCGCATCCGGGTGTAGACGTCTTCGACGATGCAGGCCGTCTTCCACCAGCTGAAGGCGAGGTGGTAGTCCAGCGCGGCCGGGTCCTCGCCCGTCGCGGCGCAGTACCGCTCGGCCAGCTCGGCCCGGCTGGAGAAGCCGGGGGCCGCGGTCGGCGGCGCGTGCAGCGCGGTGCGCTCGTCGGCCGGCTCCGCCCAGTAGACGAGGAACTGCCCCAGGTCGACCAGCGGGTCGCCGACCGTGGTCAGCTCCCAGTCGAGGATGCCCTGTACGGCCATCGACGGGTCGAGGACGCAGTTGTCCAGCCGGTAGTCGCCGTGGACGATGGCGGTACGGCGCTGCTCGGGAACGAGCTCGGCCAGGCGCGCGTGTGCCGCCTCGAGATCGGGCAGCTCGCGGGTGCCACCGCGCCGCCAGTTCCCGTACCACCGCCGTAGCTGCCGGGTCACGTGGTCGCGGCGCGCCGTCAGGGCGCCGAGGCCGACCCGCGCCGGGTCCACCCGGTGCAGCGTCACCATCGCATCGATCAACGCCGGACCCACCAGCCGCCGCTGCGCCACGCTCAGCGATGCCTCGACGCCGGCCGGGTCGCGCAGCACCAGGCCGTCCAGGTGTTCCAGCACCACGAAGGGCGCGTCGGTGACCGAATCGTCCGCACAGATGGCGAGGACGGCGGGCACCGGTACCTCGCCCGCGAGCCCGTCCAGCAGGCGCGCCTCGCGAAGCACGTCGTGCGCCGTCGCCGCGTGCGAGCCGAGCGGTGGCCGGCGGAGCACCCGGCGTACGCCGGCCGCGTCGGTGACCAGGTACGTGAGGTTGGAGCGACCGCCGGCCAACCGGGTGAACTCGATCGGCGGCCGCAGCCCCGGCAGGTGCTCGGCCAGCCAACCGGGGACCGCGGGGGAGATCCCGAGCGGCAGGGGCGGCACGGCGCTCATCGGCGACTCCCCGGAATCGACTGTGGCGACTTCGCGTCGACAGTAGCAAGCGCTTGGTTGGCTCGCTATAGTTCCTCAATCGGCGTGACCGCCGCCACGGCGACCGAGAGGAGGTGCGGTGACACCGATCTGGTCCGGCCTGTCGATCGGGGCCGTGTACGCCCTGATCGCGATCGGCTACAACGTCGTCTTCATCGCATACACGACGTTCAACTTCGCACACGCGCAACTCATGATGTTCGCGATCTTCGTGACGTACTGGGGCCTCGTCGTCGCCGAGCTCCCGGTCCTGCTGATCTTCGCCATCGCGGCGGTCGGCGTCGGGCTCATCGCCCTGCTCGAGGAGTTCGTGGCCATCCGGCCGGTCAAGGGCGCGCACGCCCACCTGGTCACCACCCTCGGCATGGCCACCCTCCTCGACGGCACCACCCGACTGATCTGGGGCGACCAGGTGCTGAAGGTTCCGGCCGTCGGCTCGGACGCCACCTTCACACTGCTCGGCGGCCGGATCAGCGTCCCCGAGGTGGTGCTGGTCGTCAGCGTCGTCGCGATAGCGGTGGCGATGATCGTCTACAGCCGTCGGTCGCTGACCGGGCTGGCCCTGCTGGCCATGGCCGAGGACCGGGACGCGGCGCTGCTGCGCGGAATCAACGTCAAGCGGCTCGCCCTGGGGGCCTTCGTCTTCACCGGGGTGCTGGCCGGCCTGACCGGCCCGCTCGTCGGCCCGAAGACGTTCGCGGTCTCCACCCTGGCCGCGGCGCTGGCGCTCAAGGGCTTCGTGGCGCTGGCCATCGGCGGCTTCGGCAGCCTGCCCGGGGCGCTGCTCGGCGGCTTTCTCGTGGGACTCGTCGAATCGCTGACCGGGCGCTGGCTGGGCAGCCAGTTGCCCACGATCATGGTGTTCGTCGTCCTGTTGCTGATCCTGATGCTCAAACCCACCGGCCTGTTCGGCACGACACGGGAACGGATGGTGTGACCATGGCCCTTCCCCGTCAGCTCCGTGCCCTGCCGTCCTGGACGATCCCCCTGGTGCTGGGGGTGCTGCTGGTCGCGGCGCCCTGGCTCGGCATCAGCTCCGGCACCCGGCGGCTGCTGCTGCTCACCTGCATCCTGGCCCTGCTCTCCAGCGGGCTGAACCTGAGCTTCGGGTACGCCGGTGAGTTGGCCCTCGGACAGGCCGCCATGTACGCCACCGGCGCGTACCTGACCGGCTACCTCGCCATGCACTGGGTCAACGACCTGGCACTGCTCGTGCTCGTCGCGGCCGCCGCGGCGCTGGTGGTCGGACTGGTCTCCGGGGTGCCCGGGCTGCGTCTCGGCGGCTGGTCGCTGGCCATGACGTCGTTCTTCCTGGTGTTGCTGGTCCCGCAGTTCCTCGACCTGCTCGAGCACTACACCGGCGGGGCCGTGGGCATGGTCGGCATCCCCCGCCCCCGGCTCTTCGGCGCGGAGTTGAGCAGCCTCGATATGTACGTCGTCGTCGCGGTGATCACCGTCTGCTGGTTCGCGCTGATGCGCAATCTGATCACGTCCCGGCACGGGGTCGCCTTCCAGGTCCTGCGGGAGAGCCCGATCCTGGCCTCGTCGCTCGGCATCTCGGTCTACCGGATGAAGCTGACCGCGTACGCGATCGGCGCGATTCCGGCCGGCATCGCCGGGGCCCTCTTCGCCTATGTGGACAAGTACCTCGCGCCGCACTCGTTCGGCTTCACGCTCGCCGTGACCGTGCTGGCCGCCTCGATCCTGGGCGGCGCCAAGAGCATCTACGGACCCTTCGTCGGCGCCGCGGTGATGCAGTACGGTCCGCTGCGCTCCACCGAGTTCGAGCAGTACACCCAGATCGTCTACGGAATCTTCCTCATCCTCGCCGGCACGCTGGTGGCCAACGGCCTCGCCGGGCTCGCCGACCGGGCCGTCGCCCGGCTGGCGGCGCGCTGGCGACCCACGCCGGACGTGCTCGCCACCGGCGAGGCCGCGCCGGCCGGCCCGGCACCCGACGGCCCCGCGCTGCCACCGCTGACCGGTGCCCGGCTCGAGGTGACCGACGTACGTAAGCGCTTCGGCGGCCTGCAGGCGTTGGGCGGGGTCACGCTGACCGCCGTGCCCGGGCAGATCACCGCCCTGATCGGCCCGAACGGATCCGGCAAGACCACCCTGCTCAACGTGATCTGCGGCTACTACCGGATCGACTCCGGGTCGATCCACCTCGGGGACGCGGAGATCACCGGACGTAGCACGCACGACGTCGCTCGGGCGGGGGTCGCCCGGACCTTCCAGACGCCGCTGTTCCCGCAGCACATCACCGTACGGGAGGCGGTCGCCGCCGGGGCGTACTCGCCGCGCCACGTCGGGATGGCGGCCGCGATCCTCCGGCTGCCTCGCTACCGGCGCGCGGCGGCCGCCGATCGAGCCGAGGTAGACGACGTGCTGCGCCTGGTCGGCGCCGCGAGGCTGGCCGACGTGGAGGCGGCGTCCCTGCCGCTGGGCACCCGGCGGCTGCTCGAGGTGGCGCGGGCGCTGGTGGCCCGGCCCAAGGTGCTCCTGCTCGACGAGGTCGCCTCCGGCCTCGACGAGGACGAGATCGACCGGCTCGCCGAGCTGATCCGCGCGATTCGCGCCGCGGGCACCACGGTGATCCTGGTCGAGCACAACTTCCGGTTGGTGCTCGACCTGGCCGACGCCATCCATGTGCTGGCGCAGAGCGAGCTGATCGCCTCGGGTACGCCCGATGAGATCGAGAACCACCCCCGGGTGCTCTCCGAGTACCTCGGCGTGCGGCAGGAGGTCCACCCGTGAGCAGTCCGACCACTGTGGCGAGCCCGCTGTTGGAGGTCCGTGGCCTGGCCAGCGGGTACGGCGACATCCGCGCGGTCTGGGACGCCTCGTTGCAGGTCCGCGCCGGTGAGATCACCGTGCTGCTCGGGCGCAACGGCGCCGGCAAGACCACGACGCTCCGGGCGATCGCCGGGTTGAACCGGGCGGACGCCGGCTCGGTCGCGCTGCGCGCCCGGGACATCACCGGCATGCCGCCGCACCAACGGGTGCGGGCCGGCATCGGACTCGTGCAGGAGGGCAAGCGGATCTTCCGTCGCCGTACGATCGAGGAGAACCTGCTGCTCGGTGGCTACACGCGCGGGCTGAACAAGCGGAAGCTGCTGGTTGAGCTCGACCCGATCTACGAGATGTTCCCGGCCCTGGCGCAGCGCCGGCACGTGGCCTCGGGCCAGTTGTCCGGCGGACAGCAGCAGATGCTCGCCATCGGGCAGGCCCTGATGGCCCAGCCGTCGCTGCTCATGCTCGACGAACCGTCGGGTGGCCTGGCGCCGTCGGTGGTCGCCGAGGTGATGGCCACGGTCGCCGCACTCAAGGCCACCGGGATCGGAATCCTGCTGGTCGAGCAGGCCGTGGCGGCTGCTCTCGAGGTCGCCGACCGGGTCACCGTGCTGGACGTGGGCCGGGTGATCCTGGATCGGCCGGCCACCGACGTCGCCGGGTCCGACGCGCTCGCCGACGCGTACTTCGGCCGGCTCCGGTAGCACGCGCCGACCCCGGCGTGGCCGGTCGGTGCGGTGGGACCCAACCCGGCCAGGACGCCCGCGCCCACCCGCCACAGCGGATCGGATCACGCGATGGGTGCCACCGCCTGCACCACCGGATCGGAGCGCAGCGAGACCTGCACCTCGATCCGGCTCGCACACGAGGGACAGTGCAGGCGCCGAATGACGAACCGCTCCGCGCCGGGGTAACGCGCGGGGAGTGGCGCCGCCTCGTACACCGGGCCTTCCACGACAGCCATGGCCAGGTAGGGGTTGCCGTCGACCGGGCTGAGCGGAGCGGCGCACCGCGCGCACGCGATGTGCCGCCCTCCGGGGCCGTCGACCAGATCCAACGCGTTGGTCAGTCGGCGACCGGGCCGGTGCGCCACCCGGGCCGCGGGCTCCCGGCCGCCGATCCGGTCCGAGCGGATGAGCCGGCGCCGGGCCGCCGTCGCCTCCCGGTCCACCGTCCAGGACGTCGCGCCAGCAACATCGCCAACGGCCGACCCAGAGTCGCACCCCGACCGGACGAGCACGACGCCGTAGTCCCGTTCGGCCCCGACCACGCTCACCAGCCCGTCCGCTACGTCGGTAAGCACCGCCGCCGGGTCGCGCTCCAGCGGGTCGCCGTACCCGCCCCCGCCCTGCGTCACCGCCAGGTGCACGGCGCCGCCGGTGAGCCGGGCTGCCGCGTCGGGCAACGGCAGAGCGTGCTCGACCCGCCCGCCGGCCAACATGTCGTCCACGACCTCGATCCGGCCGGCGTAGAACATGCTCTGTCGTCCGGGGTCACCCCCGTCGAGACCGACCGCGGCCGGATGCTGCAGTCCCTGGGCGAACGAGACGACCCGGACCGGCTCGTCGGTACCGTGCGGCCGAAGCGCGATGACGCATCCCACCCCGCCCCGCTGCCGTCCCGGGCCGGCAGAGTCGGCGAGTTCGGCCCGCCGCAGGTACAGCACCGGCAGGTAGCTCTCGTTGACCTCCACGTTGGCGCAGGACGCTCCGGGTGAGGTGGTGGAGCCCGACGAGTCGACGCCGTCGAACAGCAGCGTTGCCCCGCCGCCGCCGGTCAGCTCGTCCAGGGTCATCGAGCCGAACGGCTCGCCGGAGCGTGAGACACCGGAGAGCACCCCACCGCCCGCTCCGGACGACTGGCAGCTGGCCATCGCCAGCCGGGCGAGCTCCGCCGAGCCCTCCAGCATCCGCGACAGGCACGCGTTGACGCTGACCCGGATGGCCTGGCACGAGGTGGCGGTGCTCATCGCCACTCCGGCGGGCCAGCGGGCGTGCACCACGGTGCCCTCACGGCTGACGATCTTCACCACCCGGGCGACGGCACCCGGCACCCACAGCAGGTCCGCGCACAGGTAGACGAGCACCGACGCCACGGTGAAGTTGACCAGGGCCGGGTAGGCGGCGTTGATCGCGCCGGGGGCCTGTGGGGAGCTGTCGCTGAAGTCCAGGACCAGCTCCTCGCCCCGCTTTGTCGCGTCCAGCCGCACCAGGTACACGTCCGAGTTGTCCGGCGCCGGCGTGCCGTGTTCGAGATAGGACACGTGTCGCCAACGGCCGTCCGGCAACTCCCGTAGTCGCGCGCGAAGTTGCCGCTCCGCGGCGTCGACGAGGTGGTCCATCGCCGCGATCACGGTCTCCGTCCCGTAGCGGCGGCACAGGTTCTGGATCGCCGCCACGGCGGCGCGGTTCGCCGCGATCTGGCCGGCCAGGTCCAGCGCGTTCAGGCGTGGGGTGCGGGACCGGATCAGATAGCCGCGCTCGATGTCGCGGCGGATCCGGTCGTGTTCCACGATCCGCACCGGCGGCACCGGCAGCGGCTCATCGAAGATCGACCCGGCGTCCAGCGCCAGCCCGCCGGTGGCCGGGCCGCCCACATCGGGCTGGTGCACGGTCGAGCCGCACCACGCCACCAGCATGCCCTCGTGGAACACCGGTGCCACGACGACGACATCCGGCTGGTGCAGCGTGCCGACGTACGGATCGTTGGTCATGAACTGGTCACCGGGGCGGATTCCCGGGTCGGTGGAGTAGTTCCGGATGATGTCGGAGGTGACCAGATCGAGCGAGGCGACCTGGCACAGCACGTAGTCCCCGCAGGCGACGACCGTGCCGTCGGCCGTGGTGATGGCGGTGTTCAGGTCGTTGGCCTCGACGGCGATCTGCGATCCCGAGACCTGCCGGAGCATGATCGCTGCCTCGTCGTTGATCCCGGCCAGCCGGTGCCGGATGATCTCCAGGGTGATCGGGTCGGGTGCGGTCACGCTGTCTCCTGAAGGATGAGGCGGAGGTCTCCACCGGGGAGTGCCTGCAGGGCCTGGCCCGGATAGACCACGACGGTGGTCTGGTCCGACTCGACCAGGCAGGGGCCGGTGATGCGCTGGCCACCGCCGAGGGCGACCCACCGGTACACCGGCCAGTCGTTCGCCTGGCCACGGAACCAGGTGGGGGTGGTGCGCACCGGTTGTGCCCGGCGGTGCGGGCGCGGCGAGGGTGCGGGCACGACGATCGGGCGTACCGCCTCCAGCCCGACGGCCACCACCTCGACGGGCGTGTCCGGCGGTGCGCTTCCCGGCCCGACGACCAGTTCGTAGCCCTGGTGGAACCGGGCCAGCAGGTCCTCGATCACGTCCGCGTCCACCGGGCCGGCCGGGATCGGCAGGTCGATGCGTTGCAGTTGCCGGTAGAACCGCAGCCCGACGCTGCGCCGGACGGTCAGCTGGCCGCCGCCGAGTTGCGCCACCACCTCGGGCTCGAGTTCGGCCAGCGCCGCGCCGATCGGTGGGCCCGCGTCGACGAGCGGGACCGGCCGCAGGTCGCGCTCCTCGGCGACGCGCAGGTCGGCCGAGATCGCGCCGTAGGCGGAGAACTCGGGAGCCAGGGCGGGAATGATCACCTCGGACACGCCGAGATCCTCCGCGTACCGGCCCACGTACTGCGGTCCGGCGCCGCCGTACGCGACCAGGACGAAGTCGGACGGATCGTGTCCGCGTTGGATGGTGGTACGGCGCACCAGGTCGCGCATCTGCGCGCATGCCACCTGGACGATGCCCTCGGCCGCCTCGATGACCCCGACACCCAACGGGCGCGCCACGTGCTCGTCGATCGCCCGGCTCGCCGCGTCCCGGTCCAGGGTCAGTGTCGCGCCAAGTCGGGTCACGTACCCGAGGACGACGACGGCGTCGGTCAGCGTCGGTCGGGTGCCGCCCAGCCCGTAGCAGGCCGGCCCGGGCCGGGCCGCCGCGCTCTGCGGCCCGACGCGCAGGGTGCCGAGCGCCGGGTCGTACCAGGCGATGCTGCCTCCGCCGGTGCCGATCGACGGGATGTCGACCGCTGGCACCGCCAGCGGTATCCGGTCGATCGTGGGCAGCCGGGCCGGATAGGCCGCGCCGTCGATCACCAGGCCGACGTCGAAGCTGGTGCCACCGACGTCCGTGGCGATCAGGTTGGCGTGACCCAACCGGGCGCCGAGCGCCCGGGTGGCGGACACCCCGCCGGCCGGTCCGGAGCGCAGAGTCTGCACCGGCTGCCGACGCGCGACCGGGGCCGGCTGCACGCCGCCGCCCATTCGCATGACCACGAAGTCCCCGACGAAGCCGTGGTCGCGCAGTCGGGTTTCGAGCCGGCGCAGGTACGAGGCGACCAGCGGTGCGGTGTACGCGTCGACGACCGCGGTGCAGGTGCGCTCGTACTCGCCGATCCGGGCGGCCACCTCGCTGGAGAGCGTCACGTGCACGTCCGGTGCGATCTCGCGGACCAACTCGCGGATGCGGTGCTCGTGGCGGGAGTTCACCGGTGCCCACAGCAGGCTGACGGCGATCGACTCCACGCCGGCGGCGACCAGCCGCGCGATGGCGGCCCGGGCGGCCTCCTCGTCGAGCGGGACGATGATCTCACCGGTCAGGTCGATCCGCTCCGGCACTCCGGCGACGTCGCCGCGGCGTAGCGGCAGATCCGGCTTGCGCCACCGGCTCGGGGCACGGAGGTCCGCCTCGGGCAGGTGGTGCAGCTTCGACGCCTTCGCGATGGCGGGCGTCGACTCGAACCCGGCGGTGGTCAGCAGACCGACCCGGGCACCGGAGCGGGTCAGCAGCGCGTTGAGGCCGACGGTGGTGCCGTGGGCCAGTACGTCCGTGCCGGACAGCAGGTCGCACAGGGTGAGTCCGAGACTGTCCGCGACCGTGCCGACGGCGGCGAGGACGCCGTCGTCGACCCGCCCCGGGGTCGACAAGGCCTTGCCCACCGTCGTCCGGCCACCCTGGTCGAGCACGACGGCGTCGGTGAAGGTTCCCCCGGTGTCGATGCCGATCAACCGCATCAGGTCGCTCCTCCGTGCACGGGGACGGTCACTCCGGTCAGGTAGGACGCCTGATCCGAGCAGAGGAACTCGACCACGGCGGCGGTCTCGTCGGCCCCCTGCGAGCGTCCGAGCGGGACGTCACGGCTGAGCCACCGGTCGAGCGAACCGGCTTCCCGTTCCGCCAGCGTGACCAGGCCGGGATTGGGGAAGAGGTGGCTCGGGCCGACCGCCAGTGGGCTCACCGCGTTGCACCGGATGCCGTACGGCGCCACCTCCTTGGCCAGGACCGCCACCAGGTGTTCGACGGCGGCCCGGGCGGCGCCCAGCGCCCCGATGTTCGGGGTGGGGCGGCGCGCCGCGTGCGACGACAGCGCCACCAGTGCGCCGGGCCGGCCGAGCTGGATCATTGCTCGCGCGGCGGCGCTGAGCAGCCGCAGGCTCCACGTCACGTTGACGGCGAAGCATCGTTCGAAGGACTCGGGGGCGAGGTCGAGCAACGGTCCGTCCCCGGCCCGGGCCCCGGTGGCACCGTTGAGGGCGCAGCAGATGTCCAGGCGCCCGAACTCGGTCACCACCTCGCCGACCAGGTCCGGCCAGTCCTGCCGGTGCGGGTACGCCACACCGAGCGCGCGGCCGGGGCCGGCCGCGTCGACTTCCGCGACGATCTGCTCGAACAGCGCCGGTGGCACCTGCGCGGTGTCGCCCGGTCCGTGCTCGTCGGCGAGATCGTCGACGCAGATCACGTGCGCCCCTCCGGCGGCCAGTCGCAGCGCGGTGGCCCGGCCGATTCCCGGCGGCCTGCCCACGCCGAGTACGAGCGCCACCTGGTCCTGGAAGCACCCCGCGCCGCTCATGCCGCCACCTCGCTGCGCTCGGCGTCGGCATGAGGCACCACGACGCCGCACTGATGACTCGCTCGCTGACGCTCGCTCATGCGCCGACCAGGGCAGGCGTGCCGGTGCGGGTGTTCGGGTGACGTAGGCCGTCGACGAGCACGGCGCAGAGCGCGGAGACGGTGCGTACTGCCGGGTCACCGAGGACGTCCGACCGGTGGCCCTGATCGACCAGGCCGGTGATCGCGGTGAAGATGAGCCAGGTCGCCGCAGCGGGGACCACGTCGTCGCGTAACACCCCGTCCCGCTGCCCCACAGCGATCGTCTCGTGCCAGAGCGCGATGCAGGCGAGCCCCGACTCGACCAGTGGGGCGAGGGCGGGGGTGCGTCGGATCAGCCGCATCTCGCCGACCAGGGCCTGGTGCTCGTACCGGTGGTTCCGCCCGACCTCGGTGGCGGCGCTGATCAGGGCGAGCAGCCGGTCGAGCGGGCCACCGGGATGTTCGCTGGCGGCCCGCAGCGCCGGCCACATGGTGGCGAAATAGCGGTGCCCCACCGCCAGCAGGATGTCCTCCTTGCCGGGGAAGTGGTTGTAGAGCGAGGCCGGCCGGATGCCGGCTGCCGCCGCGATGTCGCGCATCGACGTGCCGTGGTAGCCGTGCTCGGCGAAGAGTCGCGATGCGACCTGCACGATCCGGCCACGCGTCGGTGCCGGCTGCGGGTGATCCATCCATGCGCCCCTGATCGGTGTTGACACAAACGAACGCTTGTTAGTACAGCTATACCTACCAAACGCTTGCTACGTTCGGAAGGGGTGACGGATGAAACCAACCTCACCGCCGGTGCCGGTCCGGGACGCGACGGACGCGGGCGTACCGCCCGATCCGGAGCTGGACCTGCTGTTCCATCCCCGTACCGTCGCCGTCATCGGCGCCTCCGACACCCCGGGCCGGCCGACCACCCTCAACTGGCGCCGGGTTCGGGACTGGGCGGTCAGGACGGGCGCGACGGCCGTGCCGGTCAATCCCGGGCGGGCGGAGGTCGACGGAACGCCCACCTACCCCTCGGTCAAAGAGGTACCCGGAGAGGTGGATGTCGCCGTGGTCCTCGTGCGCGACGTGGACCGGGTGGTGCCGGACGCCGTCGACAAGGGCGTCCGATTCCTCGTGGTCTTCGCCGCCGGATTCGCCGAGACCGGGGTGGACGGGGCCCGTCGGCAGGCCGACCTGGTCCGTCGCCTCGCCGCCGGTGGCGTCCGCATGCTCGGGCCGAACACGAACATGAACCTCTTCGAAGCCTTTCGCGACGACCTGCCCGGCCGGGCGATCGCGCTGATCACCCAGAGCGGACATCAGGGCCGACCCGTCTTCCAGGGGCAGGAGCTCGGCATCCGGTTCAGCCACTGGGCGCCGACCGGCAACGAGGGGGATCTGGACGCGGCCGACTTCATCGAATACTTCGCCCGCGCACCGGAGACGGGCGCGATCGCCGCGTACCTCGAGGGCTTCCACGACGGGCCGGCGTTTCAGCGGGCGGCGGCCCGGGCCGCTCGGCTCGGCGTGCCGATCGTCGTGGTGAAGGTGGGCCGTACGGCGGTCGGACGGTCCTGGGCACAGTCGCACACCGGACACCTGGCCGGCGCCGACGAGGTCGTCTCGGCGCTGCTGCGCCAGTACGGGATAGCCCGGGTCGACGGGCTGGACGAACTGCTCGACACGGCCGCCCTGTTCGCCCGGGCCAAGCGCCCGCCGGTCCCGGGGGTCTGCGTGTACTCGATCTCCGGCGGGACCAGCGCGCACATGGCCGACCTGCTCACCGCCGCTGGCGTCGACCTGCCCGAGCTCACCCCGCAGACCCGCGAGCGGTTACGGGAGTGGATTCCGGACTACCTGCGGATCGACAACCCGGTGGACAACGGCGGACACCCGGTGGGTGACTGGCGGGGACGGAAGATTCTCGACACCATCCTCGCCGACCCCGGCGTGGGCATCCTGGTCGTACCGATCACCGGGGCCTTCCCGCCGATGAGCGACGCCTTCGTGGCCGACCTGGTCGCGGTGTCCGCCACCACCGACAAGCCGGTGTGTGTGGTGTGGGGCTCGCCGTCGGGCACGGAGGACGCCTACCGGGTCGGGCTGCTGGGATCCCGGCTGCCCGTGTTCCGTACCTTCGGCAACTGCGTCACCGCCATCCGGAGCTTCCTCGACTTCCATGCGTTCCAGGACGACCTGCCCGAGCTGGTGCTGCCGGAACCGCGCCCGACCCCGGCGCCTGCCGCCACCGCGGGCGGCACCTGGACCGAGGTGGAGTCCAAGGAGCTGCTCACCCGGTACGGGATCGCGGTGACGCGGGACGTGCTGTGTGCGGACGCGACGTCGGCCGCCGCGGCGGCGGCGTCGTTCGACGGACCGGTGGTGCTCAAGGCGGTCGCGGCGGGCATCGCGCACAAGTCCGACCTGGGCCTGGTCCGCCTCGGCGTGCGAGATTCCGCCGAGGTGGCGTCCGTGGTGGCCGAGTTCGAGCGGGTGGTCGCGGCGCAGCCGGGCGCGAGCTGGCAGGGCGTCCTGGTCAGCGAGCAGCTCGGTGGCGGGGTGGAGACGGTGGTCGGCATCGCGCCCGACCCGGTGTTCGGGCCGGTCGTCATGGCCGGCATCGGCGGCGTCGCCGTGGAGGTCTACCGGGACGTGGCGTTCCGGATCCCGCCGTTCGGCCGGCGTGAGGCTCATCGGATGCTCCGCGAGCTGCGTGGCTTCCGCCTGCTGGCCGGGCACCGGGGCGCGCCACCGGCGGACCTGGAGGCCCTGGTCGACGTGATCATGGCGGTCCAGGACATCGCCCTCGACGGAGTGGTCACCGAGCTCGATGTCAACCCGCTGCTCGCCCTGCCGACCGGGGCGGTGGCGCTCGACGCCCTGGCGACGGGAGCGGATCATGGCTGAGCGCGGACCGCTGGCCGGCGTACGAGTGCTCGAGAGCTCGCTGCTGGAGCCGGCCGCCCTCGGCATGACGCTGGCCGAGTTGGGCGCCGATGTGATCAAGGTCGAGCCCCCCGGCGGCGACTACGTCCGCACCATGGCCTGGCCGATCATCGAGGGCGTCTCCTTGCTGCACTGGCATGTCAACCGGGGCAAGCGCAGCGTCGGCATCGATCTGCGGACCTCGACCGGTGTGGACCTCTACCTGGACCTCGTCGAGCGGTCCGAGGTCGTCATCGAGGCGATGCGTCCCGGCGCGCTCGCGCGCCGGGGCATCACTGTGCAGCGGATGCGGGAACGCAACCCGGCGCTGGTGGTGTGCAGCGTGTCGGGCTGGGGGATGACCGGTCCCTACCGGGACGTCCCCGCCCACGGCATCGGTTTCGACGCGTGGGCCGGCCTCGCCGCGCCGGCCGTGGACGACGAGGGCTTCGTCAACCTGCCGCCGCACACCACCGTCGGGGTCCGGGTCACGCCCGTCTGGGGCGCGCTGGCGGTGTGCGCCGCGCTGCTGCGGGCCCGGGCGACCGGGGTCGGCGCCCACATCGACCTCGCCCAGAGTGATGTCGCCGCGGCCACCAACTGGTACGCCATCGAGGGCACCCGGGCCTACGAGCGGCCGGCGACGGAGGTGACCGGGAACCCGTCGGACGGCGGCGCCCGACGGGCGCCGGGGGTGGCCGGGATGGCGGGGTCCGTCCGCTACCAGTACTACCGGTCGATGGATGGGCATGTCCTGCTGATGGCCTCCGAGCGGGAGTTCTGGCGGAACTTCTGCCGGGCGGTCGGCCGGTCCGACCTGTTCGAGGCGAACCCGGGCGAGCAGTACGCCGATCACGCCCGCGGCAATCGGACGCTGCGGCAGGAGTTGCAGGCGATCTTCGAGACCCGGACCACGGCGGCCTGGGTCCGTCTCGGCGCCGAGGCCAACTGTCCCATCGCGGCGGTCAACGACGCCGCCTCGATCGCCACCGACCCGCAGTTCCGTGCGCGGTTGCCGTGGTCGCCGGCGGAGGAGGGTGGCGCCGAGCTGATGCCCGGCCCGATCCGCCTGGTGGACGAGGAGCCGGTTCCCCTGCGCGCGGCGCCGGGCGCCGGGGAGCACACCGACGAGGTGCTCCGGTCGGTGCTGGGCATGGCCGGGGCGCGGATCGCCGACCTGCGAGCGGCCGGGGTCGTCGACGGCCCCGTACCGCCGGCGGAGCCCGATGCAGAGGGTTGACGCAGATCACACCCGAACCTACAGTGCCAACCAAGCGCTTGCTACAACCCGTGGCCGGCACCGGAACCTAAGGAGAGCCTTCGTGCGGAAGCGACTCGGTGTAGTTCTCGTGGCCGCCGCACTGGCGGCGACCGCTTGCAGCCCGGACCCTGACGCGGATTCCGCTGATGCCAGCGGGGGAGACCAGCCTTACCGGATCGTCCAACTCGCGGGTCTGAGCCAGCCCGGACCGTCCGCGTTGAACGCGCAGGCCGCGGCCCAGGCGGTCAAGGCCGCCGTCGCCGTGCTGAACAGCAAGGGCGGGATCCTCGGCCACAAGGTCGAGTTGGAGGTCATCGACGACGGCGGAGACCCGACCACCGCCGTGACCAAGCTCCACGAACGGCTCGCCAAGGGCCCGAAGCCCAACCTGGTGCTGCCGGGCAACACCAGCGCCGAAGCCCTGCCCATGGCTCCGATCCTCACCGAGGCGGAGATCTTCTCCGTCCAGCAGGCCAGCGCCTCCGCCCTCGACGACCCGGCCAAGTTCCCGTACCTGTTCAAGACCCCACCCGTCCCCGAGACCTGGGCGAAGTCGCTGGCCGACTACGCCAGGTCGAAGGGCGCTACCAAGATCGCCATGATCGCCGGCAAGGACGCCTTCGCGCAGGCGACCGCCGCCGCGACGCGTAAGGCGATCGCCGACGCCGGCCTGACCCTCTCCGGAGATGAGACCTACACCGCGGAGGACCTGGACGTCACCGCCCAGCTCGAGCGACTGCGGGCGACGAAGCCGGACCTGCTGTTCATGCAGGGGGCCGGGGCGTCGGTCGGCTACGTGCTGCAGAGCCGGCTGAAGATCGGCTGGACCGACATCCCCCTGGTGGCCGACTCCACCTCGGCGACCACCTCGCTGCTCAACCACGCGGCACCGGACGGTCTCGTCGGGACACCCGCCGCGCAGAACGTCAGCGTCCAGATCGTGTCCGCGGCGGTCAAGGGGCACCAGGGAGCCAACCCGGGCAGCCTGGACACCATGATCACGGCGTTGAAGAAGGAGGGCGAGATCAAGCTGCCGCTCAACGTCTACTACGCCTACGACGCGGTCATGCTGGCCGCCAAGGCGGCGGAGAAGGCCGGCACGATCACCGACGCCAAGGCTGAGGCCAAGGCCCTGGAGACGTTCACGCCGCAGGAGACCGGCCTGTGGGCGCTGGGCAAGTACACCTTCACCGCCGCCTCGCACGGCCCCGCCGTCGACGTCTCGTCGGTGGCCATCATCCCGGCGGCGGTCCTCACCGAGGGGCAGTACGCAGCCGCCTCCTGACCACCCGACCCGGCCCCGGCCAGCCCGCCTCCGCGGGACGGCCGGGGCCGCGGCCCATCGGCGATCCCCGGACCCGAGACGAGGTGGCGACGATGACAGCCGGGCAACGCGTCTCCGTCAACGGCGTTGCGGCCCTGGGCCGGCCGCTCGCCGAGGAGCTGGCGATCTACCGGGAAGCCGGCGCCGAACTCATCGGACTGCCCGCCAGCAAGCTGGCGCAGATCGGCTGGGCCACCGCGCTGGACGAGGTCAGGGCCAGCGGGCTGGCCGTGGCGTACCTGTTCATGCCACTCACCTGCCACCCAGGGGACGGCGCGGGTTGGGCCGCGCAGGCGCGCACGCTCGCGGCGGCGCTGGACGCGGCGGCGGCGCTCGGTGCCGCCACCCTCTACCTCACCAGCGGCCCGTCCGGCGAGCTGAGCTGGGAGGAGGCGGCCGACTCACTCGCCGAGCGGTTGGCCCCGGCGATCGGACGCGCCGCGCGGCTCGGCGTCGCGCTCGCGGTGGAAAACACCATGTCCATCCGCGGCGACCTGAGCTTCACGCACAGCCTCCAGGACGCGGCGGCGCTGGCCAGGCGGCTCGACATCGGCCTCTGCGTGGACCTCTACTGCTGCTGGCAGGAGCGGGGACTGGTCGACACGCTGCGCGCCGAACTCCACCGGGTGCGGCTGGTCCAGGTCAGCGACTTCCGGTTGGGCACGCTGAGCCTGCCCAACCGCTGGGTGCCCGGCGACGGGGACATCCCGCTGGAGCGCCTGCTGCGGCAGCTCACCGGGCTCGGCTACCGCGGTCTGTTCGACCTGGAGCTGCTCGGCCCGGCGATCGAGGCCGAAGGGACACCGCGGGCGCTGGCCCGCGGCGTCCGGTGGCTCACCTCCCGGCTCGGCGGTTGACGCCGGCGCGCCTCAGTCCTGCTTCATCGAGCGCGCGGTCTGCCCGGCCAGTGAATCCCCACCGACCTCGGCGTTGTGCGCGTGCGCGGCGTGGTGCAGACCGAAGACCGAATCCATGCCGGCCCGCATCCCCATCAGATCCTCCGCCTGGTTCACCGCCTTCTTGGTCAGCGCGAGCCCCAGCCGCGGCATCTTCGCGATCCGCCCGGCCAGCGCGAACGTCTCGTCCTCCAGCGCCGCCCGGGGCACCACCCGGTTGACCATGCCCAGGGCCAGCGCCCGCTCGGCGCCGATCCGGTCCCCGGTGAACAGGAACTCCTTGGCGAACCGCGGGCCCATCACCCACGGGTGCGCGAAGTACTCCACGCCGGGGATGCCCATCCGCACCACGGGATCGGCGAAGAACGCGTCGTCGGCGGCGACGATCAGATCGCAGCACCAGGCCAGCATCAGGCCGCCGGCCACACAGGCACCCTGCACCATCGCGACCGTCGGCTTGGGCAACTCACGCCAGCGCCGGCACATCCCGAGATACACCTCGGACTCGCGGGCGTACCGGCTCTCCACGCCCTGCTTGCCGACATGGTCCCACCAGAGGCCGGCCCGCCGCTCGAACGACGTGTCGACGTCCCGGCCGGGGGTGCCGATGTCGTGCCCCGCCGAGAAGTGCTCGCCCGCCCCGGCGAGCACGACCACCTTGACGCCGTCGTCCGCGGCGGCCCGGTAGAACGCGTCGTCCAGCGCGTACGTCATCGCCGAGTTCTGGGCGTTGCGGTACCTCGGCCGGTTCATGGTCACCACCGCGACCTCGCCCCGCTGGTCGTAGGTGACGACGTCGCTCTCGGTCTCGGTCACGGTGTGCTCCTAGTCGAGTCAGTGGACGGGAAGAGTGCCGGTCGGGGCCAGGCCCAGGTGCTCCGCGATCCGGGTGCGGTGCCAGGCCGCCGAGCCCCAGTCCGCGGCGAGTGCCCACGCGCGCTTGGCGTACAGGTGCAGGTCGTACTCGGTGGTGTAGCCGATCGCACCGTGGCACTGGATCGCCGTGCGGGCCGCCAGTTGGGCGGCCGCCGAGGCCAGGGCCTTGGCCAGCGCCACGTCCCGGGCCCGGTCCGGGTCACCGACCGCCACGGAGAAACCGGCGCGGGCCACCGCCGGAGCGGCGAACTCCACCTGCAACAGTGCCGAAGCGAGCTGGTGCTTGACCGCCTGGAAGCTGCCGACCGGCACCCCGAACTGGGTCCGCGAGCCGACGTATTCGACGGTCATCTCCAGCATCCGCCGGGACAGCCCGATCAACTGGGCCGCGGCACCGAGCACCCCGCGCTGCCAGGCCAGCTCGACCACCACCGGATCGTCGACCACGCCGAGCACCGTGCCCCCGCCGATCCGGCACAGGTTCGCGGCCGGGTCCACCGCGGGCACCGGCTCGCGGCGGGCGTCGGACAGATCGACGAGCTCGACCGGTCCGCTGCCGCCCCAGCCGCCCCGCACCAGCAGGGTGGCCCGGCCGGCGAAACGTACCGGACCGGCGCCGGTCGGGTCGGCTGCGCAGACCATCCCGCCGGTGAGCAGCCGGCCGGCGAGGCCGGCGGCCTCGAAAAGGGCCGACGCGACGCCGACCGTTTCCAGCACCGGCAGCGGGGCCGCGGCCCAACCGGACTCGGTCAGCAGCGGGACCAGGTAGTTCTCGTCCAGGCCCAGGCCGCCGGAGCGCTCCGAGAGCAGCAGCCCGGGCGCGCCGAGTTCGACCAACCCGCGGTCCAGCGCGTCGATCGCCGGCGCGTCCGGCGCGGACCGGACCACCGCCGGGGGGCACAACCGTTCCATCAGCTCGTGCACGACCTCACGCAGGTCCTGCTGTTCGGCCGTCAACGCGAACCGCATGCGATCACTTCCTGGGCAGGCCGAGCAGCCGCTCGGCGACGATGTTGCGTTGGATCTCGTTGGTCCCGGCGTAGATCGGCCCGGCCAGCGAGAACAGGAATCCACGGCTCCACGGATTGTCGGTCTGCCCCTGCGGGCCGAGCAGCTCCAGCGCCGCCTCGTGCAGCCGGATGTCCAGCTCGGACCAGTAGAGCTTGTTCAAGCTCGACCGTGCTCCGGGGGAGCGCCCCTCGACGATGTCGGTGACCTGCGCCAGCGTGAACAGCTGGTACGCCTGGGCCTGCATCCACACCTCGGTGACCCGGTCGACGAGCGGATCGGCGGCGGCCTCGGAGTGCGCGGCGGCGAGCTCCACCAGGCGGTCCGCGGCGCGCAGGAACCGGCCCGGCGAGCGCAGGGTGAGCCCCCGCTCGGACCCGGTGGTCGCCATCGCCACCTGCCAGCCCTGGTTCACCTCGCCGAGCACCGCGCTGTCCGGCACGAAGGCGTCGTCGAAGAACACCTCGGCGAAGCCCTCGTCGCCGTCGAGTCGCTCGAAGCCGCGTACCGTCACACCTGGGGTGTCCAGCGGCACGAGGAAGTACGTCAGGCCGCGGTGCCGCTGCGCCACCGGGTCGGTGCGGAACAGTCCGAACAGGTGGGTGCAGAACGCGCCCCGCGTGGTCCAGGTCTTCTGCCCGGTCAGCCGCCAGCCACCGGCCTCGTCGTCGCGCTCCGCCCGGCTGCGGATGCCGGCCAGGTCGCTGCCCGCCCCGGGCTCCGACCAGCCCTGGCACCACAGGTCCTGCGCGGCCGCCATCCGCGGCAGCAGCGTGTCGCGCTGCTCCCTGGTGCCGAACTCGAACAGCGTGGGCGCCAACAGGAAGATCCCGTTCTGGGTCACCCGCTGCGGCGCGCCGGCCCGGTAGTACTCCTCCTCGAAGATGAGCCACTCCCACAGCGAGGCGTCACGCCCGCCGTACTCCTTCGGCCAGGAGACCACCGACCAACCGGCGGCGAACAGCTCCCGCTCCCACTCCAGGTGCCGCGCGAAGCCCGCACGGGTGTCGCCGGAGGGCAACGGCTCGACCGGCACGTGGGCGGCCAGCCACTCCCGCGCCTCCGCCCGGAATGCCTCCTCGGATCCGCTCCAGGTCAGGTCCATCACAATCTCCGTAGTCTCACCGTCAGCGGTACCGACGTAGCTCCTGGCGGGCCACCGTGCGGATGTGCACCTCGTCCGGCCCGTCGGCGATCGCCAGGATCCGGGCGCTGGCCCACATCCGGGCGATCGGGAAGTCCTCGGTCACCCCACCGCCGCCGTGTGCCTGGATGGCCCGGTCGAGCACCGCGCGGGCCGCCCGGGGCGCCACCACCTTGATCGCCGCGATCTCGGTGGCCGCCCCCTTGGCGCCCACCCGGTCGATCAGCCACGCGGTCTTGAGCACCAGCAGCCGGGCCTGCTCGATCTCCATCCGGGACTCGGCGATCCAGGTCCGCACCACGCCCTGGTCGGAGAGCGGCCCGCCGAATGCCTCCCGCGACATGGTCCGGCGCACCAGCAGCTCCAGGCCGCGCTCGGCCATGCCCAACGTCCGCATCGCGTGGTGTACCCGGCCCGGACCCAGCCGGGCCTGCGCGATGGCGAAGCCGTCGCCCTCGCCGCCGAGCCGGTTCGTCATCGGGACCCGTACGTCGGTGAACCGGATCTCGCAGTGCCCGTGCTGGTCGTGGTAGCCGAAGATGGGCAGCGAGCGGACGATGTCGACGCCCGGTGTGTCGACCGGGACGAGCACCATCGACTGCTGCCGGTGCGGTTCGGCTGTCGGGTCCGTCTTGCCCATCAGCACCAGCAGCTCGCACCGCGGATCCGCCGCGCCGGTGGTCCACCACTTGTGCCCGTTGATCACGTACTCGTCGCCGTCGCGCACGATCGAGGTGCTGATGTTGCGGGCGTCGGAGGAAGCTACCCCGGGCTCGGTCATCGAGAAGCCCGATCGGATCCGCCCGTCCAGCAGCGGCTCCAACCAGCGGGCCCGCTGCTCCGCCGTGCCGAACAGGTGCAGCAGCTCCATGTTGCCGGTGTCCGGGGCCGCGCAGTTCAGCGCCTCCGGCGCGAGGTACGGCGAGCGTCCGGTCAGCTCGGCCAGGTAGGCGTACTCCAGGTTGGACAGACCGGACAGGTCCGGCAGGAAGAGATTCCACAGGCCCCGGCGGCGTGCCTCGGCCTTCAGCTCCTTGACCACCGGCGGGAGGATGTGGCTGCGCGGGCCGGCCTGCTCGAGCTGGGCGGCGTACACGGGCTCGGCGGGGTAGACCCGCTCGGCCATGAAGTCCTCGAGCTCCGCCAGCAGCTCGCGGGTCCGCCCGCTCGGGCCCAGATCCATTCCCGCGTACGCCGTCCCGGTGGGTTTCACGGCCGCTCCCCGATGCTCAGGACGATCTTTCCCAGTGCGCCACGGTTCATCACCATGGCCAGCGCGGCGGCTGCCTCGGCCAGCGGAAACTGCCGATCCACGTGCGGCCGCAGCAGGCCCACCGAATACCATTCCAGCAGTCGGGACATGTTCGCCGCGTTGGCCTCGGGATGCCGGCCGGCCCAGGCACCCCAGAGCACGCCCAGCAGCTCGCCCTCCGTCAGCAGCAGCCGGTTCATCCCGACGCGCGGGATGTCACCCGAGGCGTATCCGACGGTCAGGTAGCGGCCGCCCCAGGCCAGCGCCCGCACCGCGGCCTGCGCCGCCGGGCCACCGACCGGGTCGTAGACCACATCCGCCCCGGTGCCGCCGGTCACCTCGGTCAGCCGTGCGGCCAGGTCCTGTTCGCGGTAGTCGATCAGCTCGTCGGCGCCGTGCGCGGCGCAGAGCCGCAGCTTCTCGGGGCTGGACGCGGCCGCGACGACCCGCGCCCCGAGCGCCTTGCCGATCTGCACGGCGGTCAGCCCGACTCCGCCGGCCGCGCCGAGCACCAACAGCGTTTCGTCGGCCCGCAGCCGAGCCCGGTTCACCAGGGCGTGGAACGACGTGCCGTAGACGACGGGGAAGGCCGCCGCATGGTCCAGGTCCATCCCGTCCGGGATCCGGTGCACCCGCTCGGCCGCGACCGCGACCTGCTCGGCGTAGCCGCCGATGCCGCAGAACGCGGCGACCCGGTCGCCGGGGGCCAGCCCGGTCACCCCGTCACCGACCGCCCGGACGGTGCCGGCCACCTCGCAGCCCGGGCTGAACGGCAGCGCCGGCTTTGTCTGGTAGGTGCCGGCGACCATCAGCCCGTCCGGGAAGTTCACCCCGGCGCGGCGCACGTTCACCACGACCTGGCCCGGGCCCGCGACCGGGTCGGGCACCTCGGCCTCGACCAGGTTCTCCGGCCCGCCCAGGGCGCGGCATAGCATGGCCTTCACGCGTCTCCCCTCAGGTCGCTGCGGGCCCGGACGGCTGGCCGAACTGGTCGCGGATCCGGTCGGCGACCCCGGCCAGGTTGAGCTCGAAGGTGAAGCTCTGCTCGAATCGGTAGCTGCGGTTGACGTCCCACAGGTCGATGCCGTTGAGCGACGCCTTCGCCGCGCGGATCACCGTCGGATCCTTCGCCGCGATCTGCCGGGCCAGCTCCAGGGCGGCGTCCCGCAACCGCGCCGGCGGCACCACCGCGTGTACCGACCCGTAGGCGTGCAGTTCGGTGGCGGTCGCCGTGGCCGCCGTGTAGACCATCGCCCGCATCCGGTGCTGCGGCACCAGCCGGGCCAGGTGCGTCGCCGCGCCGAGCGCGCCCCGGTCGACCTCCGGCAGGCCGAAGGTGGCGTCTTCGGCCGCGACGATCATGTCCGCGTTGCCGACCAGGCCGATCCCGCCGCCCAGGCAGAAGCCGTTGACCGCGGCGATGACCGGCACGGGGCACTCGTAGACCGCCTTGAAGGCCGCATAGCAGCCGCGGTTGGCGCCGAGCAGCGCGGTGAAGCCCTCGGTACGCTGCATCTCCTTGATGTCCACGCCGGCGTTGAAGCCGCGCCCCTCAGCGCGCAGCACCACCACGCGTACGGCCGCATCGCCGCCGGCCGCGTTCAGCGCGTCGGCTACGGCGAACCAGCCGGCCACCGGCAGCGCGTTGACCGGCGGGTTGTCCATGACGATCTCGGCGATGCCGTCGGCGTCGACAGTCAGGGTGACGATCCGGCGGTCGGTCGCCGGGGACTGCTCACGCGACATGGGTCGCCTCCTGCTCGGATTGCGCCGCGTCGGGCACCACGAATGTCGACCACACCGTGACCGCCGTGCCGCCGGTCTGGCGGCGGCAGGTCAGCTCCACGTCCACCCGGCGCTCGCCGTCCTGCTCGTACTCGCGCAGCACGTCGCCGTGGCAGGTCAGCGTGTCGCCCGGCCAGACCTGCTCGAGGAACCGGACGCGGAAGCCGCGCACGTTCTCCGCGCCGAGCCAGTCCGTCGCATACGTGCCGAGCAGGCCGGCCTGCCACATGCCGACGGAGAACGGGGTGGGGAAGCCGGCCGCCCGTGCGAACTCCTCATCGTGGTGGATCGGGTTCATGTCGCCGGATGCGCCCTGGTAACGCACGAAGTCGGTGCGGGTGACCGGCCCGACCGTCCACGGGGCGGGCGTCGCGGGGACACTCATGCCGTCACCTCGCCTGCTCGTGACTCGGCCGCCGGAGGCCGCGCGGTCTCGACGCCGGTCAACCGGCCCTGGGCCACCAGTCGGCCGGTCTCGTCCCGGAACTCGGTGATCATGACCGCGAAGGTCAGCTCGCCGCCGCGGCGGCCCTGCTTGGTGTAGATCTCGCTGATGCGCGACTGGCAGGTCAGCCGGGTGCCGGCGCGTGGTGGCGGGCCGAAGAAGGTGTACTCCTGCTCGGCGTGCAGGCCGCGCCGCTGGTCCAGCTCGACGGCCGGCCAGGGGTCCGCCTCGCCGGACTGCCAGAAGAACGTGGTGGTCAGGAACGTCGGCGGGACGACGGGCTGCTCGGCGTCCAGGTAACCGGGGTTCGTCGAGCGGGTGGCCCGCGCGAACTCGCGGATCTTGCCGCGTTCCACGTCCATTCGGAACGGGGCGCCCCGCGTGCCGACGGCGTCGGGATTGGCCATCTGATGCTCCTCCGGCTCAGGGGTGCTGGCTACTGACCGAGACGATCTCGCCCGTCATGTACGACGAGTAGTCGCTGGCCAGGAAGACGAATACGTTGGCGACCTCCCACGGCTCCGCCGCCCGGCCGAAGGCCTCCCGGGACGCCAGTTCGGCGAGCAGTTCGTCGCTGGTGACCCGGGCCAGGTGGGCGTGGACCGCGATGCTGGGTGCCACGGCGTTGATCCGGATGCCGTACTCGGCGACATCCATGGCGGAGCATCGGGTCAGCGCCATCACGCCGGCCTTCGCGGCCGCGTAGTGGGCCTGCCCGGCCTGGGCGCGCCAGCCGAGCACCGACGCGTTGTTGATGATCACGCCGCGGCGGCGGGGCACCATGTGCCGCAGCACCGCCCGGGTCATCTTGAAGGCGGAGGTCAGCGTGACGCCCAGCACCGCGTCCCACTGCTCGTCGGTCATCTCCAGCACGCTCACCATGCCGCCCAGGCCAGCGTTGTTGACCAGTACGTCGATGCTCCCGTACTCCGCGGCGACGGTGTCCACCAGATGGTCGATCTGCCGCTGGTCGGTCACGTCGCAGGGCACCGCGAGCGGCCGGACGCCGGTCAGCTCGGCCAGCCGGTCGGCCGCCTCGGCGAGGCGCCGCTCGTGCCGGTCGCTGATCGCGACCCGGGCGCCCTCCTCCGCGCAGCGGCGGGCGGTGGCGTAGCCGATGCCGGTGCCGGCAGCGGCGGTCACCAGCACGGTGCGGCCGGCCAGCAGGTTGTGGGCGGGGCCGGCCCGGCCGGCCGTAGTGGGTTCAGACACGCGCGCGCAACTCCTTGTCGATCTCGGCTACGGTCCAGCGGGTGCCGCGCTCGACGCTCCAGCCGTAGCTCCAGCCCATAAACTGCCGGATCTCGCCGCCCTTGGCGTAGTAGACCGCGCCGTTGGCCGGGCAGTCCGCGGCGAGCAGCCAAGCCACCAGTGGTGAGACGTTGCCGGGGTGGTAGAGGTCGAAGGCGCCTGGGTCGGCCGGCGCGGCCACCATCTCGCCGATGCCGGGCAGGTCCTGGGTCATGCGGGTACGGGCAACCGGGGTGACCGCGTTGACCCGCACGCCGTACCGGGCGAGTTCCTGGGCCAGGATCACGGTCAGCGCGGCGATGCCGGCCTTGGCCGCGCCGTAGTTGGTCTGGCCGACGGCGCCGATCAGGCCGGAGGTCGAGGACACGTTGACCACCGCGGCGTTCGGCCGGCGGCCCGCCTTGGACTCGTTGCGCCAGTGCTCGGCGAAGATTCGGGTGGGCGCGAAGGTGGCGCGCAGCTGTCCCCGGATCACCGCGTCCCAGTCCTCCTCGGACATGTTCACGAACATCCGGTCGCGGAGGATGCCGGCATTGTTGACCAGCCCGTCCACCGCGCCGAACTCACCGAGCGCCAGCTCCAACAGTTCCCGGGCGCCGGCGAGGGTGGCGGCGTCGGCCGGGCTGGCGACGGCCTGCCCGCCCGCTGCCCTGATCTCCTTGGCGACGGCCCGGGCCACCGCCGGATCGGCGTGGTGGCCGTCGGCGTCGGCGCCCACGTCGTTCACCACGACCCGGGCCCCCTCCGCCGCGGCGAGCAACGCGTGCTCCCGGCCCAGGCCCCGGCCTGCGCCGGTGATCACCACGACGCGATCGTGCAGTGCGGACACAGCCACTCCTTCTAGCAAGCGCTTGTTTGGTTAGGCTAATGGGCGGTGCTGTCCGAAGGTCACGCGCCGAGGCGGCGCAGTACCTCCGCCGCCTCGGCCACGATCCGGTCGATCAGCTCCTGGCAGCTCGGCAGGTCGTCGATCAGCCCGACCACCTGGCCGGTCGCCATGATGCCGAGGTCGGTCCGGCCTTCCAGGAGGGCGGCCCGGTAGAGCATCGGAGCGTTGGCGGCCATCACCACCTGGCTCCAGGTCAGCTCGTGGCCCTTCTTCATGGCCAGGCCCTCGCGGACCATCTCCGACCACCGGCTGCCGGACAGCTTCCGGAAGGCGACCGCGTTGCCGGCCGCCCGGATCAGGCGTCGGGTGCCGGACGTCTTCTCGATCTTGTCGATGGTGCCGGCCCGCAGTACCCGTTGCGGCACTCCGTCGACCTCCCGGGTGAGCACCGTGTCGTTCACGGTCTTCGAGAGGTAGACCTCCTTGACCGCGGGCGCGACCGGGGAGTCGGTGGTCAGCAGGAACCGGGTGCCCATGGCGATGCCGGCCGCGCCGTACGCCAGCGCGGCGACCAGGCCCCGGCCGTCGAAGAAGCCACCGGCCCCGATCACGGGGATGTCCACCGCATCGACCACCTGTGGCAGCAGCAGGCTGGTCGGCACGCCGCCGGTGTGGCCGCCGCCCTCACCGCCCTGCACGATCACCGCGTCCACGCCCCAGGCCGCAACCTTCTCGGCGTGGCGGCGGGCCCCGATCGAGGGCACCACCACGAGCCCGGCGTCCTTGCACTTGCCGATCAGGTGCTGCCGGGGCGCCAGCGCGAACGAGGCGACCCGCACCCCGGCCGAGATCAGCAGATCGATCCGGCGCTCCACGTCGGGCTGGTCGGCGCGGAGGTTGACCCCGAACGGTCGGTCCGTCCGGGCCCGCACCGCGTCGATCGCGGTGGCGAGCTCCTCGTACGACAGCAGGCCGGCGGAGAGGATGCCGAGTCCGCCGGCGTTGGCGGTGGCCGCGGTCAGGCGAGCGTCGGAGACGTAGCCCATTCCGGTCTGCACGATCGGGTAGCGCACCCCGAACAGCTCACAGGCCCGGGTCTGCAGCGCCGACGGGACCGGACCTGACGGCTGCGTCGTCGGGCCGTCTCCCGCTGGCCGGGTCATCCGGCCACCTCCCGGTCGCGCAGCCCGCGGGGGTCGAGCACCTCGCGGATCAGCCGCAGCTCCGCCGCGGAGGGCAGCCGGGTCTGCGGCACCTCGTCGCCGGCCTCCAGCGGGAAGCCGGTGGCGGCCTGCACCTGCTCGACGGTGACGCCGGGGTGGACCGAGGCGAGGCGCAGCGTGCCGTGCTCGGGGTGGTAGTCGAAGACGGCCAGGTCGGTGACCACCCGGCGCAGGTCGTGGTAGCGGCTCGCGCCTGGTCCCGCCTGCGCGGCGCGGTCGTTGCCCACCCCGGAGACCATGTCGACCCGTGGCACGAACACCCGGGTGCTGTGCCGGGGGACCCAGTAGCTCGTCGGATGGCAGACGGTGTTGCCCGGGGCGCCGCGCACGCCGAGGAGTTGCACCTTCGGCCGTCGGTAGTCGCCGACCGCCGAGATGTTCGTGTTGCCGTACCGGTCCACCTGGCTCGGGATCATCATGACGTGCCGCTTGCCGTGCCACACCAGATCGAAGATGGTGCGGAACGGAGCCCACGCCTCGACCTCGCCCTGGGCCGACGTGCCGACCGGCCAGGCCCCGCGCACCAGGTACGACTCGCCGTCGGAGATCAGCAGGTCGGGGGAGAAGGTCTCCCGGGCCAGCCGTACGCCGATGGCGGGGATGGTGCCGAAGGCGCTGGCCAGCATCTCCCCGCTGTCCCGGAAGGCGTCCGCGCAGGCGACCACGCACACCTCGGCCCGGCTGGCGACGGCGTCGGTCGCCTCGGCCCACGGGTCCATCACGTTCGTCATGCCGACACCTCCTGACGGCGGGCCGCCACGGCCGCCTGGTAGTCCGCCTCGGAGCCGGCCAGGTAGCGGTCCCGGAACGCCTGCCAGGCCTCCGGATCGGCCGCCGAGCCGACGTACTCCCGCTGGAAGTCCTCGTCCCGGTCGTAGTCGGGAGTGCACGAGGTGAAGTGGGCGCCGTGGGGTGCCTCCACCACACCGGTCACCAGCAGCCGGTTGATCCGGAGCGTGGCCGGGTGCGCCGCCGCGGTCAGCTCGGCGGTCGGCACGATCTTCTCGCAGGACATGTAGGCCTGCTCGGCGGCCATGCAGTACAGGTCGTCGAAGTAGGGGTCCGGCCCGAGGAACTGGCCGTTGCCGTGCATGTCGGCCCGGTTCATATGGATCAGCGCGACGTCCAGGTGCAGCGGCGGCATCGCCACCACCTCGTCACCACCGTACGGGTCGGCGACGGTGCGCAGCTGCGGGTTGTGGGTCAGCACGTCCGAGCCGAGGCCGGCACGGGTGGGCAGGAACGGCAGCTTCAGGCCCGCCGCGTACAGCCCCCACTGAAGCATGCCCTCGTCGTATTCGACGACCTCTATCGCGCCCGCCTGCCGCGCGGCGCGGAAGTGCGGGTCCAGGGGGATCGAGTCCAGCGAGACGAAGCCGAAGACGAGCTTGCGTATCTTGCCGGCCGCGCAGAGCAGCCCGACGTCGGGTCCGCCGTAGGTGACCACGGTGAGATCCCGCAGGTCGGACCGGAGGATCTCCCGGACCAGGGCCATCGGTTTCCGACGGGATCCCCATCCGCCGATCCCGATGGTCATCCCCGATGTGAGCCGGCTGACCACATCCTGCGCGGTCATCCGTTTGTCGGCCATCTGCAGCTCCTGATTCTCTCCGCGCCGTAGCAAGCGCTTGGTTGGCACCATAGCAGTCCCGATCCGCCCGCTGCTAGAGTCTTGCCAACCAAACGCTTGCTTTGTCACGTCGTCGGCTACGTCCCCAAGGAGGCTCCGGTGAGCGATCTCGCCACCCGCATCGACCGGCTCGAGTCGGTGGAGCAGATCCGTCAACTGGCGTCGCGCTACGCGCTCGCCCTGGACAGCCGGGATGTCACCACGCTCGCGGCGCTCTTCGCCAGCGACGTACGGGTCGGGGACGGCCGGGTCGGCCGGACCGCGCTGGCCGAGTGGTTCGACGGGATCCTGCGGCCTTACCGGGTGACGTTCCACCTCGTCGGTAATCACGTCATCGACTTCACCGGTCCGGACACCGCCGACGGGCTCGTGTACTGCCGGCCCGAGCACGAGGTGGGCGACCAGTGGATCGTGATGCCGGTGATCTACCACGACCGCTACGTCCGCGAGGGGGACGGCAGGTGGTACTTCCGCAGCCGCAAGCCCAGGCCCTTCTACGCGGCGGACGTCCGGCAGAACCCGCTGCAGGTGCCGGGGCGGTTCAACTTCCCGGGCAACCCGTACCTCAGCGAGTCCAGTCTGCCGGAAGGCTGGCCGAGCTGGCGGCGGTTCTGGGGCGAGGACGACCGGCCGCCGGCGGGCTGACCGCCTTG
>NZ_JAPDPH010000061.1 GCF_026013475.1 Micromonospora yasonensis | reverse complement strand
AACATCTGTTCGGTGACGGGTTCACGCCGGCGTCTATGTCCAACCAAGGGGGACCACTTGAAGAAGAGGCTGATCGGGTTCGTCTCGGCGCTCGCCATTGCCGTCGGCGGATCGCTGGCCGTCGCCGCTCCGGCGCAGGCCGCTACCCCGCAGGTCATGATCACGCTCGCCTACTACAACTCGCCGGGCAGCGACACGGGGTCGAACACCAGCCTCAACGGCGAGTACATCCGGCTGACCAACAAGCGTAGCTACACCATCAACCTCAAGTACTGGACCCTGCGCGACAAGTCCAGCCACGTCTACAAGTTCAGCAGCAACTTCTACCTCAAGCCCGGCTACAACGTGTACATCCACACTGGCAAGGGCACCAACACCACCTACCACCGCTACTGGGGCCGCTCCGCCTACGTCTGGAACAACACCGGCGACGCCGCCTACCTGCGCAACTCCGCCGGCACCGCGATCGACTCCTGCTCCTGGGGCAGCAGCGGCAGCTACACCTACTGCTGACGACACCTAAACGCCGGCCCGCCCTTCACGGGTGGGTCGGCGTTTGGCATATCCGGGTCCTCCCCTGGGGATGGCACGCTCCCTAGCCTGACCACTCGCTTACAAGCTCTGTGCGTCGCGTTCGCACGCATCCGGCAACGGCTGCACGCTCGGAGCGTCGTCCGTGCCAGCGCTCGTCAGCGTGCTGCCGTCCGGCGTCGTTGCTGTTAGCGTTGCTGTTGACAACCCAGACCGATCCCCGCTGGCGGGAGCCGGACACCCTTCGCCGAGACGTGCTGATCGGTGCCGAACAGGTTGGCTTGCCGGTCCAGGAACCACCGCTGCAATGACCTGCTGATAGTCTCTTACTCGGTCCTCGTCCTGTCTGGTCTGGGTCTGGCGGCCTGTTCGAATCGGGCCTCACGTTCGCAGTCGTTGGTCTTCTGACCTTCCTCGCTCCCCTGCTGAAGCACCTGATGGGCGGCCGCAGAAGCCGCATCTGTTCGGCGGGAGAAGCGAAGAAGAGGGTGACCATGGGTGAAGCAGCTCGGAAGATCGCCTCTGGCGTCCTGGCCACTGTCTACGCCGTCGGCTGCAACGCGACAGGATCGGCGTTCCTGGCCTGGACCAGACATGATGAGCAACAGCAACGAGACGTGTGGAAGCCTCATCAGTTCACGAACTACAGGCAAGCGGGCTGACGACGGCCTGGTGGCCGGTCGGTTCACACCTCGTTATCTGGGCAAACGTTGTCACCGACGGTCTTCGTTGGTCGCCAGCATTCAGCCTGCAACGGCCTGGGCGGCGGGCCTAGCCGAGTCTCATGCTGCCCCCTACGCGTTGATCGAGCGAAGCATGGGCAACCTCCGCACTTCTTGCCTAGCCTCCAAGAAAGATCGCCTCCGCGCCTTTCAATCAGTACGCACGTTCGACAGAATCGTTCCAACCGGCCGGGGAGAGTGGTGATGGCAGACAAGAGCTCCATCGAGTGGACCGAAGCCACATGGAACCCGACAACTGGTTGCGACCGCATCTCGCGCGGCTGCGATCACTGCTACGCGCTGACCTTGGCGAAGCGGTTGAAGGCCATGGGCTCCGCCAAGTACCAGACAGACGGCGACCCGCGTACCTCCGGACCGGGCTTCGGAGTTGCGGTGCACCCCGCTGAGCTGACGCTGCCTCTGAGGTGGCGAGAGCCCCGGGTCGTGTTCGTCAACTCGATGAGCGACCTGTTCCACGCGAAGGTTCCCTTCGGGTTCGTCGAGCAGGTCTTCGAGGTCATGGCGGCAACTCCACAGCACACCTACCAGGTACTCACAAAGCGAGCGGCAAGGCTAGCCAAGGTCGCTCCCCGCCTGACCTGGCCGGCCAATGTCTGGATGGGCGTCTCCGTCGAGGACGATGAACAGACGGAACGCATCGATCACCTCCGCCAGGTGCCCGCCGCCGTTCGGTTCGTCTCCGCTGAGCCGCTACTCGGCCCGCTGGACGACCTGAACCTCGACGGCATTGACTGGCTGATTGCCGGTGGTGAGTCTGGCCACGGTTGCCGGCCGGTCGATCCCCACTGGGTTCGGTCCTTGCGCGACCAGTGTGCCGCCGGCGGGACGGCCTTCTTCTTCAAGCAGTGGGGCGGCAGAACGCCAAAGGCCGGCGGTCGAGAGCTGGATGGCCGGACATGGGACGAGATGCCAGCAGCACGGGAACTTACCTCGATCGGGTAGAAGCAGCCCAACGAAGAAGGGGCTTACAGCCCCTACGGGCGCCGCAACTGCTCCTTCCAGAAGTCCCCTTTGCCGGTGTTGGCCACAGACGTTCCGCTTAGCAGCTTCACGGCGGCCCGCACGTGAGGGGTGCTTGCCTGGCCTAGTGTGGTGCCGTAGACCTCCGGTACGCGGTCGGCTGGACAGAACGGTCCCAGCTCGTCGAGCAGGCGTTGGAGGTTCGCTGCGATGATCCTCGTCCACTCCGGGCCATGGGTCCTGCTCTGGCTCTCGGCGGTCGGCAACTCATCGTCGCCGAACAGCGAGCCCTGACCGTACCTCTCGCCCTTGCGGAGGAGATCCGTCTGCCAAGCCACCGACCACTCCACGCCCGCCTTGCCCAGGGAGTCCGCGAAGTGCCAAGCTCCCTCGTTGCTCGCGGTGAACAGCGCTAGCACGTACTTTGGCAGCAAATCGGGCCTAGGCCGTACCGGCATCTTGACCGCTCGGTAACTAGTGCCGGCCGTCAGGAGCTTCTCGTAGGTGTCGCAGACCTCCAACGCGATCTCAGTCGCGCGTTGCTCGTCTCCTTCGTCACGCACGTGGGCGAAGTGGTCCTGCCACCAGTCGCCCCCTAGGAAGCGGTCGAGCCGACCGGCAGTCTTCTGGTCGGCGGGCGACAACTCTCCGCGCCTGGAACGAGCCAGATGCACGGCCCGGCCCATCCGGGCGACACTTAGCACGCTGAAGTGCAGCAGCACCTCAGTGGGTGGCCACGACGGCCTGCCCAGCAGAGCAGCCTTGAGCAGATCGAAGTCGAGTGCCGGACCAAACGGGTCGAGGAAGGCAAACAGGGACGCGCCCTGGGCCCGCTTTAGGAGTTCTGGCAGATGGTCATCAAGCGAGCCGCGGCGAACGATGCGCTCGGCATCGCCGCCCTTCTCATCGAGCACCCGCTTCAAGTTGGTGAAGCTGTCCGGGTTCTGCTCGACGAAGAATCCCAACACACTGCGGTAGCCCTTCACGAACTCGGCACACCGCGACAGGAGCAGCGGCGAACCCGGCTGCCCGTCCTCGTACTCTCCGCGCCCCGCGTAGCCGTCGAGGAAGACAACACGGTTACCTTCCACGCTGCGGCCGGTCTTCGATGCGAACACCACTGGGTATCGGCTCAAGATCCCGTGCTTGAAGACTGCTGCCGATTTTCTGGACGCGAAGAAGTCAGCCCCGGCCATCAGCCCTCCCCACGGCTACCGAAGGTAGCGTCACGCTAGCGGAAGGTGGCGGACAGTGGAAGATGCGCAGGAACGTTTGGCTCATGCCTCGACGCCTCCTCGAAGGGATTTCCGCTCCTCCGGAGCGATCGAGATGAGACCGCTTCAACATTAAGTGTCGTAAATCCGACCGTCGGCGCAGCCGCTGGCGGCACCTCGCCGCGTTACCTCCCGTTGGACTGTCACCTGAGCGCGCCTTCGGCCTTGGGCCGGCGCGGACTCCGCTCAGCAACATTCAGAGTCGGTAGACAAGCACAGCGGTTCCAGACGAAAGCATCGCAGCACCGAGCAGGTAGATGGCGATAGCTACTCGCCGAAACTTGGCTCTGGCGACCATGCTGTTAGCCCACACCTGCTCCGCGAGGTGTCGCTCAAATCGCCCTTCGTCCCTCGTCAGCGCAGTAAACGTGTCCACATAGCTTCTCTGGTCGCCGCCGTACCGGCGCGCCACATGATCGAAGTAGATCAGAGAGCGAGCCTCACCGGTTCGCAGTCTTGGAGCCAGAATGCGCGATGCAATCAGGGCAGCGCCACCCACGCAGACGATGGCGACGACGAGCAGGCCGGCGTACACGGGCTCATCCTTGAAGTCAGCCAGCCGAGGAATCCTCTTGACGAGCAGGCCGCCCAGGACACCAGAAGCAGCCAGCACGGCTGCCGCCTTGGCGTCTGCAAATCGGATCCACTCGTTAACTTGGCCGAGCGCTTTCCAACCGTTGTCCACCGTCACGCTCCGACACCGTACACACCTGCCGCACCCAGATCACCCCTCTAGCTTTCCCTTGATCAACTGGATGGGTTGTCGTATCGCCCCACTACTGTGGCGGCCAGCCTTTAGGAGGGCCCGTGACTGAAGTGGATCTCAAAGCACTCCTCGCCGACGTCGATGGAGATGTCGCTACCGAACTAGCCTCTAAGCCGGAGGTTGTTGACAAAGGGCATGAGCTAGACATATCGAAGCTCCCGATCGAGGCCCGAAAGTGGCACAAGCTGAGGGATGCCGTAGCGGTGGTAGCTGACCTCAAGAGCTCCACTCAGCTTGGCCTGAACAAACATGCCGCTTCAACCGCCAGCATCTATGAAGCCGCCACGGGCGGCGTGGTCCAGATCTTCGACGAGTTCGATGCGAATTTCGTCGCAATCCAGGGCGATGGAGCTTTCGCACTTTTCTGGGGCGATAAGCGAAGGGAGCGGGCGGTTTGCGCTGGGATCACCATAAAGACCTTCAGCTTCAAACACTTGGTTCCCCGTTTGGAGAACAAGTGGGACTGTCTGCCGGAAACTGGCCTAAAGGTCGGTTTAGGAAGCAGCCCTCTACTGGTAAAGCGCGTAGGCGTGCCTCGCACCGAGCATCAGGAGCCGGTCTGGGCCGGACGAGCTGTCAACTATGCCGCCAAGGCCGCCCAGCAGGCCGACCGTCACCAAATGGTTGTGACGGGGGCAGTCTGGGATTGGATATCCGATAACGACTTCCTGGCCGTCACCTGCTCCTGTAGCAACCCAAGCCCCAACCTCTGGTCTGACATCACGATCGAGAAGATTCCGGAGGGTGACGGCGACCGTGAGGGCAAACGCCTGACGACGAGCTGGTGCGATGTTCATGGGCCGGAGTACTGCGACGCCGTACTGGAAGGAAAGAAGCGGCGTCCAGACGTCACCAATCAACGGACATCAGCACTCGCGGCGGAGATGAAGAACTGGGTGCGCAATAAGGCGGCCCAGGAGCGCAAGAATCGATCAGCCCGATACGAAGGGCTGCGCTGAGGCAACCCAGCGCCCCTTCACCATCCCGATGCTGCTATGGATGTCAAGCTCCGTCGGCCGGCGGAGCTTGCCCCCCTCGTCCCGAAAGAATGATCAGCCGTCGATGAGCTGGCCGAGTATCCGGGCCGAGCTGCCGCAGTCCACCATCGTCCGTGAGCGTCCAGCGTCGGCCGCCTCGGTCGTCACTCAGTTGGTCACCCAGCCCTGGAATCGCGTTACAGGCATCGGGCACGGTCACCTAGAGATTGAGGGCTGACGGGGAGCCGGCGCAGGGCCCGCTTGAGCCACTTCCTCAATAGATGGCAGGTTATCGGTTTCGGCGGTTCGGACTACACGCCGCACCATCTCTACCTGCTCAATATATTTTTTGACCTGTTCGTCTTCGGTGGCACCAAAGACTTCTGGGCGGTCGAGCATCCGCCGATACAGGTCGTAAAAATCCGACTCGCCACTGCGAAATGCTTTGTAGTTTGCCTCCACCCTAAAGCCTCGACTGAGACCCAAAGTGAGGGCAGCATGGGCAGCCACAACCGTGACTAGCGTCTTCGACCACGGGTCGGGCGTTATTGCTTGCGCCAAGATGGGTAGACTAACTGTCGATACCGTTACCCATACAAGCGAATACATATGGAATCTGCGATATCGCTCAGCCTGAGTCTTCCAGAAGACAAGAGTTCCGTGAATTCGCTCGAAGTTTTGAGAGAGCCGCTTTTTAGCCTCATCGCCGAAGTGGGCAGAATCCGCAAATGACGGCCCACCTGGGTTGAGGCTCACCATTCCGAACAGCGTTCGTAACGCCGGATACAACGTGGCTATCGCAACAGCTATGTATCCGAACAGAGCAATAGCCCAGCCGTTGATGGCGACCTCCAATGAGAGCCCGGTGGCCAGAGATCCTATGCGCTACCAGGCGTCAAGCGCACCTTGACTTGTTCAGCGGCCAGCGCGGCGACGTACGCGACGAGGCCGTGGTGGGGATGCGGCGCGTGCACTCCGGGCAGGCCCCTGGCCTGCCGGCGACTGCCGGCCCGAGGGGTCGCAGAGGCTCCGGGGTCAAGGGCGGCCCGTAGGGCCGTCGCGTCAGCGACGCGAAGCGCCCTTGACCTTGGAGGGGCGGCCCCGCACACTCCGTGTCCCCACCACGGCCGGGGGTGACTCGCCTGACGGCGCGGCGGTGCGACGGCCGCCGCGCCCTGGCCGGCTGCCGGCCCACCAGTTCCCCGGTCAGCGGCCTGTCGTTCTGCGGCGGCCCTCCGGGCTTCCCGCTCTCCGCGCCAGCCGCCGGGCATCAGGCGTGACGGCCGCAGAGCGACAGCGGCAGCGGCCGGCGCGCGCCCAGGCGGCGGCGCGTGCGGCCCGTCAAGGGCCGCCTTGAAGAAGAAGTACAGAAACTTTGAGCCGCCCTGCCGGCAGTCCGTTCTAAGAACTGGCGGACGTCCGTCGCGCCCTGTCATGAGGCATGATTCACGCTGGCCCCGGCGGTACGCGCCATGCCACGGCCAGCTACCTGATTGCGCGGGTTAGCCCCGAGTGGACTCTGCGACGAAGACGCCGCGACCTGGACGGCCAACCAGCACACCCTGCTCTCGCAACGTCGCGATCGCGCGCTGAATCGTCGAGTGCGAGACGTCGTAAGAATCGGCGAGCACGCGGCCTGCGGGCAGCTGGCTCCCCGGCGGATACGTCCCGTCCTTGATCTTCCTTCGCAGGTCGTCCAGCAGTTCGTCCATGGTGGGCGGAATAGGCACGATGCGGCCCCTTGCAGTCGGTTGGCCCACCCAGTATCGATCGACCCCTCGAAGTAGGCAATGCACCTACTGAAAGAGGTGATGGTGGTGACATAGCTGATAGTGATGATGGTTAGGCATAAGAGGGTGGCGAGGTACTTGACGTAAGTGACGCCGCATCGGTACCGTCACTCCCGGTGATGCGGTGCTGCTGCGGTCGGTTGGCGCCTCTCGTACCGGTCTCGCATCGCCGTCGAGACCTCACACCCTCCGCGCTCCCCCAGCGCGGTAGGGCGGCCTCCGCCAACGCGCAACCGGCGGAGGCCGCCCTTTCCCCACGAATCCGCGGCCTCCACGAAGGGCGGTCACCTCGTGCGCAACCTGCTCCGCCGGCTGACCCGCCGGCCCCCTGCACCGCAGCCAGCGCCAATTCACAAAACGCCGATGAACCACACCCCGCTGCGCCCCTGGCAGGTGCGGGACCGCTGCTTCAACGTCCGCCGGCGCGGCCTCGATCCGGTCGAGATCCGCACCTTCCTGCACCGCGTCGCCGACGAGCTGGCCGTCGCGCAGACCGCCCTGGTCGCGGTGCAGGAGGAGAACGTACGCATCAAGAATGCCCTGCGCGCCTGGCAGAGCGCCCAGTCGGCGAACCGCCACTACCGATGACGGACCGCTGGGTGATCCACCTGCCGGTCACCGCGCCCGATCTGCATCGCGCCCGGATTTTCGCGCGTACCGCCGCTCGGGTGTTGGCCCAGCTCAGCGCCCGGGTCGAGCCGGGTGGGGTGACCGTCTCGGCCGAGGACGAGCAGTGCGTACGCCATTGGGTCTTTTGCGACCGGCCGCTGCCCGACGGCGGTGGGCGGTGTGCGCTGCCGGTGGACCACACCTCGCCCTGTTCGCGCCGCGCGCCGTGGCTCACCCGCCGCTGAAGGCAGCCGGGCACCCCAGACGCCCGCGCTGGCGAATGACCGCTGGCCCATCGGGTACGCGGGCTACGACACGCGAAGGATCAGGCCGGGTAGACCCGGCGCCGCTGTCACGCCGTCCCGTTGCACCGGGGCCGTCTCCGATCCGACGTACGAGAGAAGAGACGTACGAGAGAAGAGAGGCACGCGATGAGGGACAGATTCCTCACCAGGTTGAAGCGCAGGGCAAACACGATCATGGTGCGCCGAAGGCGCAAGAATTCCCTGATCACCAAGCCGAGCCGCTCCAGAAGGCCCGGCCGGCTCTTTCAGTGAGCGCACCAGGCGCAGTCGGCGGCCCGACCGGCGAGCACCGGGCCGCCGGCGGCGTTGGTCACGGGCGGCGGCGCAGGTAGCGGGCGCGGCGGCCGGCGTCGCAGAAGCCGAGCCGCCGGTACAGGGCGGCGGCCGGGTTGTTGTCGTTGACGCAGAGCCACGCCTCCCGGGCACCGTCGCCGGCCAGCGACCACAGCGCGGTCGCCACCAGGTACGCCCCGACCCGTCGTCCCCGCCACTTGGGCACGACGCCGACCTGGTCGATCCAGTTCTCGATGACGTTGAGGAAGCCGACCGCCGTTCCGTCGGGACCGCGCGCGATCAGCGACAGGTCCGGCCGGTACCCGTCGTCCTCCCGCAGCTCACCCAGCCAGTCCTCGGCCGCCGGCTCGACGAAGCCGGGGCGGTCGGCGAAGGACGCGCGGTAGGTGCCGAACAGCTCGGGGCCGAGCGCCGCCGGCTCAAGCCGCACCCCGTCGGCGGCCGGCACCTCGGGGAGGGCGTCGAGGTCATGCCGGAGCACCCACTCCAGGAAGGTCCGCTCGAAGCCGCGCCCGGCGAACAGGGTCTCCGCGTCGGCGCTCCACGTCTCGGTGGTGACCAGCAGGTCCGCGTCGCCGGCCTGCTCGTCCGCCCAGCTCAGCAGCCGGGCGCCAATCCCCTGGCCCCGCCAGGCCGGATGCACCAGGCCGGTGGCGGTGGCCGGCGTACGTCCGGTGCCGACGCCGACGGCCGCGACCGGCTCCCCGTCGTGCCAGGCGGCGAGGGTACGGGTCTGGAGCAGCCGCGCCCGCAGCAGCGGCGGCTGGCCGAACAGCGGCAGCCCACCGTCCACGGCGAGGCAGGCCTCGGCCAGCCCCGCCAGCGCCGGGAGATCTTCCTCGCCGAATTCCTGCCAGATCAGCACGTCCGTGCACTCCTCCTGCCGGCCGCGCCTCAGGGTCGCGGGGCACCTGCGGCGGCCAGCGCCTCCAGCAGCATCCGCAAGCGGCGCTCGCGGCGGAACCGTCCCTCGTAGAGGCCGACCTGCCAAGCGGCCGGGCTGTTCACCCGGCTGCGCCAGTGTTCGGCCAGCTTGCGGGTGTCGTCGTGCGCGGTCAGCGCTTCCGCCACCGACGGCGGCACGTCGAGGACGAGGATCGGGCTGCCGGGGCGATCGCGTTCCACCCGGACGCCGGTGAGCGCACGGGCCGGCAGTCGTACGTCCCACCAGTCCGGGTCCTCGGGGTCGGCGCCGGCCAGTTCGTCAGCCCACACGCCGCGCAGCCGGCCGCGGATCTCCCCGTCGGCGATGGAGAGCATCGGGTACCCGGCGCCGTAGCCGTACCAGGCGGCGGCGCCGGCAGTGACCATCAGGTGGATCACGGGGCCACCCACCACCACGGCGGGCACGGCGACGAACGGCAGCCACGACACCTGCTGGGCCAGCGGCGCGGTCACGAGCAGGACCACGACCCCGGCGACAACCAGGCCGACCAGGCCCGCGACGGTCACCGGGCGCGCCTGGTAGCCGGCCTTGATCGGCCGCAGCGTGCCGAGCACTCGCAGCGTCCGCCGGCGCATGCGCAACTCGGGTGCATCAGTGCTCATGGTCACCCGAGGTTGGCGCGTAGCTGTTCGAGCTTGTCCCGCTGCGCGTCGACGAGCCGCTGGTACTGGGCGACCTGCTCCTTGGCCTGGCGGACGGCGTCGGTGCCGTACGCGTCGGCGCCCTGGGTCATCTGCCCGACGACGTCGGCCAGGTTGGCGCTGGCCGCGTCGGCGGCCCGGCCGACGGCGGCGAGGATTGCCTCGCGCAGCTCGTAGGTCTGCATCCGCCGGGTCTCCGCGGCCAGCTCGATGTCGACGAGGCGGCCGCTCGCGCCGCACGTCGCCCGCACCAGCCCCGCGTCGTCGGCTCCCTCACCGGTGAGGTTCTGCATGCTGGCGGCGAACCGGTTCGCCTGCTCAGCCATGCCCTCGATGAGGCGTCGCGCGTCCGGGTCGATCACGAAGACTCCTTCGCGGGATCAGGCGAAGTTCTCGCCGACGTGGAACTCGGTCAGGTCGGGCGTGCCCGCGGCGCCGTCGTCCGGCAGCGCCATCAGCTTCAGGAAGTCCTTGGCGAGCCCGTTGATGACCGCCAGGATCAGCCCGCCCAGCGCGGTCACCGCCGCGACCATGGTGGTGACGGAGCCGGCCACGGCCGCCCCGGTGGCCTCGATGATCGGCTCGAGCACGACGGCGGCACCGGGCACGAGCTCGGCGGCGCGCATGGCGATCAGCCAGATCAGGAACGGTACGGTCATCGCACCCAGGGCGATCCACAGGCCGCTGAGGGCGATCTCCAGGGAGTGCAGGGCCTCGCCCAGGGTGCGGACGTACGCGCCGAGTTCGTCCAGGTGGGCCTTGAGCTTGGTGGCCATGATGACGAAACTGTCCTTGCCCTGGCCCTTCCAGGTGCCGGTGGCGGCCGAGCAGATCTTGTCGAAGTTGACGTTGAGGGCCTTCTGCAGGTTGTCGCCGTGGCGGATCAGATCGGCGCCGGCCTGGGCGATACCCATCGGGTTGGCCACGAACAGCACCGCGCCGGCCACGCCGATGATGAACGTCGGGCACAGCGCCGCACAGGCCGACATGCCGGCGAGGACCGCGCCGATCTCCGCCAGCGTGATCGAGCCGGCCACGGCAGCGAGGGCCGCCGGATCCTGGGCCAGCTGGGCCACGCCCGTCCTGCCGTAGGCGTCGCCGAAGCTGCTCATCGGTGCCGGCTTGCCACCGAACCCGCTGACGTGCAGGTCCTCCGCGCGCTCGTACTGATCCGCGACGACGCCGAGTTTCGCGCCGATCTGCCGGCACACGTCCGCCGCGCCCTGCACGTCCTTGACCAGGAACTCGAGGCGCTGGATGTAGATCGCTTCAGCCGGCGACAGGGCGATACCGAACCCGGGCGGATCGATGACGCCGTCGCGGGCGATCTCGTCCGCCTGCAGCGCGTAGTCCTCAGCGACCGTGGTGCCGAGGGTTCGCCCATGCGTGCGAACGTCCTCCGGGTCCACAGTGAAGTCGCCCATGCCGCCCCTCCCCTCCTCGCCGCACTTCTCCGGCATCGTAGGCGATCACTGCCCAGCCGGATGTCCCCGCAGCGTCAGAGCACGCGGGTGACCTGCTCGGCGGTGACCCGGGCATCGAGCGTGGACCGGTCGAGGTTGGCGCAGATGACCACCGACGCGCCGGCGGCCAGCGGGGCGAGCAGCCACTTCAACGGCTGCTCGTGCTCGGCCGCGTCGACCAGCAGCCGGTCGCCGGCCCGCAGGTCGAGCTGTTCGGCGATCTCCGTCGCGAGCCGCCGCCACGCGCCGTAGCTGGTGCCGTCCGGGGTGGCCGGCTCGGACGGATGCACGGCGGTGTAGTCGGGCGGAGCGGCGGGGTGCCGGAGCACCTCGGCGGACCAGTCAAGCCAGCCGACGGGCACCTCGGCCAGCGGCCCCGGGTCGGTGCCGACCAGATAGCGGTGCGTCCCGTCGGGCACATCCTCCAGCCAGTCGTCGAGGCGTTCCGGGGTCACGAACACCGCGTCGTACGGCCGTTCGCCGCCCGGTTCCAGGACCGGCAGCCCGGCGGTGGCCCGGGGCCGGAACGAGACCGCCATCCCCACCGACCAGGCCCCGACCAGGATCGCGGCGGTACGCCAGTGCGGTGGCAGCAGCACCGCGACCCGGCTGCCCGGGCCGAGGCCGCAGCCGTCCCGCAGCAGCCCGGCGCTGCGGGCCGCCCAGTCGCCGAGCTGCTGCGCGGTGAGCCCGGTGCGCTCGCCGGTGGCGTCGTCGTGATAGGTGAGCAGCGGTACGTCGGCCGGTACGGGGACGGGTGCGTGGACGGCCATCGGGGCACTCCTGTCTGCCGGTGCGCCCACCCTAACCACCGGACGGAGGTCAGCGGGTGAACCGGTCCACCAACAGCGCCAACCGCCGCTCGTGGTCGGCCCGCCGGAGCCGGCCGCTGCGCATGAGCGTGACCAGCCCGTGCAGCCCGCTCCAGAAGGTCGTCAACGCCTCGTGGTCGTGGGCCCGGCCTCAGAGTTTCGGGGCGATGTGTTCGGCGAGTTCCTGGTACTTGTCCACGGGGACGATCGGCGGCCCGGTGAACAGCACCACCCGCAGCTCGGACTCGTAGGCCACGGCGAACACGAGGAACCGCGTCCCCTCGCTGACGTA
This sequence comes from Micromonospora yasonensis, assembly GCF_026013475.1. Classification (GTDB taxonomy): domain Bacteria; phylum Actinomycetota; class Actinomycetes; order Mycobacteriales; family Micromonosporaceae; genus Micromonospora; species Micromonospora yasonensis. Next base: position 21,268 of record NZ_JAPDPH010000061.1, on the reverse strand, counting down.
CGTCACCGCCGCGTCGCCCAGCCCGTCCAGCTGGGTGACCTTCGCGCCACTCTTCTGCGCGATCCCGTCGACGACGCTGGCACCATCCTTGGCCCGGTCCCGCAGTGCCAGCACGTTGATCGCCATCACCTCCCGGCCCTTGCCCGTGTAGGCGCAGCCGCGCGTGGGTTCGCTGTCCTTCTGATCCACCGGCTGTTCCTCGGCGGTCAGCTTGGTGCCGCTGGAGCTGCCGAGCACCGCGACCACCACGTCGGCGGGGAGCAGCGCGCAAGCGGAGGTGATCTTCTTGAGCGGAGCGGGTCCGCTCGCCGCGGGCGTCGCGGTCGCGGGCGCCACCCATTCGGCGGCGGATCCTGGACTGTCTGTTCCCCCGCACCCCGTGGCCGTGAATGCCGCCGCCGCGACGGCGAGAAACGCGCCGATGCGGCGAATAGCGTCGAGCATGGTCATGTCGCCCTCCCCAAGTCGATCCGACTCTAATCGGGCGTATCCCATGAGCCACCCGCGCCCCACCTCGGCGGGGCGTCCTCAGCCGGGCAACTCCGGACCACCGTCGAGCAGCGGAGCCAGCAGGTCACCCTGCTTCGCGACCCGCTTGAGCACCTCGTCGGCGGTGTACGGCTTCATCGACGGCCGCTTCCCTGAGGCACCAGCGGAAACCTCGTCCCAGGTCAACGGGGTGGACACCGACGGCACCGCCTGGGCCCGCAGCGAGTACGGCGCCACCGTCGTCTTCGCCGCGTTGTTCTGGCTCCAGTCGATGAAGACCTTGCCCGGCCGCAGGTTCTTCGCCATCTTCGACACGATCAGCTTCGGGTGCGCCTTCTCCAACTCCTGCGCGATCCGCTTCGCATAAGCGGACACGTCATCCGACGATTGCGTTCCCGCGATCGGGCAGCAGAGCTGCATTCCCTTCTTCCCCGAGGTCTTCGGGTAGCTGTCGACCCCGTCGGAGGCGAGCCGGTCCCGCATCAGCAGGGCCACCTGGCAGCACTGTTTCAGCGCCGCCGGGGCGCCCGGGTCCAGGTCGACCACCATCATGTCCGGGTACTCGCCGATCTTCCACTGCGGCGTGTGCAGCTCCAGGGCGGCGAGGTTGGCCAGCCAGACCAGGGTGGGCAGGTCGTCGGCGACCACGTAGTCGATGGTCTCCCGGCCCTTGCTCGACCCGGGGGCGGGCAGGTTCTCGGTGCGTACCCAGTCGGGGGTCGCGGCCGGGGCATTCTTCTCGAAGAACGAGCCGCCGTCGACGCCGTTGGGATAGCGGATCCGGGTGAGCGCCCGGTCCTGCAGGTGCGGCAGCAGCACCGGGGCGATCCGGGTGTAGTAGTCGATCACCTCGCCCTTGGTGAAGCCGGCCTTGGGATAGAGGACCTTGTCCAGGTTGGACAGCTCCAGGGCGCGTCCCTCGACGTCCACCCTGAGCCGGTCAGCGGGCATCGTCGACCTCCTCCGGTGGCTTGTCGGGGCGCAGGCGCAGGAGCCGGGGGAACCGCAGCCGCCCGTCGGGCGTGCGCTGGCCGTACTTCACCTCCACCACGACCTGGGGCGTTACCCAGATCGCGCCGCGGGCATCCTCGCGCGGCACGTCCCCGGCGAACGGCGACGCGCCGGCGCGCAGCGGTTCCAGTTCGCGCAGCAGTTCCCGTTCCAGCGCCGCACCGATCCCGCCGCCGACCCGCCCCCGGTAGGTGAGCCGCCCGTCCGGCCGGGGCACCCCGACCAGCAGGCCGCCGATCTTGCGCGCGCCGGGCCGCCAGCCGCCGACCACGAAGTCGCCGGTCACCTCCAGCTTGACCTTGACCCAGTCGGGCGAGCGCACCCCGGGCCGGTAGGCCGACTCGACCCGCTTGGCCATCACCCCCTCCAAGCCGTGCTCGCCGGCCGCCTGGTAGGTGGCCGGGCCGTCGGCGAAGGCGGGCGGCACCGCCCAGCGGGCGGCGCCGAGCCCAAGCGACTCCAGCGCCGCGCGCCGCTCGCGGTAGGGCCGCCCGGTCAGGTCCTCGCCGCCCAACCGGAGCAGGTCGAAGATCATGTACGTGACGGGCATGATGGCCGCCAGCCGCGCCGCCTTGGCCGGATTCCGTACGTGCATCCGCTCGGCCAGCGCCGTGAACGAGGGCTGTCCGAGCTCGTTGAACAGCACCACCTCGCCGTCCAGCAGCGCGTCGTCGACCTGCTCAGCCAGGTTGAGCAGCTCCGGGTACGCGGTGGTGATCTCCACGCCGGAGCGCGCGTAGAAGTGGCGGTCGCCGTGGGAGATGTCGGCGAGCGCGCGGACCCCGTCCCACTTGAACTCATACGCCCAGCCGGCACCGGCCGGGAGCTGCCCGGTCATCGCGAGCATCGGCTTCAACGGCGCGCCGGGCACCATCTGACTGTAGTTGCACCCCGAAGCACGTGCGTGCCGTTCGATCATTTGCGATCCTGGTCAGAACCGGGGAGAGGAGCGCGGGATGCGGGCCATCTGGAAAGGAGCGGTGTCGTTCGGCCTGGTGTCGATCGGGGTGAAGGTCTACTCGGCCACCGAGGAGAAGGACATCCGTTTCCACCAGGTGCACCGGGATGACGGCGGCCGCATCCGCTACAAGCGCACCTGCTCGGTCTGCGGCGAGGAGGTCACCTACGACGACATCGCCAAGGGGTACGACATCGGCGGCGGCGAGATGGTCATCCTCACCGACGAGGACTTCGCCGAGCTGCCGCTGAGCACCTCGCACGCGATCGACGTGCTGGAGTTCGTCCCCGCCGAGCAGGTCGACCCGATCCTCTACAACAAGGCGTACTTCCTGGAGCCGGAGAGCTCCGCCGCCAAGCCGTACGTGCTGCTGCGCGACGCGCTGGCCGACTCGGAGCGGGTGGCGATCGTCAAGGTGGCGCTGCGCCAGCGGGAGCAGCTGGCCACCCTGCGGGTCCGCGAGGGCGTGCTGCTGCTCAACACGATGCTCTGGCCGGACGAGGTACGCCAGCCCGACTTCGGCTTCCTCGACGAGGACCTGAAGGTACGCCCCCCGGAGCTGGCGATGGCCAGCTCGCTGATCGACTCGATGGCCGGCGAGTTCGAGCCGGACGCCTTCACCGACGACTACCGGGCGGCGTTGCAGGAGGTCATCGACGCCAAGATCGAGGGCCGCGAGGTGGTCCAGCCGGAGGAGGAAGAGGCCGCGCCGGCCGCCGCGGTGGACCTGATGGCCGCGCTGAAGGCGTCGGTCGAGCGGGCCCGGGCGGCCCGGGGCGAGGCGCCGGCCGGCGCCGGGGCCGAGCCCACCCCGATCTCAGCGGCGCGATCCGCGCAGAAGGCGGCGAAGAAGGCCCCGGCCAAGAAGGCTGCCGAGAAGAAGGCTGCCGAGAAGAAAGCCCCGGCCAAGAAGGCGCCTGCGAAGAAGGCCGCGGAGAAGAAGGCGGAGCCGGCCAAGAAGGCAGCGGCCAAGAAGGCACCCGCGAAGAAAGCCCCAGCCAAGAAGGCCGCCCCCCGCAAGACCGCCTGACCGCCTGGTGTTAGGAGGGGCCCCTTTTAATACGCGAGGCGTTAACAGGGGGCCCCTCCTTTCACCTCAGCCCCGGCCGAGCTTCTCGGTCGGGGTGATCCGGACGATCACCCGCTCCTCACCGGGCTGGCGGAACGGGTAGGTGTCCTGCCCGAGGTACTTCTTCGCCAGCCGGTCGATGTGCTCGTCGGCACCCTCGGTGACGAACTCGGTGGTGCCCTTCACCCAGAGCGTGCGGAAGTCGTTCGCCTTGTCCACGACCGAGACCGCGACCATCGGGTTGCGCGCCATGTTGAGGTACTTCTGCCGGCCCTTGGCGGTGTTGAACAGGATGTGCTCGCCGTCGGTGTCCACCCAGACCGGGGTGACGTGCGGGGTGCCGTCGGACTCGATCGTGGCCACGTGGGCGAGCTGCGGTTCGGAGAGCAGGGCCACGTCTTCTTCGGTGAGGATCGCCATGGTCGAGAAACTACTCCCGGAAACCGCCGCCGACCCGTTTCCTGTCCGATCCGGGGCCGGCCGTAGGAGCACCGGAGGGGTCCGGCCGGGTACCGTGTGCGCTGGCCTCGGCGGCGGCCCGCCGAGGGCGCACCCACCCCACTCAGCAGGGAGTCGACGTGAGCGAGCGCGTGCAGAACCGGTCGGCGGGCCAGGGCCCGGGCACCAAGGCGGAGCGGCGGCTGGCCGCCCAGCTGGCGGCGAAGAAGGCCGCCGAGGCGCGGCGTCGGCGGCAGTCGATGCTGGGTGCGGCCGTGGGTGTCCTCGCGGTGGCCGCGCTGATCGGTGGCATCGTCTGGCTCAACAAGGGTGACGGCAACACGAAGTCCACGGCGGCCGACGCCAGCCCGTCGGCGAGTTCGATCGTCGAGCCCACCGTCGCCGCTCCGGCGCTGCCCGAGGGCGCCGACCCGGCATTGGCCACCAAGCCGAAGGTCGAGGCCGGCAAGGGCGAGCTGAAGAAGCTCACCTTGACCACCCTGATCAAGGGCAAGGGCCCGGCGGTCAAGAAGGGCCAGCAGATCACCACCAACTATGTGGGCGTGTTCTACAAGGACGGCAAGGAGTTCGACGCCTCCTGGAACAACGGCCAGCCGGCCACCTTCGCGATCGGCGTCGGGCAGGTCATCCCGGGCTGGGACCAGGGCCTGGTCGGGGTGCCGGTGGGCAGCCGGGTGCAGCTGGACATCCCGGCCGAGCTGGCGTACGGCAAGGACGCGTCGGGCGGTCGCCCGGCCGGGCCGCTGCGCTTCGTCGTGGACGTGCTCGCCGCGCAGTAGGTCACAGTGGGCTTCCGTCCGTTCACCCAACGGCAGTAGGTTCATGGTCATCGCAGGTGGGGGGACCCGCCCGCGATGACCTGACCAACCGACGCGGAGGTGCACGTGGCGGCGCTGGACGACCCCGGGTTCGCCCGGGTGATGTGGACCCACTTCGAGCCGGTCCACGCGGTGACCTACTTTCACCCGCGCGCCCGCGCCGCGTACGAGGCGGTCGGGCTGCGCGGCTACTGGCGGGGCTACTTCGCCGGTCGGGCCGCCCCGCTCGGCCCGGTCGGCGCGCCGACCGTGATCGCCGCGTTCTTCAGCTTCGCGCCGCCGATGGTGGCCCGGGCGCTGCCGTCGGTGTGGCGTCTCGCCACCCCGGCGGAGGCGCTGCGCGCCCGGCTCACCGGCGCGGTGCAGGCGCTCGCCGAGTTCACCTACGAGCTACCCGAGGCGCACCTGGTGGAGGCGGCCGAGCTGCTGGAGGAGGCGGCCGGGCGGGTCGAGACGGCCGGCCGGGTGCTCGGCGCGGTCAACGCCGCATTGCCCCGGGGCGAATACCCGCTGGCCCGGCTCTGGCAGGCCGCCACCACGCTGCGCGAGCACCGGGGCGACGGGCACGTCGGGGCGCTGGTCGGCACCGGGCTGGACCCGGTCGAGGTGGTGGCCTGGCGGTGCCGGGCCGACCAGTCCCGCGAGTTCCACCAGATGGCCCGGGGCTGGACCGACCAGGAGTGGGCCGCCGCCGAGGCGCGGCTGGTGGAGAAGGGCTGGCTGACCGCCGACGGCCGGCCGACCGAGCACGGCACGGCGACGTTCCGGGCGGTCGAGGAGGCCACCGACCGGGCCGCGGCCGGCCCATGGCGGGCGCTGGGCGCGGAGCGTACGGCGCGGGTGCGGGAGCTGCTCGAACCGATCGCCACCCGGTGCCGCACGATCATCCCGCCGCAGGCCCCGATCGGCTTGCCCGCGCAGCGCTCGGCCGCCCCGACCGGCTGAGCCGCCGGCAGGATGGGCGGCATGGTGGACGCGGTGCTCTTCGACCTCGACGGCGTGATCGTGGACTCCGAGCCGGTCTGGGAGGAGGTCCGGCGGGCGTACGTGGCCGCGCACGGCGGCACCTGGCAGCCGGACACCCAGCGCCGGCTGATGGGGATGAGCACCGGCGAGTGGGCCGCCTACCTCAGCGACGAGCTGGGCGTCGACCGCTCGGCCGCGCAGGTCGCCGACGAGGTGGTGGCCGAGATGACCCGGCGGTACGCGGAACACGTACCCCTGATCGACGACGCCGACGCGGTGGTACGCCGGATGGCCGCGCGGTGGCGGCTGGGGCTGGCCAGCTCCTCCCCCACCCGGCTGATCGCGGCGGCGCTGGCCGCGACGGGCCTGGCCGACGCCTTCGGCGCGACGCTCTCCACCGAGGAGACCGTCCGGGGCAAGCCCGCGCCGGACGTCTGGCTGGCGGTGGCGCAGCGGCTCGGGGTGGACCCGGCCCGGTGCGTGGCGGTCGAGGACTCCTCCAACGGGGTCCGCTCGGCGGCCGCCGCCGGGATGCGGGTGGTGGCCGTGCCGCACGGGTCGTACCCGCTGGACCCGGACGCCGAGGCGCTGGCGGCGGTGCTGCTGCCCGGCATCGACGCGCTCACCCCGGACGTGGTGCAGCGGCTCGGCTGAACCGCCTCCCCGGCCGTGCCGGCCCGCCTACGGTCGATGACATGAAGGCAGTGGTGTACCAGGGGCCGCACGACGTCGCGGTGAACGAGGTCGAGGACCCGCGGATCGAGGACCCGAACGACGTCATCGTCAAGGTCACTACCACCGCGATCTGCGGCTCGGACCTGCACATGTACGAGGGCCGGACGACCGCCGAGCCGGGCATCGTCTTCGGCCACGAGAACATGGGCGTGATCGTCGAGACCGGCCCGGGCGTGGTCAGCCTGCGCAAGGGCGACCGGGTCTCCATGCCGTTCAACGTCGCGTGCGGGTTCTGCCGGAACTGCCGGGAGGGAAAGACCGGCTTCTGCCTCACGGTCAACCCGGGCTTCGCCGGCGGCGCGTACGGCTACGTGTCGATGGGGCCGTACCGGGGCGGGCAGGCGGAGTACCTGCGGGTGCCGTTCGCCGACTTCAACTGCCTGAAGCTGCCGCCGGGCACGGAGCACGAGAACGACTTCGCGATGCTCGCCGACATCTTCCCCACCGGGTATCACGGGGTGGCGATGACCGGGCTGCGGCCCGGCGAGAACATCACCGTGATGGGCGGCGGCCCGGTCGGGCTGATGGCCGCGTACTCGGCGCTGCTGAGGGGGGCGGCCGAGGTGTTCGTGGTGGACCGGGTGCCGGACCGGCTGCGGCTGGCCGAGTCGATCGGCGCGATCCCGATCGACTTCACCCGGGGCGACCCGGTCCAGCAGATCAAGGACCAGACCGACGGGGTGGGCACCGACCACGGCGTGGACGCGGTGGGCTACCAGGCGTCCGCCCCGACCGGCGAGGAGCAGCCGGCCCGGGTGTTGAACAGCCTGGTCGAGGTGGTCCGGCCGACCGGGGCGATCGGCGTGATCGGGCTCTACCTGGCCGAGGACCCGGGCGCCCCGGACGAGCACTCGGCCCACGGCGAGCTGCTGGTCAAGGTGGGCAAGTTCTTCGAGAAGGGCCTGCGGATGGGGACCGGGCAGGCCAACGTCAAGGCGTACAACGAGTACCTGCGTAACCTGATCATGGCGGGGCGGGCGACGCCGAGCTTCGTGGTGAGCAAGGAGCTGCCGCTGGACGCGGCGCCGGAGGCGTACCAGCACTTCGACCGGCGCGAGCCGGGCTACTCGAAGGTGGTGCTCAAGCCGGCCGCCTGAGCCGACGCCGGGCCGCAGCGAGGGGCCATTTTCAGGGAAAGTGTGGCCTTGGCTGCTCGTGAGGCCACTCTTTCGGTGAAATTGCGCGGATCTTGGGGCGAGACACACAGGTACGTGCCACATGTCACCCTCCTTCCCTCGGCTGCCCGGTTGTACGTTTTCGGGAGCGCGCTGGATCGGAATGATCAGGGAGCGGCCGGGTAGCGCAACCGGTGGCGCACGTGGTGACGGCGAGGGGACGGCGATGAAGGCGATCGTGTACGAGCGCAACGGGGACGCCTCGGTGCTCCAGTTGGTCGAGCGACCCGTGCCGGAGCCGGGCCCGGGCGAGGTGCTGGTGCGGACGGCGGTGGCCGGGGTGAACCCGACCGACTGGAAGGCCCGGCACGCCTGGCCGCTGCCGGAGGGCTGGCAGATCCCGGGCCAGGACGGCGCGGGCGTGATCGAGGCGGTCGGCGAGGGCGTCGACCAGATCCTGATCGGCGCGCGGGTGTGGATCTGGGAGGCAGCCTGGCAGCGGCCCTGGGGCACGGCCACCGAATACACGCTGGTCCCGGTGCGGCACACGGTCCGGCTGGGGTCCGCCTCGTTCGACCTGGGCGCCTGTCTGGGCATCCCGTTCATGACCGCGCACCGCTGCCTGACCGCCGGCGAGTTCATGCCGACCAAGCTGCACGCGGGCGCGCTGAGCGACCACGTGGTGCTGGTGCAGGGCGGGGCGGGGGCGGTGGGCAACGCGACGATCCAGCTCGCCCGCTGGGCCGACGCCTGCGTGATCGCCACAGTGAGCAGCCCGGAGAAGGCGCAGCTCGCGGCGGCGGCCGGCGCCGACTTCGTGATCAACTACCGGGAGCAGGACGTGGTCGAGGAGGTCCGCAAGATCGCGCCCGACGGGGTGCACACGATCGTCGAGGTCTCCGCCGCCTGCAACGCCGCCACGGACGTGCAGATCCTGCGTAACGGCGGAGCGGTCTGCGTGTACGCGGACAACGGCGGCGACGAGGTGACGCTGCCGATCCGGCCGCTGATGGTGCCGAACGCCCGCTGGCAGTTCGTGCTGATCTACACCGCCCCGAAGGCGGCGAAGGCGCAGGCGGTGACCGACATCGCGGCGGCGGTGGCGCAGGGCGCGATCCGGGTGGGCGAGGAGGCCGGCCTGCCGCTGCACCACTACTCGCTGGCGACGACCGCGGCGGCGCACAAGGCGGTGCAGGACGGCGCGATCGGCAAGGTGCTGGTGTCCACGAGCGAGGCCGGATAACGCGAAACGGATTTCTCCGACATCAGGACAGAGGCGAACAAGTTTCGCGAGAATGACATTGCGGGTCGCCCCGCATGGACGGGCGGCCCCGGCGCGGTGCGAACGCCGGGGCCGCCCTCTGGGAGGTATGCCTGTTAAGAGGTTGCCCTACCCGTGTTGGCGACGGTACGCCGGAAAGTGTTACAGCGCGGTCAGTTCCCGCACCTCGAGGCCGCCCTCCGCGTACCGGGAGCGCACCACCTTCTTGTCGAACTTGCCGACGCTGGTCTTCGGGACCGCGTCGATGAACGCCCAGCGCTCCGGCAACTGCCAGCGCGCCACCGACGTCGCCAGGAAGTCCCGCAACTCCTCGGCACTGACCGAGGCACCCTCCCGGACCACCACGGTGGCCAGCGGGCGCTCGTCCCAGCGCTCGTCCGGCACCCCCACCACGCAGGCCTCCAGCACCGCCGGGTGCGCCATCAGGGCGTTCTCCAGCTCGACCGAGGAGATCCACTCCCCGCCCGACTTGATCACGTCCTTGGCCCGGTCGCTCAGCGTGATGTAGCCGTCCGGCGAGAGCGTGCCGACATCCCCGGTGCGCAGCCAGCCGTCCCGGAACTTCTCCTCGTCCGGGGTCTCGTCCCCGACGTACCGGGCGGTCACCCACGGCCCCCGGACCTCCAACTCGCCGACGGAGGTCCCGTCGGCGGGCAGCGGCTCGCCGAGCGGGCCGACGATCCGCGCGGCGACGCCCGCCGGGATCCGGCCCTGGGTGTAGCGGTAGCGCCAGGCCGCCTCGCCGGTCGCGCCGGCCGGCGGCCGGGAGACCGAGCCGAGCGGGGACATCTCGGTCATCCCCCAGGCGTGGATGACCTCGATCCCGTGCCGGTCGTGGAAGGCGTGCATCAGCGCCGGCGGGCAGGCCGAGCCGCCGACGATCACCTCGTGCAGCGACGAGGTGTCCACATCGTGGCTGTCCAGATAGGACAGCAGGTCGGTCCAGATGGTCGGCACCGCGCCGGCCAGGGTGGGCCGCTCGGCGGCGATCATCGCGGCGATCGGCTCGGCCTGGAGGAACCGGTCCGGCATGATCAGCGACGCGCCGGAGAGGAACGCCGCGTACGGCAGGCCCCAGGACATCGCGTGGAACATCGGCACGATGGCCAGCTCCCGGTCCTTCGGCCCGAGCCCGAAGCCCTCCGGCAGACAGACCTGCATCGAGTGCAGGTAGATGGAGCGGTGCGAGTAGGCGACGCCCTTCGGGTTGCCGGTGGTCCCGGAGGTGTAGCAGAGCGCCGCCGCGTCGCGCTCGTCCACCTCGGGCCAGTCGTAGGCCTCCGGGCGGTCGGCCAGCAGGGCGTCCCAGTGATGTACGGCGATCCGGTCGCCGGCCGCCGCCAGCAGCGGCGCGGGGTCACCGCCGCCGACCACCACCACGTGCCGCACCGTGGTCAGCTGGCCGATCACCCGGGCGAGCAGCGGGATCAGCGTGGTGTCGACCAGCACCACCCGGTCCTCGGCGTGGTTGGCGATGTAGGCGACCTGGTCGGGGAAGAGCCGGATGTTGAGGGTGTGCAGCACGGCACCCATGCTCGGCACGGCGAAGTACGCCACCAGGTGCTCGTTGTTGTTCCACATGAACGTGGCGACCCGCTCGTCACCGGCCACCCCGCACTCGTCGCGCAGCGCGTGCGCCAGCCGGGCGGCGTAACGGCCGACCTCGGCGTACGACATCCGGCGGGGCTCGGCGCCGGTCCAGGTGACGACCTCCGCCGCGCCGTGCACGGTGGCGCCGTGTTCGAGGATCCGGGCGACCTGGAGGGGGGCGTCCATCATCGTGCTACGCATGAGTAGCAAGCTAGTGTGACCGCCGCCACGTTGGGAACCCCCGGAACGCCGGACCGCCCCGGGGAAGGTGCGTAGATTGTCCGGGTGAGTATCTCGTGGGCCGACTCGTACGTGGGGCAGCTACGCGCCCTGGCCGGTGACCGCACCCTCATGTTCGTCGGTGCCCGGGCCGTGGTCCGCGACAACGCCGCCCGGGTGCTGCTGATCCAGCGCTCCGACAACGGCCAGTGGGCGATGCCGGCCGGCGCGATGGAGCTGGGCGAATCGATCGCCGACTGCGCGGTCCGGGAGGTACGCGAGGAGACCGGACTACGCGCCCTGCGGGTCAGTGCCTTCGCGCTCTACACCGGCCCGGACCGCACCCACACCAACATGTACGGCCACACCTACCAGATCTTCACCACCGCGTTCCGGGTCGAGGAGTGGGACGGCGAGCTGGCCCGGGTGACCGACGAGACCAGCGACGCGGCCTTCTTCCACCCGGAGGAGCTGCCCTCCCCGCTCTCCTCCAGCGTGATCGAGACCCTCGCCGACCTCGACGTCTTCGAACAGACCAACCGGCTCATCCTCAAGTGACGGCGGTGCCGACCGCGGTGGTCCGCTCGCCGGCCACCCCGTCGTCACCCCGCCCGGCATCCGGCCGGGCGCCGGAGCGTTCCGCGCCGATCCCGGCGATCACCACGAAGGCGATGCCGGCCACCGCGCCGAACCCCGGCACCTGACCCAGCGCGACCAGGCCCACGACCAGCGCGATGGCGGGCTCCAGGCTCATCAGCGTGCCGAACGCGGCGGTGGTGAGCCGGCGCAGCGCCAGCAGTTCCAGCACGAACGGGACCACGGGCAGCAGCACGGCCAGCCCGAGGCCGGCCAGGAGCACCCGCCAGGTCAGGTCACCGAACACCGAGGGACCGACGACCAGGGTCGCGACCACGGCGGCCACCGGCATGGAGACCGCCAGGCCGTGGATGCCGGAGACCTCGTCGCCCACCCGCTGGGTGAGCAGGATGTACGCGGCCCAGCAGGCCGCCGCGCCGAGCGCGTACGCCACCCCGACCAGGTCCGCGCCGCCGTGCCACGGCTCGGTGAGCAGCAGCACCCCGACCGCCGCGAGCGCCGGCCAGAGCTTCGCGCCACCCCGACCGCGAGCCACGGCCACGCCGAGCGGCCCGAGGAACTCCAGCGCGCTGGCCGTACCCAGGGGTAGGCGGGCCACCGCCGCGATGAACAGGATGGTGACGAAGGCGGTGACCACCCCGAGCGCCAGGCAGGCCCGCAGGGCGGAGCGGGTGAAGGCCGACGGGCGGGGCCGGACCACGACCGCCAGCAGCACCCCGGCCCAGACCAGGCGCAGCCAGGCGGTGCCCTCCGGGCCGACCCGGTCGAAGAGCCCGACCGAGACGGCCAGCCCGAGCTGGACGCAGGTCATCGAGGCGACCGCCATCGCGGTGCCGGCACGGGCAGGGGTCACGGTGGTCATGCGGACAAGTAGAGCCGGTCCGCACCGTTCGCGTCCACGTGCTTTTTCTGGACCAACCATTCGGTAATCGTGAACAATGGTCCGGTGGACCTGCGTCGCCTGCACCTGCTGCGCGAGCTGGCCCGGCTCGGCTCGATGCGCCAGGTCGCCGACGAGTTGCACGTCACCACGTCGACGGTGTCGCAGCAGCTGGCAGCGCTGGCCCGGGAGGTGGGCGCCGAGCTGGTCGAGCCACACGGTCGCCGCGTCCGGCTCACCCCGGCCGGGCGCCGGCTGGCCGAACACGCCGTGACCATCCTCGCCGCCGTCGACGCGGCCCGGCTCGACCTGGACCCACGGGCCGAACCGGCCGGCACGGTACGCGTCGCCGGCTTCGCCACCGCCGTCCGGCGCTCGCTGCTGCCGCTCCTCGCCCGGCTGGCGATCGACCACCCGCGGGTGCGCCTGCGCATCCACGAGCACGAGCCGGCCGAGGCGTACGCGCTGCTCGCGGCCGACGAGGTCGACCTCGCGCTGACCTACGACTACAACCTGGCCCCGGCCTCGCTGGACCGCGCGCTGGAGGCCACACCGCTGTGGTCGGCGGCCTGGCACCTCGGGGTCCCGGCGCACCCGCCGCCCGGCCCGGTAGCGGACGCCCCGGCGGTCTTCGAGCGGTTCCGCGACGCGGACTGGATCGTCAACTCGCGCAACACCGCCGACGAGGTGGTGGTCCGGACCATCGCCTCGATGGCCGGCTTCGAACCCCGGATCGTGCACCGCTCCGACAGCCTCGATCTGGTCCAGGACCTCATCGTCGCGGGGCTCGGCGTCGGTCTGCTCCCCGCCGACCAGCCGGCCGTGCACGGCGTCCGCCTGCTGCCGCTCGCCGCACCGCAGGCCCTGCTGCGCGCGTACGCCGTGACCCGCCGTGGTCGGGCGGCCTGGCCGCCGCTGGCGCTGATCCTCGACCTGCTCACCGCCCACCCGGCCCGGCCGCGAGCCGCCCCGCCCGCCACGGGAGGGTGACCCGCGGCCGCCCGGTCACAGCATGGTCTGGGACTTGGCCTCCATGTCGGCGGCGGCCTCCTCCTTGGACTCCTTGGTGAGCGGCTTGCCACCGGGGGCGGGTGCCTTCCCGCCGAGCGGGTCGGCGCCGCCGGTGGCGCCCTGCGGGCCGGCGCCGCGCAGCTCGCGGTTGGGCATTGCCAGGGTGACCAGCACGGCGAGGATGGCGATCAGCCCGGTGGTCAGGAAGACCAGGTGCAGCGACTCGACAAACGCGGCCTGGATCGCGGCGCGCACCGGGCCGGGCAGGGCGAGGATGGTCTTCGGTTCGTTGATCGAGATGTGCGCGCCGCCGTGGGCCGCCACCACCGCGCGCTGCTGCGGCGGGAGCTGCGCGATCGCGGGCGGCAGCCGGTCGGCGAGCTGGCCGGCGAGCTGGGAGGAGAGCACCGCGCCGAGGATCGCCACCCCGAACGAGCCGCCCAGCGACCGGAAGAACGTCGCCGACGAGGTGCCGGCCCCCAGGTCCCGCGGGTGCACCGCGTTCTGCACGGCCAGGATCAGCGACTGCATGCACAGGCCCAGCCCGACGCCGATCACCACCATGTAGCCGAACGCCGCCCAGAGGGACGTGGCCACCTGGAGCTGCCGGAAGAGCAGCATGCCGGCGACCAGCACCGCCGACCCGGCCACCGGGAACCACTTGTATCGGCCGATCCGGCTCATCGCGCGACCGGTGAGGATCGAGGTGACGATGACGCCGGCCATCATCGGCAGCATGAGCAGACCGCTGCGGGTCGGCGAGGCGCCCTTGACGATCTGGAGGTAGAGCGGGATGTAGATGATCGACCCGAACATCACCAGGCCGAGCACGAACCCGGCCAGGTTGGCCAGCGAGAAGGTTCCGTTGCGGAACAGCCGCAGCGGCAGGATTGGCTCCGGCACCCGGGCCTCCTGGACGATGAAGAGCACGCCGAGCACCGCGCCGGCCACGAACAGCCCGATGATCACGCCGGAGGTCCAGGCGTACTGGGTGCCGCCCCAGCTCAGCGCCAGCAGCAGGGAGCTCACCCCGGCGACCAGCAGCCCCGCGCCGAGCCAGTCGATGGCGTGCTCCCGCCGCTCGAACGGGATGAGCCGCATGACGTGGTAGCAGACCAGGATGGCGAGGATGGCCAGCGGCACGTTGATGTAGAAGATCCAACGCCAGTTCGTCTCCGCGAAGTACCCGCCGACCAGCGGACCCGCGACCGAGGACAATCCGAAGACCGCGCCGAAGAGCCCCTGGTAGCGACCGCGCTCCCGGGGCGTGACCACGTCCGAGATGATGGTGAACGCCAGCGTCATCAGGCCACCCGCGCCCAGGCCCTGCACCCCCCGGGTCACGATCAACTGGCTCATGTTCTGGGACAGCCCGGCCAGCAGTGAGCCGAGCAGGAACGTGCCGATTGAGAACAGGAAGACCGGACGACGTCCGTACAGGTCGGCCATCTTGCCGTAGAGCGGGGTGGAGGCGGTCGAGGCGAGCAGGTACGCGGTGACCACCCACGAGTAGTGGTTGATCCCGCCCAACTGGCCGACGATGGTGGGCAGCGCGGTACCGACGATGGTCTGGTCGAGTGCCGCCAGCAGCATCCCGGTCATCAGACCGAACATCAGCAGGCGGATCTGGCGGGCGTGCAGCACGGGACGACCGTGGGCCTGGGCAGTCATTCCGCTTCCTTTCCCACCGGGAGCGGATCATGCCCCCGGCGGGGAAGGAACGTCCGGGGAACTCAGCGTGCGGAGTGCTTCCCCTCGGCGAACTCCTCGACGATCTTGGCGCAGAAGGCCGGCAGGTCGCCCGGCTTGCGGCTGCTGACCAGGCCGTTGTCGGTCACCACCTGCTCGTCGACCCAGGTCGCCCCGGCGTTGGTGAGGTCGGTACGCAGGCTCGGCCACGAGGTGATCCGGCGGCCCCGCACCACGTCCGCCTCGACCAGCGTCCACGGGCCGTGGCAGATCACCCCGACCGGCTTGCCGGCGTCGAAGAACGACTTCACGAACCGGACCGCCTCCGGGTCCGTCCGCAGGAAGTCCGGGTTGGCCACGCCGCCGGGCAGCACCAGCGCGTCGTACGCCCCGGCGTCCGCCTCCTTGGTCGTCACGTCGACCGGGTACTGCTTGCTCTGGTCCAGGTGGTTGAAGGACTGGATCGAACCGGGCCGCACCGAGACCAGCTCGACCCGGGCACCGGCTTTCTCCACCGCCTCGCGGGGCTTGGTGTACTCGACCTCCTCGACGCCGTCGGCGGCCAGGAAGGCGATCCGCGTGCCCTGCAGTGTCGCTGCCATGCTCTTTCTCCTCTCCGGGGTCACCCGATCCCGTTCCCGGGGCCGACCGGCCGAAACCGGACCCCGTGGGTGGCCTGGTCCTCAGCAGGCCAGGTTTGGCCCATGCCTCTCGGGGGACCCGGAAGACATGGCAGGAGCAGCAGCGGAAGATCGCCGGCTGGCCACCGTCGTCGGGAGCTGGCAGGGGCGTCCCGTGCTGGTCGTCGGCGACGCCATGCTGGACGAGTGGCGGTTCGCGGAGTCCGAGCGGCTCTGCCGGGAGGCCCCCGCACCCGTGCTCACCCTGCGCCGCCGCATCTCCGCGGCCGGCGGCGCGGCGAACACGGCGGTGAACATCGCCGCCCTGGGCGGCCGGGCCGCGCTGGTGGCCCCGGTCGGCGCCGACGTGGCCGGCGACGAACTGCACGACTGCCTGGACCGGGCGGCCGTCTGGGACCGTACGGTGAACCAGCCCGGCCGGCCGACGCCGGTGAAGCGGCGGATGCTCGCCGGTAACCAGATCCTGCTCCGGGAGGACTCCGGCGACCCGGACGACGCACTCGACGACGACGGGGTGGCCCGCCTGCTGACCGCGCTGCACTGCGCCACCGAGGAGCTGCGCGCCGGGGCGCACGGGCAGCCGCTCACCCTGGTCGTCTGCGACTACGGTCTGGGCGCGCTGCCCCGGGCGGTCCGCGCCTGGCTGGTCGCCAACCGGGACCGCTACGCCACGGTGGCCCTCGACGCGCACGACCTCGCCGACTGGCGTGGCCTGAACCCGACCGTGGTGACCCCGAGTTTCGCCGAGGCGACCCGGCTGCTGGCCCGCGCGGCGGCCGGCTTCAACGGTGCGAGCCGTACCGCCGGACCCGGCGCCACCGCCGGTGACCTGCATCTGGACCACCCGGCCGACGCCGGCGACGGACCGTCCGAGCTGGTCGTCGGGGCGGCACCCGGCGGGGCCGGCGAACGGGTCGCGGGCAGCCCGCACCCCACCTCCGGCGCGCCGTCGGCCGACCGCCACGCCGCCGGGGCGGGACCGACGGGCGAGCCGACCCCCGGCGAGGAGCGGGTCGCGCTCACCGGGGACGGGCTCAGCGTGACCGGCACCGGCGTGACCGTGAGCACCTCGGCCGGCGAGGGCGTGGACCGGGCGGTGCTGGCCGAGGCGCGCCTGGCCGAACTGCGCGCGCACACCGGCGCGGACGTGGTGGCGGTGACCCTGGACACCGAGGGGGCGGTGGTCGGCGGAGCCGACGGCGAGCCCCGGCGGAGCCACAGCACACCCGTCCCGGCCAGTCACGCGGTGGGCGCCGGGGACGCGTACCTGGCGGCGATGACCCTCGCGCTGGCGGCGGAGGCGAGCCTGCCGACCGCGGCCCAGCTCGCGCAGCTCGCCGCCACCATCACCGTCTCCGACACCGGCACCTGCGTGTGCCGGCGGGAGGACCTGCTCGGCGCGCTCGGCACCGGAGCGGAGGAGGCCGACCACCCGACCCTGGTGGGCGCCGAGGAGCTGACCGCGATCGCGGCGGAGCACCGGCGGGCCGGCCGCTCGATCGTCTTCACCAACGGCTGCTTCGACGTGCTGCACCCGGGGCACGTCCGCTACCTGACCCAGGCCCGCGCGCTCGGCGACCTGCTGGTCGTGGCGGTCAACTCCGACGGCAGCGTACGCCGACTCAAGGGACCGGACCGGCCGGTCAACCCGGTCGAGGACCGGGCCGCCCTGCTCGCCGCGCTGGAGTGCGTCGACCACGTGGTGGTCTTCGAGGAGGACTCCCCGGCGAAGCTGATCGAGGCGGTCCGCCCGGACGTCTACGTCAAGGGCGGCGACTACCCGCCCGAGATGGTGCCGGAGGCGCCGCTGGTCCGCCGGCTCGGCGGGCAGGTCCGCACCCTCGGGTACGTGCCGGACCGGTCCACCTCGGCGATCATCGACCGGATCCGGGCACAGTCGGCCAACCCGACCGTCGGTGAGGGTACGGGCAGGCCGGCGTGAACCGACCGCTCGACCTGGGCACGCCCGAGCGGTTCCGCCGGCACCGGCAGCTCGACGTGCTGATCCCCACCCGCAACCGGCCGGCCGAGCTGGCGGTCACCCTCTCCGGGCTGGCCGCGCAGGAGGGCGTACCGGACTTCGGCGTGGCGGTGAGCGACCAGTCCGACGACGGACCGGCGTACGTGCACCCCGCGGCGGCCACCATGGTCCGCGCGTTGCGCCACCGGGGTCACCCGGTGCTGCTCACCCGCCGGCTGCCCCGGCGCGGCCTGGCCGAGCACCGGGCCTACCTGCTCGGCCACTCGGCGGCCCGGTACGTGCTCTGCCTCGACGACGACGTCTGGCTGGAGCCGGGTGCCCTGTCCCGGCTGGTCACCGCGATCCGGGAGCTGGGCTGCGGGTTCGTCGGCAACGCCGTGCACGGCCTGTCGTACGCCGACGACGTCCGGCCGGAATCCCACGCGCACTACGAGGAGTGGCAGGGCCGGCCGGTCCCGGAGCGGGTCCGCCCCGGCACGCCGGAGTGGGAGCGGGCGGCCATCCACCCGGCGGCGAACCTGCTGCACGTGACCGAGAAGCTACGCCTGCCGGCGGGGGCCTGGCGGGCGTACAAGGTCTCCTGGATCGGCGGGTGCGTGCTCTACGACCGGGCCAAGCTGCTCGACTCGGGCGGCTTCGAGTTCTGGCGCCGGGTGCACGAGAAGCACCAGGGCGAGGATGTCGCCGCGCAGATCGCGGTGCTGGAGCGGCACGGCGGCGCGGGGGTGCTGCCCAGCGGGGCGTACCACCTGGAGTCGCCGACCACCGTGACCGAGCGGGACGTGGAGGCCTGGGAGGTCGTCGTCGCCGACCGCGTGTAAGGAGGGGCCCCTTGTTAACAGACGTCTGTTAACAAGGGGCCCCTCCTTATCCCGCCAGCAGTTCGCGGGCCGCCTCCACCACCTCGATCACCGGTACGTCGGCGACGAACGAGACCCGGTGCGGGCAGTCACCGTCGCCGGGGCGGTGCGGGTAGATCCCCGGGGTGCAGTCGATGCCGCAGACCGGGCAGCGGGTGGTCCAGGAGGCGATCGGCCGGTGCCGGACGCGCAACGGCGTCGCCCCGTTGATCAGGTTGCCGATCCAGTAGACGCCCACGGTCGGGGCGCCGACCGCGCCGGCCAGGTGCAGCGGCCCGGTGTCGTTGGAGACCACCAGCGCGCAGCCGGCGTAGCAGGCGGCCAGCCCGCCGAGGCTGAGCGTGCCGACCTCCGGGCGGACCGGGACGCCGGCCGCGGCCACCACCGCGTCGACCGTCTCCTGCTCGGCCGGGGTGCCGGTGACCAGCACCTCGTACCCGTCGCCGGCCAGGGCGCGGGCGACCTCGGCGAAGCGCTCCGGCGGCCAACGCCGCCGGGTGTCGGTCGCGCCCGGGTGCAGCGCCACCCGGGGCCGGGTCGGCTCGCCCAGCACCTCGCGGGCCTCGGCCCGGTCGGCGTCGGTCAGGGGCAGGGCCGGGATGATCGTGGTGGCGGGCGCCCCGACCAGGGCCACCGCCTCCAAATAGCGGATCACCTCGTGCTGGTAGTAGACGTACCGGATCCAGCGGTCCAGCGGCGGCGCGTCCTCGGCCCGCAGGCCTGCGGTGACCCGGGCGCCCAGGCCGGCGATGATCGGGTTGGAGTTGCCCCCGCCGCCGTGCAGCTGCAACGCCAGGTCGAAGCGCTCCTCGCGGGCCGCCGCCAGGAAGTCGGCCAGGTCGGCCGGTCGCTCGTCCGGCCCGGCGTCGCGGATCCCGGGCGCCGGCGGCACCACCAGGACCGAGTCCACCGGGCCGAGGCGGTCGCGCCAGAACGCCGCGTGCCACGGCGCGCCGAGCAGCACGATCTCCGCCGCCGGGTACGCGGCCCGCAGCGCCTCCAGCGCCGGCAGGACGAAGATGAAGTCGCCGAGCGCGTTGGCCCGCAGCACGGCGATCCGCGCCGCGTCGGGTACCCGCGCGCCCACCGGACCGAGCACGGACGACGGCTCCAGGTCGCGGCCCGGCGACAGGCGCGCCGAGCTGGAGTCGTCGGACGACGTGGCCATCGGACTCCTACGGCCGGTCGATCTCGTCGACCGTGGTGTCCGGGTGGTGCAGCTCCCGGTCCGCAGCGGGGTCGGCCAGGGCCGGCGTACCTCGGGTGGTGCCGGTGCTGCGCGGGCCGGTGCGGCCGACGGTGATGGTGCGCGGCGTGGGCCGCGCCGCCCGGGGCAGCCGCACCCGGAGCAGGCCGTGGTCCATCACCGCGTCGATCCGGTCCGGGTCCACCCGGGACGGCAGGTCCACCCGGTACTCGAAGCCCCGCGTCTCGAAGCCGCCGGGAATGCCGTGGTCGGCGTTGACCTCGGCCTCCGATCGGGCCCGTACGCACAGCTCCCGGTCGTCCAGTTCGACCGCCACCTCCTCCGGCGCGACACCGGGCAGCCGGACGATCACCTCCCAGCCGTCGGCGACCTCGGTCAGCTCCACGTCGGGCGCGCCGGACCGGCCACCGACCAGGCGGCTCAACTCGGCGCGCAGCGACTGGAGCTCACCCATCGGGTCCCAGCCCTGCTGGCGCCGCCGCCAGCCGCGTCCGCTGCTCTGTTCCGTCATCGCACATCTCCGATCCGCTGGTGGGCCGAGGGGGGTCGCAGCGAGCTCGGGGCGTTCAGGTCGTGCTCCGGGTCCACCCCGACGCCGAGCCGGTCCACCAGCTCGCCGCCCAGCCAGGCGCTGATGCCGAGAAGCGCCACGGCGACCACCTCGATGGCGACGAGAGCGCCGCCGGCGGCCCGGGACGCGGCGTTGAGCCGGACCACCCAGACGGCGGCGAAGAGCAGGATCACCGCCAGGTTGGCGGCGGCATGGGTGAGCCCGACCCGCTTGGCCCGGGTGCCGGCGGGCAGGGCGAGCAGGTCGACGGTGCCGGCCGCCGCAGCCAGCAGGCCACCGATCAGACCGACGGCGATGTTCCAGTACGCGACCTGGCCCAGGAACTCCGGCCCGCCCACGGTGTCGATCACATCGAAGATCACGGCCGTTACCAGGAGCGCCACCGGGAACATCACCAGCATCGGGTGCACGGGGTGACCGAGCACCTTCAGTCGGCTCTCCATCGGGCCTCCATCGTCCGGGCGCGCTGCGAGTGACGCGGTACCCGGCGGCCCCGGGGGCAAACCTCGCGCTCGACGCACTCTCCTAGGCTGACCATGGCGGAAAGCGGCCGGTCGTGGGCCGGAAACGCCGCCATGCTCAACGGACGGGGGAGGCGGACGTGACGACGGAGATCACCAACGAGGCGGAGCTGCGCGAACTGCTCGGCGTTCCGAATCAACGGGCGCGCGACAAGGAGCGCCGGGTGCTGCACGCGCGGGACCGGGAGTGGCTGGCCGCCTCGCCGTTCTGCCTGGTCGCCACCGCCGGCGCGGATGGCAGCTGCGACGTCTCGCCGAAGGGCGACCCGCCCGGGTTCACCCTGGTGCTGGACGAGACGACCATCGCCATCCCGGAGCGGCCCGGCAACCGGCGGGCCGACGGCTACCGCAACATCCTGGCCAACCCGCACGTCGGGCTGGTCTATCTGATCCCCGGGCGCACCGACACGCTGCGCATCAACGGCCGGGCCCGGCTGATCCGGGACGCGCCGTGGTTCGACGACATGACGGTCAAGGGGCACCGCCCGGTGCTGGCGATCGAGGTGGCCATCGAGCAGATCTTCTCGCACTGCCCGAAGGCGTTCCTCCGCTCCGAGCTCTGGCGACCGGAGACGTGGCAGCCGGACGTGCTGCCGTCC
>NZ_JAPDPH010000060.1 GCF_026013475.1 Micromonospora yasonensis | reverse complement strand
CCGCCGGCTCAGCGGCTCCACTGCCGGGCCAGCCGGGAACCCAGCGCCCGCAGCCCCTCGGCGGGCCGGTGCATCGCGGCCGCCACGCCGCCGTTCTCCTCGCCGCCGAAGTGCTCCACCAGGCTGTACGCCTCGGTGACCCCGGCCGCCGCGGCCTCCCGCCGCCCGGTGCTCACCCGGCCGGCCAGCACCACGCAGGGCACGCCCCGGTCCCGGGCGCCGCCGGCCACCCCGGCGACCACCTTGCCGCGCAGCGACTGATGGTCGAAGGAGCCCTCCCCGGTGATCACCAGGTCGGCGGCGTCCAGCGCCGCGTCCAGCCCGATGGCCCGGCTCACCAGCGCGAGGCCGGACTCGCAGCGGCCGCCCAGCGCCAGCACGGCCGCGCCGAGCCCGCCGGCCGCCCCGGCGCCGGGCAGCGCGGCGAACCCCGGCGGGCAGCCGGGCAGCGACCGTTCCAGCACCTCGGCCCAGCGCTCCAGCGCGGCGTCGAGCAGCAGCACGTCCTCCCGGTCGGCGCCCTTCTGCGGGCCGTACACGTTGCTGGCCCCGTGCAGGCCGAGCAGCGGGTTGTCGACGTCGGTCGCGGCGACCAGGGCGACGCCGCGGATCCGGGGCGCGCCGTCCAGCGCGGCCACTCCGGCCAGCGCCGCCCCACCGTACGGGAGGGCCTGGCCGGCCTCGTCCAGCGCGGTGACGCCGAGCGGGGTGAGCATGCCGGCGCCCCCGTCGTTGGTGGCGGAGCCACCCAGGCCGATCACCACGGTCCGCGCGCCCGCCTCCACCGCGGCGGCCACCAGCAGCCCCAGCCCGTACGAGGTGGTGACCTTCGGGTCGCGCTCGGTGGCCGACAGCAGGTGCAGCCCGCACGCCTGGGCGCTCTCCAGGTACGCGGTGCCGTCGTCGGTGAGCAGGATCTCACCGGCGGCGGGACGGCCGAGCGGGTCGACGGTCGGCACCGGCAGTCGCCGCACGTCGAGCGCCTCGGCGAGCACCGGGACGAACCCCGGGCCACCGTCGGAGAGCGGCCGGATCAGCAGTTCGTCGCCGGGCGCCACCGCCCGCCAGCCCTCGGCCACCGCGGCGGCCACCTGCTGGGCCGGCAGCGAGCCGGCGAACTTGTCCGGGCAGAGCAACACGCGCATGCCGAGCAGTGTGGCAGGCCACACCGCGGGCGGCTGCGCGTCGGCCCCGCTGTGGGACCATGGGTGCGTGACTTCGACCTGGGTTGAGCCCTCCAACACCGCCACTGCGCTGCTGCTCCTCGGCCGCGGCAGCGATCCCGCCACCGAGCGTGGCGTGGAGTGTCCGGGTGACCTTCCCGCGCCGAGCGACCCGGACCTGGTGGCCCGGGCGGCGGCGGCCAAGGCCGCGCTCGGCACGAAGGTCTTCGTGCTGGGCCACCACTACCAGCGCGACGAGGTGATCCAGTTCGCCGACGTGACCGGCGACTCGTTCAAGCTCGCCCGGGAGGCGGCGGCCCGCCCCGACGCCGAGTACATCGTCTTCTGCGGCGTGCACTTCATGGCCGAGAGCGCGGACATCCTCACCTCGGACAGCCAGAAGGTGATCCTGCCCGACCTCGCCGCCGGCTGCTCGATGGCCGACATGGCGGTGCTGTCGCAGGTCGAGACGGCCTGGGACGTGCTGACCGAGGTGGGCGTCGCGGCGGACACCGTCCCGGTGACGTACATGAACTCGTCGGCCGACATCAAGGGCTTCGTCGGTCGGCACGGCGGCGTGGTCTGCACGTCGTCCAACGCGAAACGGGCGCTGGACTGGGCGTTCGAGCAGGGGCGGAAGGTGCTCTTCCTGCCCGACCAGCACCTGGGCCGCAACACCGGGGTGCTGGAGATGGGTTTCTCGCTGGACGACTGCGTCCTCTACGACCCGCACAAGCCGAACGGCGGGCTCACCCCGGCCCAGCTCCGGGACGCGAAGATGATCCTCTGGCGCGGGCACTGCTCGGTGCACGGCCGCTTCACGCTGGACAGCGTGAACGACGTCCGGGAGCGGGTGCCGGGGGTCAACGTCCTGGTCCACCCGGAGTGCCGGCACGAGGTGGTCACCGCCGCCGACTTCGTCGGCTCCACCGAGTACATCATCAAGACCATCGAGGCGGCTCCGGCCGGCTCGGCGTGGGCGGTCGGTACCGAGCTGAACCTGGTCCGCCGGCTGGCGCTGGCCCACCCGGACAAGCAGATCATGTTCCTCGACCGGGCGGTCTGCTACTGCTCGACGATGAACCGGATCGATCTGCCGCACCTGGTCTGGGCGCTGGAGGAGCTGGTCGCCGGTCGGGTGGTCAACCAGATCACCGTCGACCCGGACACCGCGCGCCACGCCCGGGCGGCGCTGGACCAGATGCTCGCCCTGCCGGGCGCGTGATCACGCTCGGTCACGCCACTGGTACGCATACGCACCGGTATCGCCGGTTCATGCCCTCGCTGGTGATGTGACCGATTCCATTTTCGTCACCGAGGGCTATGCTGCCGGGGCGACGACACATGCGGTCCGTTTGAACATGTCCGCATTCCGGGTAGCGATGCGAATCGTGGAGCCCACTCATCTAACGGCAGCAGAAGCGCGCTGGAGGTTGCGTTGACCGACGACGTCTTGGTCGTACACGGAGGCACTCCGCTTCAAGGGCGGATCCGCGTGCGCGGCGCGAAGAACCTCGTGTCCAAGGCGATGGTCGCCGCCCTGCTGGGCGACAGCCCCAGCCGGCTGTTCGACGTGCCGCGGATCCGGGACGTCGAGGTGGTCCGCGGCCTGCTCGGCCTGCACGGGGTGAAGGTGAGCGACGGCGAGGAGGACGGCGAGCTCGTCTTCGACCCGTCCAACGTCGAGAGCGCCAGCACCGACCAGATCAACGTGCACGCGGGTTCCAGCCGGATCCCGATCCTGTTCTGCGGCCCGCTGCTGCACCGGCTCGGCCACGCCTTCATCCCCGACCTGGGCGGCTGCCACATCGGTCCGCGCCCGATCGACTTCCACCTCCAGGCGCTGCGGGAGTTCGGCGCGACGGTCGACAAGACCCCGGAGGGGCTGCACCTGTCGGCGCCGAACGGCCTGCACGGCACCAAGTTCGCCCTGCCGTACCCGAGCGTGGGCGCCACCGAGCAGGTGCTGCTCACCGCGGTGATGGCCGAGGGCGTGACCGAGCTGCGCAACGCGGCCGTCGAGCCCGAGATCATCGACCTGATCTGCGTCCTGCAGAAGATGGGCGCGATCATCAAGGTGCACACCGACCGGGTGATCGAGATCCAGGGCGTGAAGCGGCTCAGCGGCTACACCCACCGGCCGATCCCGGACCGGATCGAGGCGGCGAGCTGGGCGGCGGCCGCGCTGGCCACCCGTGGGCACGTCGAGGTGCTCGGCGCCCAGCAGGCCGACATGATGACCTTCCTCAACATCTTCCGCTCGGTCGGCGGCGAGTACGAGGTCACCGACCTGCGGCCGCCGCGGGCCGGCAGCCCGGGCCAGGAGGGCGGCATCCGCTTCTGGCACCCGGGCGGCGAGTTGAACGCGGTGGCGCTGGAGACCGACGTCCACCCCGGTTTCATGACCGACTGGCAGCAGCCCCTGGTGGTCGCGCTGACCCAGGCCCGGGGCCTGTCGATCGTCCACGAGACGGTGTACGAGCAGCGGCTGGGCTACACCGAGGCGCTGAACTCGATGGGCGCCAACATCCAGGTCTACCGGGACTGCCTGGGCGGCACCCCGTGCCGCTTCGGCCGGCGCAACTTCAAGCACTCGGCGGTGATCGCCGGCCCGAGCAAGCTGCACGCGGCCGACCTGGTCATTCCGGACCTGCGGGCCGGGTTCAGCCACCTGATCGCGGCGCTCGCCGCCGAGGGCACCTCCCGGGTGTACGGCGTCGACCTGATCAACCGCGGCTACGAGGACTTCGAGGCCAAGCTGGCCGACCTGGGCGCGCACGTCGAGCGTCCGTAACGTCACACCACCTTTCCCTGCGCCCGGTGCACCCGCGATGTGCATCGGGCGCGGCCGGTTGGCTACCCTTGCCGCGTGCCGTCGCTGTTTCGCCGCAAGCCCGCCGACCTGGTCGAGGACTCCGTCACCACGGTGACGCCCGACGAGGAGTCCGCCGCTGCCCACCGCCGCGGGTACACCCCGAGCAAGAAGGAACTGGGGCAGGCCACCCCGAAGCGACCCGGCGCCGGCCGGCGCCCGGGCGCGCCGACCAGGCCGCTGACCAAGGAGGAGGCCCGGGAGCAGCGCCGGGCTTCCCGTGCCGAGGCGGCGTCGGAGTTCCGGCGCGAGGGCGGTCCCCGCGACCGGGGCCCGGAGCGGCTGCTCGCCCGCAACGTGGTCGACTCGCGGCGGACGATCGGCACCTGGTTCTTCGGCGGCGCGCTGATCGTGCTGATCGGCTCCAACCAGGCCATGCCGCCGATCGTCCGGCTGCTCTCCAACGTGCTGTGGGGCCTGCTGGCGCTCGGCGTGGTGGTCGACTCGGTGCTGATCTCGCGGAAGATCAAGAAGCTGGTACGCGAGCGCTACCCGAAGAGCACCGAGAAGCTCGGCTCGCTCTACTTCTACGCGATCATGCGCTCGATCACGTTCCGCCGGATGCGCGCCCCGGAGCCCCGGGTGAACATCGGCGACAAGATCTGACCGGGCGCCCGACCCGGATCCGGCCCCTCTCCGCCCCGGCGGCGAGGGGCCGGCTCGCGTTCAGGCCACCCCGAGCAGGCGCAGCAGGGCGGTGGTGCCGGCCGCGGCGACCACGACCAGGACGAACGGCGCCCGCCGCCAGGCGAGCAGCACCCCGACCAGCACCCCGGCGGGCCGGGCGGCGCCGGCGAAACCGCCGGCCTCGGTGAGCGCGGCGGTCGCCACCAGGGCGGCCAGCAGCGCGGCCGCGCCGACCGGCAGCAGCCGTCGGGACCACTCGGGCAGTTCCCGCCGGTCGCGCAGCAGCACCCCACTGGCCCGGAAGGCGTACGTGCCGACGGCCAGGGCGAGGATCACGGCGATCAGCACGACCCCTCCCCGGTCCGCCCGACCCGTTCCAACCCGTCCACGCCGTCCGGCGGGGCACCGTCCGGCACCGGTTCGGCGTCGGTACGCCGGCCACGGAGCGCCGGCACGACCAGGGCGGCGAGCGCGAGCAGCACCGGCAGCCCGGCGGGCAGCAGCGGGGTGGCCAGCACGGCCAGCCCGGCGCCGGCCAGCGCCACCCGACGGGTGTCGCGGTCGCGGAGGCTGGGCAGCAGCAGGGCGGCAAGCCCGGCCGGGAAGGCGGCGTCGAGGCCCAGGGCGGCCGGGTCACCGACCGCGCCGCCGGCCAGCACGCCGAGCACGGTGCCGGCGTTCCAGGCCAGGAAGAGCAGGATCCCGGCCAGCCAGAACGCCCGGCGCCGCGCCGGGCCGGCCGGCCGGGCCAGCGCGAACGCGGTCGCCTCGTCGGTCATCAGGTGGCTGCCGAGCAGCCGCCGCCAGCGTCCGGGTCCGAGGCTGCCGCCGAGGGCGAGGCCGAACGGCAGGTGCCGGGCGTTGAGCAGCAGGCCGGCGAGGACCGCGGCGAACGGGCTGCCGGCGGCCACCAGGCCCACCGCCATGAACTGCGCCCCGCCGGCGTAGACCAGCACCGACATGGCGAGGGTGGCCCAGGCGGGCAGGCCGGCGGCCACCGCCACCGTGCCGAACGACGCGCCGACGGCGACCATCGCCGCGCCGATGGCGGCGACGTCCCGGAGCACGGTGGCGTCGCCCGTTCGATATGCCGTACGCATAGTCCATTATCCTGAACACGAACGGCCCTGTTCGTCAAACCGAACAAACAGACCGATGGAGCGAACACATGGCGATCGATCCCGCTCCCCCGCTGGCCACCATCGCGGCCGCGCTGCGGCGTGAGCGCGACCGGGCCGGGCTCTCGCTGACCGAGCTGGCCCGCCGGGCCGGCATCGCCAAGTCCACCCTGTCCCAGCTGGAGTCCGGGGTCGGCAATCCGAGCGTCGAGACGCTCTGGGCGCTGGGCGTCGCGCTGGGCGTGCCGTTCAGTCGCCTGGTCGAGCCGCCGACGGCCGCCGTCCGCGTGGTCCGGGCCGGGGAGGGCCCGCGGATCCGCGCCGAGCACGCCGACTTCAGCGCCACCCTGCTCGCCGCCGGCGCCCCGCACGCCCGGCGGGACGTCTACCTGATGGAGTTGGAGCCCGGCACGGTCCGACTCGCCGAGGCGCACACCCCGCGCAGCGTCGAGCACGTCGTGCTCGCGGCCGGGCGGATGCGGGTCGGCCCGGAGTCCGACCTGGTCGAGCTGGGGCCCGGCGACTACGCGACCTTCCCCGGGGACACGCCGCACCGGTACGAGGCGCTGGTGCCGGGTACCTTCGCGGTGCTCGTCATGGAGCACCCGTGACCGCGGCTCCGCCGACCTCGACCGGGGCACGGTAGAGCCGGGCGACGACCTCCTCGATGTCCGGCTCCACGATCGAGATGTCCCGCAGGGTGGCCAGCCCGGCCAGGCCGGCGACCACCTCGGCCACGGTCGCCGACTCCAGCGCGAAGACCAGCCGGTGCCCGTCCGCCTCCACCCGCTGCAGCGGCGCGCCGGGCAGCTCCGGCGGCTCCGACAGCACCGCGTCCAGCTCGGCGACGACCATGCGGCGGGAGCCGTAGCGGCTGTGCAGGGCGGCGATCGAGCCGTCGTGCACCACCCGGCCGTGGTCGATCACCACGAGGCGGTGGCAGAGTCGCTCGATGTCGGCCAGGTCGTGGGTGGTCAGCACCAGGGTGGTGTCACCGGCCCGGCCCAGCTCGGCCAGGAAGCCCCGGACGGCCTGCTTGCTCACCACGTCCAGCCCGATGGTCGGCTCGTCCAGGAAGAGCACCTCCGGGCTGTGCAGCAGGGCGGCGGTCAGCTCGCCGCGCATGCGCTGGCCGAGGGAGAGCTGCCGGACCGGGGTGTCCAGGAACTCGTCGAGGTCGAGCAGGTCGCGGCAGCGGGCGAGCCGCGTCGCGTGCTCGCCCGCCGGCACCCGGTAGACGTGCCGGAGCAGGTCGAACGAGTCGCGCAGCGGCAGATCCCACCACAGCTGCGAGCGCTGCCCGAACACCACGCCGATCCGCATCGCCAGCCGGGTCCGCTCGGCCACCGGGCGCAGCCCGCAGACCCGGGCCTCCCCGGCCGAGGGCATCAGCACGCCGGTCAGCATCTTCAGGGTGGTCGACTTGCCCGCGCCGTTCGGGCCGATGTAGCCGAGCATCTCGCCCCGCTCCACCCGCAGGTCGATGCCGTCGACCGCGGTGACCACGCGCTTCTCCCGGCGCAGCCGCCCGACCTTCACCCGGACCGTGAACTCCTTGCGCAGCCCGCTCATCTCGATGACGCTCATGACCCCGTGCTCCGGTAGTGACGGATCCCGACGCGCCAGGCCAGGGCGGCGATCGCCGCGGCGACCAGCGCGACCCCGGGCGCGGCCCAGCCGACCCAGCCGGGCAGGCCGAGCGGGTCGGCCCGGCCGAGCAGCGCCAGCGCCGGGTGGTAACTGACGAAGGCGAAGCCCATCCCGTACGCGAAGAGCGCCCGGAACCAGCCGCCGTAGACGGTGACCGGGTACGACGTGAAGTCACGACCACCGTAGGTGACCGAGTTGGCCAACTCGCCCGAGTCGATCCAGTAGAAGGAGACGGTGGACGTGGTGACGAAGATCGCGCCGAAGAAGACCACCCCGGCGAGCGGGGCGACCAGCACCAGCGCCACCCGGCCCGCGGTCCAGTGGATGCCCGCCGAGGTGACCGACGCCACCAGCACGGCCAGCCCGAACACCACCCGGGACACCTTGCGCAGCGGCAGGTCCATCAGCAGCAGCTGGGGCAGCGCGGCCAGCGGGCGGACCAGTACGGCGTCGAAGAGGCCGGTGCGCACGTACCGGGGCAGCCGCTCGATGTTGCCGACCAGCAGGTCCGCGGTGGCGAACGCGAACGACGACAGGCCGACGATCACCAGCGCCTCGTGCAGCGTGAAGCCGCCCAGCTCCCGGGTGACCCCGAAGAGCACCAGCACGGTGACCACGTCGAACACCGTGGCCCCCACGTTGCCGACCAGGTCCACCACGAACGACGTCCGGTACGCCGCCTGCGACCGGGCCTGCGCGCCCAGCAGCGCCCGGTACGCGCCCAGCACGCCCGACCGCCGGCCGGCCGGTCGCTCGTCCTCGGGGGGTGCGACCGCCGGAGCCGGGCCGGTCAGGGTCCCGGGCTCAGCCACCCTGCACCACCAGCCGGCGCTCGGCCCGGCGCTGCACCAGCCGGCAGAGGGCGAGCAGCGCCACGGTCCAGCCGACCTGCACCCCGACCAGGCCGACCTGTGTCGGCACCGGGTGCCGCTCGACCAGCACGTCGAGCGGGATCTGGAGCAGGCTCGGGAACGGCGTGCCGTACCGGAGCAGAGCCTCCAGCCAGCCGGGCAGGAAGCCCAGCGGGAAGTAGAGCCCGGCGAGCACGCCGGAGAAGAGCGTCCAGAGGATCAGCGGTCCCCGCACGTCCTGCAACCAGTATGCGGTGGCGTTGACCAGGTAGCGGCAGCCGAAGCAGGCCACCACGGCGAGCAGCACGGAGAGCACGAACAGCGGCAGCGTCGCCCAGCGCCGGGGCAGGTACACGTCGAAGAGGAGCAGGCCGATCAGCACCGGTGGCACCAGCCGCGACAGCGCGGCGAACCCGGCCCGGCCCAGGTCGGTGGCGAGGTAGCTGGTCACCGGGTGCACCGGGCGGAGCAGGTCGGCGGCGATCTCCCCGGTACGGATCCGGTCGGCCAGCTCGGTCCAGCCCCAGATCGCGATCACCGCGAGCAGGCCCTGCCCGACCCAGACGTAGGTGGCGAGCTGCCCGCGGTCGTAGCCCGCGACCCGGCCTGACGCGCCGGCCGCCGCCAGGAAGATGTAGTAACGCAAAAAGCCGAAGACCGTGTTGGTGACCACGCCTGCCACAGCGGCCTGCCGGTAGGTGGCGTACCGACGGAAACCGGAGACCGCTATAGCACCGAATGTCCGAAACCATCGGGTAACGTTTGAGTCCGTGGGCGGTGCCACAGTGGCGGTGACAGAGCCCACGCCGTTACCCTCCATCCGCAGCCAAGACGTGCCGGACCGGGCGACTCTACCGGCACGTCCGGCGCCCAGCGCGACAATTTCCAACGAGGTGACATCGCCGTGAGCGAGCGACGCGAGCCGGCCCGGGGGCCGCGCCGCGCGGGCGGCGACAGGGTCACCCGATGAGCGGGTACGACCGCTGGCGTGAGCCGGCCGAGCCCTCGTGGGCCGCCGAGCCGACCCATGAGTGGCGGCCGCAGTTCCCGGGCCAGCGGTACCCGGGCGACATCGGCGTCGAGTACCTCACCCCGCCCCCGCCGCGCGGCCGGGCCGCCGTCGTCGGCCGGGCCGAGGTAAACCCGGTCAGCCCGGCGCCGGTGGAGGACACGTACCCGGTCAGCCCGGCCGGACCCGACGAGCGGCGCGGCCCGTACCCGGTCAGCCCGGCCGGACCCGACGGACGACGCGGCGCGTACCCGATCAGCCCGGCACCGGACGACCGGCGCGAGGTCGGTCCGGGCGAGCGGCGCGGGTACCCGGACCGGAACGGGCGCGAGGAGCCGCGCGGCGACGGGCGGCGGTCGTGGGCGGACCGGCGCGGCCCGCGCGACGACCGGCACGACCCGCGCGGTCCGGGGTGGGCGCCCGACCGCGAGCAGCCCGCCGCGTGGCACGACGACCGGCTCGACCAGCGGTGGGTACGCCCCCGCGACGGTGCCCCGCACCGGCCCGTCTCCCCCGCGCCCGAGCCCGGCTGGCTCCCCGAGCCCGACGAGTTCCCGCGCCGCTCCCAGCCGCGTCCGGGCCGGGCCGAGCAGCGCTGGGGTACGCCCGACGGGCGCACCCCACCCCCGCGCGGTCCGGTCGACCGGCGCGATCAGGGCTTCGACGGCCCGGCCGAGCGGGGCGAGCCGGCACGCGGCGGACGCCCCGAGGCCGGCTTCGACCGTCGCCCGGACCGCCGCGAACCCGGTTTCGACCACCCGCCGGACCGGCGCGACCACGGCTTCGACGGCCGACCCGACCGAGGCGAACCCGACCGGCGGGACGACCGCCGGGACGGCGGCTTCGAGCGCCGACCCGACCGGCGCGATCCGGGCTTCGACGGCCGCGGCGAGCGGCGGGAGCCCGGCTTCGACGGCCGCGGCGAGCGGGACCCGGGCTACGGGCGGGCCCCCGAGCGGGGCTTCGACGGTGTCCCGCGCCGCGAAGCCGCCGCACGGGCCGAGACGTACCGGGAGGCGCCCGAGGGTTCGCGCCGCCCGGGGGACCCGTACCGCCCGGAGTCCGGCCGGTACGACGGGCCGCGCCCGGACGCCCTCCGCCCCGACGAGCGCTGGGAGGGGCAGCGCCACGCCGGCGATCCCGCCCGCCCGCGCCGCGAGGAGTGGCCGGTCGTCGAGCGGCGGCCCCGCACCGAGCCGGCCGCCCAGCGCCCCGACGAGCGGCCCCGCCCACCGCTCGGTCCCGACGCACGGCCGGTCCGCCCGGCCGGCGAGCCGGCTGCCTGGCACGACGGTCGCCGCCCCGACCCGGTCGGCCCCCGGAACGACGGCCCACGTCCCGACGCCACCGGTCCCCGGTACGACGCGCCCCGTCCCGAGTCGGTCGGACCCCGGCCGGAGTACCGGCCGCGCCAGGACGAGTGGGCGGCCCGGCCGGCCGAACCCGGCCAGGTGCGCCCCGGCGAGGGTTGGCGGGCACCGGCCGAGCCGGCCGCCCGTACCCGCCCTGAGGAACTACGCGACCGGCCGACGCCGTCCGCGCCGGCCCGTCCCGACGAACCGCGCCCGCGCCCGGTCTCCCCGGCCCGGCCGCCGGAGGAGCCGCGCGAGGCATCCCTGCCGGCCGCCCCGGTGCGCCCGGAGACCCGGCCGGACCGGCCGTCGGCCACGCCGCACCCGGACGACCTGCGGCACCCGGCGCGGGTCGACGAGGCGGCCGATCGCAGCGCCGGCCCGGTCTCCGGCCCGCCCGCCCGGCCCGTCCCCGCACCGCCGGCGCCATCGGTCTCGGCGCCACCGGCCCCGGTATCACCCGTCTCCGCGCCACCGGTGCCACCGGTCTCGACGCCACCCGTCTCCGCACCGCCGGCACCGCCGGTCTCGGCACCACCCGTCTCCGCACCGCCGGCCGGGCCGATATCCGCGCCACCGGCACACTCGGTCTCCGCACCACCGGGACCACCGGTCTCGGCACCGCCGTCCTCCGCGCCGGCCGGGCCGGTCTCGGCACCGCCGGCTCCGCCGGTGTCCACGCCGCCGGTCTCCGCGCCACCGGCCTGGTCGGTCGACGCTCCGGATCCCGCCGCGCAACGCCGGGCCGCGCCGGGCGTGCCCGATCCGGCCGCCGGACGTGCCGGGGCCGTGCCGTCCGAGCCTGCCGCGTCGGCCGCGCCCGGACGCCCCGTCGGCGCGCCGGTCTCCGGCGTGCCGGGCTCCGGCGCACCCCACGCACCGGCCCCCACCCCGGCGGCCGGACCCGGGTCGGCGCCGCCGGCCGGACCGTTCCCGGCGCCGCCCGCGTACCCCGGTGTCCGCCCGGGCGAACCGGAGCGCGGCAGCGTTACGCCGGCGTCCGTCGACGCCTCCGGGCACCCGATCACGGCTCCCCGGCCGGGCCCGGCGACGCCGGCCGAGGCGGCCCGGCAACCGGTGCCGGCCACCGGCACCCGCCCAGCCCCGGCCGATGTCGCGGAGGCGCCGCGAGCGGTCGTCACCTCGAACCCGGCGCCGTCCACCGTCGAGTTGGGCGACGCGAGCGCCGACGCATCGCACCCGGACCGACCCGCGGACCAGGCGGCGGTGTCCGGCGCGGCCGGAGCGGCCGACGAGGCGCACGCCTGGTTCCGGCCGAACCAGCCTGCGGCGGACCCGGCACCTGAGGTCGAGGCCGCCCCGGCGCGCCCGGACGACGACATCGCGCCTCCGGCGGCCGGCGCGGCGCCCGGGAGCGGACCCGGGACCACGGCCGACGCCTCGGCAAAGCCGGACGGCGGCCGCACGCCGTCCGCCGGAGCAGCGGAGATGTCCGCGTCGTCCGGCCCGGCCCTGGCGGAACCGGATGCGGGAAGCCGCCCGGACGACGACCAGCCCGCGCCGGCGACCGACGCCGGGGCAGGGCCCGGTGCGGCACCGACCGAGGCGGTGCCCGCACCCCGCCCGGCGGCAGCGCGTACCGGCGACACCGCGTCGGCGTCCGGCGGGCCCGCGCGAGCGTCCGACCAGCCGGTGTCGGCGCCCACGTCCGGCACTCCCGCGGCACCTGGGCCGGAGGACATGTCGACCGCGCAGCCGGACGGACCGGTGGGTCCGGCACCGGACGAGGACGCGGCGCCGCCGGCCGACGCCATCGGACCCGGCCGGGCCACGGAGCCCTCCGAGGCCGAGCGGTCCGGCGCGGCGGCCGAGGCTGAGCGGCCGGAGGTACGCCCGACGGACCCGGAGCAGGCGCTGGCCGCGTTCCGCTGGCGGCTGCACCCGGAGACCCTGCGCGAGGAGGCCCCCGATCCGGCGGCGCTGCGCGAGGTCCGGGACGGGCTCACCACGAAGCTCGGCAGCGCGCTGGACAACCGCAGCCGGGCGCGGCTGCTGAGCCTGCGGTCGGTGGCGTCCCGGATCCTCGGCGAGCTGGACGACGCCGTCGCCGACGCCCGGCTCGCCCTCACCTACGCCGAGGCCACCGGGGAGTTGCGGCGGACCGCGCTGGCCCGGGCCCGGCTCGCCGAGGTGCTGCGCTGGCGGGGCGAGCACGCGGAGGCCGACCGGCTCTTCGCCGAGGCGAACTCGCCGGAGCTGCCCGACCGGCTGCGCGCGGCGTTGCACGAGCACGCCGGGCGGTGCTGCTACGACCAGGGCCGGTTGACCGAGGCGTGCCTGCACTTCGAGCGGGCGATGGACCTGCGCCAGGGCGAGGACGCGGAGCTGAACGCCCGTACCGCGGTGGCACTGGACGCGGTCGCCGAGCGGGCCGCGGCCGACGGCTTCGGGCCGAAGCCGCGCAGCCGGGACGCGATCCTGGGCCGTGAGCGGTACCCGGTGCCCACCTTCGACGAGGACCAGGGCCTCTGGGGGTACGCGGACAGCGACGGCAACCTGGTGGTCGAGCACCGGTACGCCGAGGTGCAGCCGTTCCGCGAGGGGATGGCCTGGGTCCGCCTGCCGGAGGCGTCCCGGTGGGCGCTGATCGACACAGCCGGCGTGGCGCTGATCGAGGCGAACAACGGCTACCGGGCGGTTGGCTCGTTCTCCGAGGGCCTGGCCTGGGTGTCGATGGACGGCAAGGGCCGGTGGATGGCGGTCGACGCGACCAACATCGTGAAGATCCCACCGGGCTTCGAGGACGCGCGGCCGTTCCGAAGCGGCCTGGCGGCGGTCCGCCAGAACGGCGGCTGGGGGGCGGTCGACCGGACCGGCCAGGTCGTCGTGCCGGCCCGTTACCACAGCCTCGGCACCGCCCTGGCCGACGGCCGGCACGTGGACGGCTTCACCGAGGAGGGCCTGGCCGGGGTGGAGCTGGCCGGGCGGCGGGGCGTGGTCGACCGGACCGGCCGGGTGCTGCTCCCGCCGGTGTACCCGGCCCTGGTCGTACACCCGGTCGCCTTCCTGGTCAGCGACGAGGCGGGCCGCTGGGGCGCCCGGGACCGGCGGGGCGAGCCGCTGATCGACCCGGTGCACCCGGACCGGGGCGCGGTGGTCGCCGAGATCGAGCAGTTGCTCGCCGACACCAGCCCGGTGCTCTGAGCTCACCTCCACGACGCGCCCTGCGGTGACCGTGATCTGGCCGGGTCTAGGGTCGAGGTATGGAATTCCGACACCTAGGCCGCTCGGGCCTGATGGTCAGCGAGATCTCGTACGGCAACTGGATCACCCACGGTTCGCAGGTCGAGGAGGAGGCGGCGACCGCGTGCGTGCGGGCCGCCCTGGACACCGGCATCACCACCTTCGACACCGCCGACGTGTACGCCGGCACGAAGGCCGAGGAGGTGCTCGGTCGCGCGCTGAAGGGCGAGCGGCGTGAGGGGCTGGAGATCTTCACCAAGGTCTTCTGGCCGACCGGGCCGGGCCGCAACGACCGGGGCCTGTCCCGCAAGCACATCATGGAGTCGATCAACGGCTCGCTGCGCCGGCTGCAGACCGACTACCTGGACCTCTACCAGGCCCACCGGTACGACTACAGCACCCCACTGGAGGAGACGATGGAGGCGTTCGCCGACATCGTGCACTCCGGCAAGGCGCACTACATCGGGGTCTCGGAGTGGAAGGCGTCGCAGCTCCGGGAGGCCCACGCCCTCGCCCGCGAGCTGCGCGTGCCGCTGATCTCCAACCAGCCGCAGTACTCGATGCTGTGGCGGGTCATCGAGGCCGAGGTGATCCCGACCAGCGAGGAACTGGGCATCGGCCAGATCGTCTGGTCGCCGATGGCCCAGGGCGTGCTCTCCGGCAAGTACCTGCCGGGCCAGCCGCCGCCGGCCGGCTCCCGGGCCACCGACGAGAAGTCCGGGGCGAACTTCATCGCCCGGTTCATGAGCGACGAGGTGCTCACCCGGGTGCAGCGGCTCAAGCCCCTCGCCGAGCAGGCCGGGCTGAGCATGGCCCAGCTCGCCATCGCCTGGGTGCTACAGAACCCGAACGTCTCCTCGGCGATCGTCGGGGCGTCCCGGCCCGAGCAGGTGCACGACAACGTGAAGGCGGCCGGCGTCAAGCTCGACGCCGACCTGCTCAAGGCGATCGACGAGATCGTCGAGCCGATCACCGAGCGGGACCCGGCGAAGACGGATTCCCCCGCCCGGCGGCCGTGAGCCCGTCCCGGTCCGGCCGGCGCGTCCGCGTCGGCCGGACCGGGCTCTCAGCCCTGCCAGAACCGGATCAGGTGCAGCCCGGCGGTGTACAGCTCAGGGGGCAGGCCGATCAGGTCGGAGACGGTGAAGATCGCGCCGAAGAACGCGCCGCCGATCCGCGGGTTCCACAGCAGCGCGAAGAGCAGGATGAACCCGAACGGGGCGAACAGGTCGTACATCCGGCGGTACTGCGGTGAGAGCCACGGCTGGATCATGTTGCCGCCGTCCAGACCGGGCACCGGGAGCAGGTTGAGCACGCTGGCGGTGAGCTGCAGGAACGCCAGCAGGGCCAGGCCGGCCCAGAACTCGAGCGGGCCGCCGACGCCGAGCCCGATCTGCAGCGCCACCACCAGCAGCAGGGTGAACAGCACGTTGGTGGCCGGGCCGGCCAGGCTGACCAGGGTGTGCCGCAGCCGCCCCGGGATGGCGTGCCGGTCCACCCAGACCGCGCCGCCGGGCAGGCCGATGCCGCCGAGCAGCACCACGACCACGGGCAGCACGATGGACAGCAGCGGGTTCGTGTACTTGAGCGGGTTGAGCGTCAGGTAGCCCCGGTGCGCGATGTCCCGGTCGCCGGCCCGGTACGCGACCACCGCGTGGGCGTACTCGTGCAGGCAGAGCGAGACCAGCCAGCCGGAGACGACGAAGAGGAAGACGTCGAACCGGACATTGCCGAACCCCAGCCACGTCATCGCCCCGCTGGCCACGAAGAGCGCGGCCAGGGCAAGGAAGATCGGGCTGGGACGGAACGCCGCCCGGGGCACCCCGAGCACCAGCGGGTCGCCCGGGCGGTCGTACGCCATCATTCCGCCGTCGGCAGCAGGCTCATCCGGTACTCCACCCGGTCGTCCTCGACGAGCGCGACCGAGGTGACGCCGGACGCCGCGAGCTCCCGCCAGGTCTGGCCGATCCAGGACTCGGCGTCCGCCTGGCTGCCGAACGACTCACTCGGCCCGTCGACCGAGCCGCCGTTCGCGCCCTCGTACCGCCAGCTCCACGCCATGCCGCGTCTCCCCTCGCCGCCGTCGTCCCCAGGGACGCCAAACCTCCGCAAGCGTAGTCGGCCGGACGCGGAACGGCTCGGCCGCCACATGGATCATGTGGTCGGGGCGGGCCGGTACGGTGACTCGGTGCTGACTCAAGGAGTGGTGCTCAGCGACCGGTACCGGCTGAGCGAACGAATCGCGACCGGTGGCATGGGCGCGGTCTGGAAGTGCACCGACACCCTGCTCGGCCGGGAGGTCGCGGTGAAGGTGCTGCTGCCGTCGCTGGTCGCCGACCCGGAGTTCACCACCCGCTTCCACGCCGAGGCCCGGATGCTGGCCGCGCTGCGGCACCCCGGCATCGTGCAGGTGCACGACTTCGGCTCCGCCACCCTCGCCGACGGCAGCCAGGTCAGCTACCTGGTGATGGAGTACGTCGACGGGGATCCGCTGGTGACCTGGATCCGCCGGGCCGGCCGGCTCGATCCGGCGTCGACCATGTCGGTGGTGGCGCAGGCCGCCCACGCGCTGCACGCCGCCCACCTCGCCGGGATCGTGCACCGGGACGTGAAGCCGGGCAACCTGCTGGTGAAGCGGGACGGGACGGTGGTGCTGGTCGACTTCGGCATCGCCCGGGCCAGCACCATGGCGGGGATCACCGCCGCGCACACGGTGCTCGGCACCGCCACGTTCATGTCGCCGGAGCAGGCCGTCGGCCAGCCCGTCTCGGCCGCCACCGACGTCTACGCGCTCGGTGCGGTCGCGTACTTCTGCCTGGCCGGCCGGCCGCCGTTCGAGGGGGACAACCCGCTCCAGGTGGCCATGCGGCACGCCCAGGACGAGCCCCCGCCGCTCCCGCCGGACACGCCCCCGGCGGTGATCGAGATGGTCCGCCAGGCGCTGGCGAAGCGCCCCCGCGACCGCCACCCGAGCGCGCTCGCCCTGGCCGAGGCGGCCCAGGACGCCCGCGACTCCACCCTGGCCCGGCTCCCCGCCCCGCCCCGCCCGCCGTGGGCGGTGGCCGGCCCGGCCGTCCCCGGGCCCGCCGTGCTGCCCGCTCCCGGCCCGCTCACCCCGACCCCCTCCGGGAGTACGCCGCCCGGCGGCCAGCCGCCCACCGGGTCCCCGGCCACCCCGGTAGCCGAGCCCGGCGGCCCGGCCGGCACCGGTTCCGTGCCCGCCGTCCCCGACCCGGGCCGGGCGGCCCCGGTCGGCGGCCAGGCCCCGCACGGCGTCGCCCCGGCGGACCGCGCCGACGCCCCGCAGGGGATGGCCGCCGGCGTCCCCCACAGCGTCAGCCCGGCGGCAGGCCCCCCGCCGGGTTTCGGCCCGCCCGCCGGCACCCCGCACGGCTCCGGACCGGCTGCGGCCGCCGCACCGGGATTCGGTCAGGCTGCGGCCGCCGCACCGGGATTCGGCCCGGGGACGGGCAGCGGGGCGGCGCCCGGACACGGCGTGGCCGCCACGCCGCAGGGTTTCGCCCCGGGGCGGGCGGCCGCGCCCGGCGCCGGGGGCGGGTTCGGCGGCCAGCCCGGGTACGCCCAGCCGGGGCCGCCCCTGGCCGGGCAACCCGGCCCGGCCTGGGCGGTCGGCGCCGCCGGGCCGCGACCCGGCGGGCACGGGTCGGCGGACGAGCGGCACGCCGGGTCCGGGATGCCGCCGACGCTGGAGGAGCCGGCCGACGGCCGGAAGGGACGCGGTCGGGTGCTCGCCCTGGCGGGGGCGGCCGCGGTCGTCCTCGTCGCGGTGCTGACCGCCGGGGCCGTGGCGCTGCTGAGCTCGCCGGACGACCCGGGCCAGCGGTCGACCACGCTGACCGGCGAGTCGGCGCCCGCCGATCCGGGCGGCACCGACGTGCCGGCCACCGCGGCGACGCCCGGAGCGACGCCCAGCCGGACCGGCCGGCCCAGCCGGTCACCGTCGGCCACGCCGAGCCGCTCGGTGGCGGCCACCCCGTCGAGCGGGGCGCAGCCGACCCCCGGCGACACCGGGGCGCCCGCGCCGGCGACCAGCTCGGCCGCGGCTCAGCAGCCCAACCCGTACACGGCCAAGCAGGTGTGCGGCAGCGGCTACCAGGTGATCGACTCGGCGGCGCTGACCGCGAACGGGGTCCGCAAGGGCCGGGTCTACCTGCTCTACAACACGTCCACCGGAACGAACTGCGTGGTCACCCTCAAGGACACCGACGTCGGCCGGGCCACCGCCGTGTCGGCGTACCTGGAGGT
Organism: Micromonospora yasonensis; assembly: GCF_026013475.1. Taxonomy (GTDB): domain Bacteria; phylum Actinomycetota; class Actinomycetes; order Mycobacteriales; family Micromonosporaceae; genus Micromonospora; species Micromonospora yasonensis. Next base: position 16,223 of record NZ_JAPDPH010000060.1, on the reverse strand, counting down.
GCAGGGGAAGACCCGGCAGACCGAGAGCGGCGGGTACAAGTACTACGCCGGGCCGGTCCGGGCCAGCGCGCCCGGGGTCTGCGTGAAGTGGGGCGGGTCGACCGGTGGGGCCAGCTACGGCAGCCCGTTCGAGCACTGCGACTGAGCGCCAGCGTCCGCCCGCCGGCCGGCGTCCGGGCCGGCGGGCGGCGACCGGCGCGGCGGCTTTAAGGTACGGGCATGTCCGTTGACGGGTGGAACACGCTCCTGGTGCTCGGCGGTATCCGGTCCGGCAAGTCCGAGTTCGCGGAATCGCTGGTCGCCGACGCCCCCACGGTCCGGTACGTGGCCACCGCCCCCGAAGGGGACCCGGAGGACACCGAGTGGGCGACCCGCCTGGCGGGGCACCGCGCCCGCCGGCCGGGCAGCTGGACCACCGAGGAGACCGCGGCGGATCCGCGCCGGCTGGCCGACGTGATCGCCACGGCCGAGCCGAACGAGACGCTGCTCGTCGACGACCTGGGCGGCTGGGTGACGGTGCTGCTCGATCCGGCCCACCAGCCAGCCGACGACACCGCCACCATCGCCGAACTCGCCGACGCGATCCGGGCCAGCGCCGCCCGGCTGGTGCTGGTCAGCCCCGAGGTGGGGCTCTCCCTGGTGCCGACCACCCCGCTGGGCCGGGCCTTCACCGACGCGCTCGGCCAGACCAACCGCGCGGTCGCCGACGCCTGCGACGCGGTGGTCCTGGTGATGGCCGGCCAGCCCGCCTGGCTGAAGCCGGCCGGCGCGCCGCCGCACCCCACGGTGCCCGCGCAGGCCGGTCCCGGGCAGGCCGGCGTCCCGGCCGCCGGGCCCGAGACGGTGCACGGGGCCGCGCCGGAGGAGGCGCTGCCCGAGGTGCTCACCCCGGCCGCGCCGGCCGCGCCCGCCCCGGCGCTCGGGGCGACCGGCGCCGACTGGGCCGCCCCCACCATGGCGCTGCCGATGATCGCGACCGGCCTGGTCATCCAGCCCGGCATGGAACTGCCCATGCCCGACGACTACGCCGGCCCGCAGGCGGTCGACCGGCTCGCCACCCTCGACGTGCCGGGCGGCGGGCTCGGCGTGCTGGAGCGGGTGGTCGGCTTCGCCGCCGCCACCCAGGGCACCCCGACCCCCGCGCCGTGGGCCTCGGTCCGGGTGCTGCTGGTGCACGGCGACCACGCCGGCGGCGCCTCGGCCGGCGCGGTGCCCGGCGAGTCGGCCCGCCGCGCCCGGCAGGCGCGCGCCGGCAAGGGAGCCCTCGCGCGGCTGGCCGCCGAGAGCGGAGCCAGCCTCCAGGTGGTCGAGGCGCCCGCCGCGGCGCCCATCGAGGACGGGCCGGCGCTCACCGAGGACCAGGTCGAGTCGGCCCTGCGGTACGGCTGGCGGCTGGCCGAGCAGGCCGCCGACGCGGGCGTACAGCTGCTGGTGCTGGCGGCCTGCGGCGCCGGCACCGAGGCGGCCGCCGCGGCGGTACTGGCGGCCACGGCCGGCGCGGAGCCCCCGGCGGTGCTGGGCCGGGTGCTGACCGAGCACGGGCAGTACGACGACGCGGCCTGGATGGTCCGCTGCGCGGCGGTCCGGGACGCGCTGCACCGCACCCGGCGCTCCCCCCGCAACGCCCGGGACATCCTGGCGGAGCTGGGCGGCGGCGACGTGGCGGTGGCCACCGGCGTGCTGCTCGGCGCGACCGCCCGGCGCATCCCGGTGCTGCTGGACGGTCCGGTCGGCGTCGCCGCCGGCATGGTCAGCCGGGACCTCGCCGGGCAGGCCCGGCACTGGTGCCTGCTGCCGGACCACGGCGGGCAGCCGGCCGTCCGGCTCGCCGCCGACGTGCTCGGCCTGACCCCGCTGGTGGACCTGCGGCTCGGCCTGGGCGAGGGCGCGACCGCGCTGGCCACCCTGCCGCTGCTGCGCTCGGCGCTGGCGCTCGCCGCCGGCCTGCCGGTGCACCCGTCGCTGCGCGACGGCGGGGAGGACGACGAGGAGTTCGTCGAGCCCGAGCCGGCCGGGCCCGGGCCGACCAGCACCGAGCCGGAGCCGGAGCCGGAGTTCGCCGAGCCGGAGCCGGCCGGCCCTGGGCCCACCACGACCGACGCGGACGAGCCGGTCTCCCCCGGCCGACGTGCCGACTGACCCGCGTTTCGCCGCCGGCCTCCGGCTCGCGGCCACCACCTTCACCACGCTGCCGGTACGCGCCGGCCGGATCGACCGGGACGTGGCGGGCGCCGCGATGGCGCTCGCCCCGGCGATCGGCGCGCTGCTCGGCGCGCTGCTCGCGGCGGTGCTGCTGCTGACCGCCATGCTCGCTCCCCCGCTGGTCGCGGCCGGGGTCGCCGTCGCGGTGGGGGCCCTGCTGACCCGCGGGCTGCACCTGGACGGGCTGGCCGACACCGTGGACGCGCTGGGGTCGTACCGGCGCGGGGCGGCGGCGCTGGAGATCATGAAGAAGCCGGACGTCGGGCCCTTCGGCGTGGTGGCGCTGGTGGTCGTACTCCTGCTGCAGGCCGCGGTGCTGGCGGAGCTGGCCGGGCGCGGGTGGCCGGCGACGCTCGCGGCGGTCGTCGCCGCGACGGCGGCCGGCCGGCTGGGCGTCGTCCTGGCGTGCCGCCGCGGGGTGCCGGCGGCCCGCCCCGAGGGGCTGGGCGCGCTGGTGGCCGGCACGGTGGGGCCGGTCGCGCCGGTCGTCGGCACGATCGCCGTGGCGCTGCTGGCCGTGCCGGCGGTGCCGGGCCGGCCGTGGCAGGGGCCGCTCGCCGTCGTCGCCGCGCTCGCCGTCGCGGCGGGGCTGCTGCGCCACGTGGTACGCCGGCTCGGCGGCATCACCGGGGACGTGCTCGGCGCCACCGTGGAGGTCGTCACCACGCTGTCCTACCTGGGACTGGTGCTGTCCGGCTGAGCGTCACCCGTCCGGGCGGGTAGCGTTCTCGGGTGAGGCGCACCGGCGGTGTCGAGGGGGACGGCATGCTCATCACGGACGACTTCCTGCCCGTACCGGTCCCGGAGTCGCTGGACGCGACCTACCTGGTGCCGGTCGCCGGGCTGCCGAGGGTGAGCCCGAAGACCGCTATGGCGGGACTCGCCGGACGGCTCGCCGAGCCGGTGTACGGGCTGGCGAAGCAGATGCTGGATAGCCCGCTGATGAGCGTGGACACCCGGCCGGTCGGCGAGTTCCCCGAGCTGCCGCCGGACCTGCTCACCGCGTTCGGGGCCACCGAGGAGCAACTGGCCCGGCTGGCCGCCGCCACCCACCTCGTGGTGGTGCAGGCCGAGTACCGGCCGGGCTGGCCGCCGGCGCACGAGTGGGCGGCCCGGGCGGTCGCTGCGGCGGTCGCCGAGACCGTCGACGGAGACGTGGTGGACGTCTTCGGCCTCCAGTTCCTCGACCCGGCGACCGCGCTGCGCTCGCTCCCCGACGAGCAGGGCCGGATCCGGCTGGTCGACTGGGTGCTGGTGCCGTACTCGTCGGACGCCGACGGGCTCTGGTTCACCACGAAGGGGCTGCGCCGGTTCGGGCTGCTGGAACTCCAGACCCAGGGCGTGCCGGACCACCTCACCCGGGCCTGGGGCGCGGTGATGACCGGCGCCGCGCGGCGGCTGCTGCGTGACTGGACCGAGGGGCTGGCCGGCGAGGAGGTGCCGGCGTTCGTGCAGCTGCCGGTGCTGGCCACGGTCACCGGGCACGACATCGCGGTGGCGTACGGGAATCCGGAGCAGCACGGCGCGACGGCGCCGGTGCTGCTGGCGCTGGAACTGGACCCGGCGACCGACCCGGACGCCGACTCGTTCCTCAGCCTGCGTCCCCCGCCCGGGCACCCCGGCCCGCCCGGCCGCTACTTCGCCGCCGCCTGCGCCACCCTGTTCAGCGGCATCCAGCCGGACGTCCGGTACGCCCGCCCGGGCGACGCGATGAGCCGGGCGATCGCCACCGCCCGGGCCGGCCTGGGTGACATCCGGGCCCGTTTTCTCGCCAATCAGCTCCCCGCCGAGACCCAACTGGTGGTGAAGTACGGGCTGCCCGGCGACGACGGCCCCGAGTTCGTCTGGGCCGGGGTGACCTCGTGGGAGAGCCCGGAGCGGATCGTCGGTGCCAGCGCCAGCGACGCCAACAGCGACCCGAGCGTCCGGATCGGCGCCCCCGTGGTGGTCGAGGCGTCCGACGTCGTCGACTGGGCCGTCCTGGACGGGTCCGGGGTCCTCGAGGGCGGCTGGACCCAGGCCGTCCTGGACGCCGGCGAACCCCCCAGCCCTGCCTGACCCCACCCCCGACCGACCGCCACGGGAAAGAGTTGATCAAGGAATTTGCGTCAGGATCCGGCCCGCCGGAGACGCAAACTCCTTGATCAACATGGAGGTCAGCGGACGGAAGGCTGGACGAAGGGCGGCTTGGTGAGGCGCATCTGGGCGCGGCGGCCGCGGATGTCGACCTCGACCAGGTCGCCGTCGGCGAGTTTCGGGTCGGTGTCGATCAGGGCGAGGGCGATGCCCTGCTTCTTCGTCGGGCTGAACGTGCCGCTGGTGATCGTGCCGACCTGCTGGTCGCCGGCGAGGACGGCCATGCCGGGGCGCGGGATGGCCCGGTCCACCGCCGCCAGCCCGCGCAGCGTACGCCGGGGGCCGGCGGCCTTCTCGGCGAGCAGCGCGTCCCGGCCCCAGAAGGCCGGCTTGTCCCAGCCCACCGCCCAGCCGGAGCGGGCCTGCACCGGGGTGATCTCCAGCGACAGGTCCTGCCCGTGCAGCGGATAGCCCATCTCGGTGCGCAGCGTGTCCCGCGCGGCCAGCCCGCAGGCCCGCAGCTCGTACGCCGCGCCGGCGGCGAAGAGCGCGTCCCAGACGGCGAGCGCGTGCGCGGCCGGGACGACCAGCTCGTACCCCAGCTCGCCGGTGTAACCGGTGCGGCACACGGTCAGCCCCACCCCGTCGAGGGTGGCAGCGGAGAAGCTCATGTAGTCGTGACCGGTGGGCAGGCCCAGCGCGCCGAGCAGGTCCGCCGAGCGCGGCCCCTGCACCGCGAGCACCGCGTGCCCCTCGTGCTCGTCGGTGATCACCACCCCGGCGGGCGCGGCGGCCCGCAGGCGGCGGACCACCTCGGCGGTGTTCGCCGCGTTCGGGATGAGGAAGACGTGGTCGTCGGCGTACAGGTAGGCGATGATGTCGTCCACCACCCCGCCGGTGGCGTCGTCGCAGCAGAGCGTGTACTGCGCCTTGCCGGGCCCGATCCGGCCGAGGTCGTTGCTGAGGCAGGCGTTGACGAAGTCCCGGGCGCCGGGTCCGGTGATCCGGGCCTTGCCCAGGTGCGAGACGTCGAAGACGCCCACCCCGGTACGGACCGCCGTGTGCTCCTTGAGCACGCCGCCGCCGGCGTACTCCAGCGGCATCTCCCAACCCCCGAACGGGGCGAACTTGGCGCCGAGCGCGGTGTGCCGCTCGTGCAGGGGGGAACGACGCAGCCGGGTGGCGGCGGCGTCGGAGGTCACGTCGGTCATGGGTGGCAACTTACCGCCAGCTGAACGGCTGGTTAGCATCGGCGGGACCCGTCGGAGCGCATCGGCGGGACAGCCACGCGTCCGGCGGGTAGGTTGCCGCCGGAGACCTTCATCGCCGGTACGCGACGCCGCGGCCGGCCCGGCCCGCCCGGAGTAGCTTTCGTGACATCGCCCCGCACCACCCTCAGCCTGGTCGACACAGACCCCGCCGAACTCGCCGTCGACGCGATCGTGATCGGCGTGCACAGCCAGACCGCCGAGCAGGAGGCCGGCGCACCCGCCGGCGCCCTGCTGCTGGCCAGCGGCGCGGAGAGCATCGCTGCCGCGTTCGACGGCAAGCTGACCGAGACGCTGGCCCTGCTCGGCGCGACCGGCGGCGCCGGCGAGGTGATCAAGCTGGCCACGCTGGGCACGGTCACCGCGCCCGTGGTCGCCGCGGTCGGCCTCGGTCCCGAGCCCACCGGTGCCGCCCCGGCCCCGGAAACCCTGCGCCGGGCCGCCGGCGCGGCGGTCCGCTCGCTGGCCGGCGCCCCGCGCGTCGCCCTCGCCCTGCCGCTGCCCGACGACGCCGACGCCCCGGCCGCGCTGCGCGCGGTCGCCGAGGGCGCGTTGCTCGGCGGCTACCGGTTCGCCGGTTACAAGACCAAGCCGCAGCCGACCCGGCGGGAGCCGGTGGCCGAGGTGCTGGTGGCCGTCCCGGACGCCGCGGACGCCGCCGCCCAGGCCGAGATCACCCGGGCCCAGGCGGTGGCCGGCGCGGTGCTGGCCAGCCGGGACTGGGTGAACACCGCCCCGAACGAGCTGCGTCCGCCGGCGTTCGCCGAGGCCGTGGCCGCCGCCGCCCGGGAGGCCGGGCTCGGCGTCGAGGTGCTCGACGAGGCGGCGCTCAAGGCCGGCGGGTACGGCGGCATCATCGCCGTCGGCCAGGGCTCCGAGGCCCCGCCGCGCCTGGTCAAGCTCACCTACACCCCCGACGGCGGCGGCACCGGCAAGCGGGTCGCGCTGGTCGGCAAGGGCATCACCTTCGACACCGGTGGCATCTCGATCAAGCCGGCCCAGGGCATGTGGGAGATGAAGTCCGACATGGCGGGCGCGGCGGCGGTCGGCGCCGCCATGCTGGCGGTCGCGGCGCTCAAGCCGTCCGTGGCGGTCACCGGCTACCTGCCGATGGCGGAGAACATGCCGTCGGGCACCAGCTACCGGCCGGGCGACGTGATCAGCATGTACAACGGCAAGAAGGTGGAGGTGCTCAACACCGACGCCGAGGGCCGGATGATCCTGGCCGACGCCATCGCCCGGGCCTGCGAGGACGGCGCGGACTACCTGTTCGAGACCTCCACGCTGACCGGCGGCCAGGTGATCTCGCTGGGCAAGAGGATCGCCGGCGTGATGGGCTCCCCGGAGCTGTGCGAGCGGGTGAAGGCCGCCGGTGAGGCGACCGGCGAGCCGGCCTGGCCGATGCCGCTGCCGGACGACGTACGCAAGGGCATGGACTCCGAGGTCGCGGACATCTCGCAGGTCAACGCGGTGATGGACCGGGCCGGTCACATGCTCCAGGGCGGCGTCTTCCTGAGCGAGTTCGTCACCGACGACGTGGCCTGGGCGCACATCGACATCGCCGGCCCCGGCTACCACTCAGGCGAGCCGACCGGTTACTTGACCAAGGGCGGCACCGGCGTCCCGGTCCGCACCCTGCTCCACCTGATCGACGACGTCGCCGCCAACGGCTGACGCCTGAAGATCCACCCAACTTCGGGGAAGTTGCTGCCTCGGCACGCCGAGAGGCAGCAACTTCCCCGAAGTTGCTTCACGCGCAGATGTCAGAAGAGCTCCGGGCGGCGCTTGCGGCGTTCGTTGTAGTCGCGCATGCGCTGGGGGTAGCCCATCAGGCGGACGTCGTAGATCGGGATGGCGAGACGGTGGGCGAAGCGGCGGCCCTCGTCGGGGCCGCCGACCCGGCGCCGGGTCCACTCGCCGTCGTCGGCGATCAGCATGACCGTGGTCTCGGTGACGGTGGTCCGGGGTTCCAGGTACGCCTCGACCCCGCGCCGGGTGCGGACGAAGTTCTCAAGGTGGTCCAGATCGGCGCGATCGGCCGCCCGGTCGCGGTTCACCGCGACGGTCCGCTTGCGTCGTCGGAACAGCCCCACAGCACCCACTCCTCCCCCGTACGTCATCGAAGACGATGCCAAGGGTACGTGTCGGCGACGTGTCGTTGGGCACCTCACTACGCGCTTCGTCGGCGGTGGTGACAAGATGACCGAGGTGGGGTGTGCCTGTTACCCCACCGTAACCCCCGATGCAGTGACGCGACCTGGGAGTTGGATGTGAGCCAGCCGAACGATTCGACCTTCGACATCGTCATTCTCGGAGGTGGTAGCGGCGGCTACGCGGCGGCGCTGCGTGCCGCCCAGCTGAACCTCTCCGTCGCGCTCATCGAGAAGGGCAAGCTCGGGGGCACCTGCCTGCACAACGGCTGCATCCCCACCAAGGCCCTGCTGCACGCCGCCGAGATCGCCGACCAGACCCGCGAGTCGGAGCAGTTCGGCGTCAAGGCCGAACTGGTCGGCATCGACATGGCGGCGGTCAACTCGTACAAGGACGGCGTGATCTCCCGGCTCTACAAGGGCCTGCAGGGCCTGGTCGGCGGCGCCAAGAACATCACCTTCGTGGCCGGCGCCGGCAAGCTGGTCGGCAAGAACGTGGTCGAGGTGGACGGCAAGCGCTACACCGGCCGCAACATCATCCTGGCCTCCGGCTCGTACGCGAAGAGCCTGCCCGGCCTGGAGGTCGACGGCGAGCGGATCATCACCAGCGACCACGCCCTGGTCCTGGACCGGGTCCCGTCGTCGGCGATCGTGCTCGGCGGCGGCGTGATCGGCGTCGAGTTCGCCAGCGTGTGGAAGTCCTTCGGCGTCGACGTGACCATCGTCGAGGCGCTGCCCCGCCTGGTCGCCGCCGAGGACGAGGAGTCGTCCAAGGCGCTGGAGCGGGCGTTCCGCAAGCGGAAGATCAACTTCAAGGTCGGCAAGCCGTTCGAGAAGGTCGAGAAGACCGAGAACGGTGTCAAGCTGACCATCCAGGGCGGCGACACCGTCGAGGCCGAGCTGCTGCTGGTCGCCGTCGGACGCGGGCCGACCACCGCCAACCTCGGCTACGAGGAGCAGGGCGTCAAGATGGACCGCGGCTACGTGCTGACCGACGAGCGGCTGCGCACCAGCGTGCCGAACGTCTACGCGGTCGGCGACATCGTGCCCGGCCTGCAGCTCGCGCACCGCGGCTTCCAGCAGGGCATCTTCGTGGCCGAGGAGATCGCCGGCCAGAACCCGGCCGTGATCGACGAGGCCGGCATCCCGCGGGTCACCTACTGCGACCCGGAGCTGGCGTCGGTCGGCCTGACCGAGGCGAAGGCCAAGGAGCAGTACGGCGCCGACAAGATCAAGACCTACAACTACAACCTGGGTGGCAACGGCAAGAGCCAGATCCTCAAGACCGCCGGCCACGTGAAGCTGGTCCGGGTGGAGGATGGCCCGGTGGTCGGCGTGCACATGGTGGGGGCCCGGGTCGGCGAGCTGATCGGCGAGGCGCAGCTCATCTACAACTGGGAGGCGTACCCGGCCGAGGTGGCGCAGCTCGTGCACGCCCACCCGACGCAGAACGAGGCCCTGGGCGAGGCGCACCTGGCCCTCGCCGGCAAGCCGCTGCACGCGCACGCCTGACACGACAACCGCGGCGTCCGGCGACGGGCGATGATCCCACCAGGGGAATGAAGGAGTCTGGAGAACATGCCGGTATCGGTCACCATGCCCCGGCTCGGCGAGAGCGTCACCGAGGGCACCGTCACGCGCTGGCTCAAGCAGGAGGGCGACACCGTCGAGGTCGACGAGCCGCTGCTCGAGGTGTCCACCGACAAGGTCGACACCGAGATCCCGTCGCCCGCGGCGGGCGTGCTGAGCCGGATCGTGGTCGGCGAGGACGAGACCGCCGAGGTCGGCAGCGAGCTGGCGATCATCGCCGGTGAGGGCGAGGCGGCCGGTGGCGCCGCCCCGCAGCAGGCGGCCCCGGCGGAGCAGGCCGCCGAGGCCGCCGCCGAGCCCGAGGCCGAGGCGGAGCAGCCGGCCGTGCAGGCCCCGGCCCCGGCCGCGGCGCCGTCGGGCGAGGGCACCGAGGTCAAGATGCCGGCCCTGGGTGAGAGCGTCACCGAGGGTACGGTCACCCGCTGGCTCAAGCAGGTCGGCGAGACCGTCGAGGTGGACGAGCCGCTGCTGGAGGTCTCCACCGACAAGGTGGACACCGAGATCCCGTCGCCGGTCGCCGGCACGCTGCTGGAGATCCGGGTGCCCGAGGACGAGACCGCCGAGGTCGGCGGCGTCCTGGCGATCGTCGGGGCGGCCGGTGCCGCGCCGGCCCAGCCGAAGGCGGAGCCCAAGCCCGAGCCCAAGGTCGAGGCGAAGCCGGCGCCGCAGCCCGCGCCCGCGCCGGCCCCGGCGCCCAAGGTCGAGGAGCCGACCCCGGGCGTGTCCTACAACGAGCCGGCCGCCGAGGCGGAGCAGGCCGCCCAGCCGGCCAAGGTGGAGCAGGCCGCGCAGCCGGCCGCGCCGGCCCCCACGCCGCGGCGCGCGCCCGTGCCCGGCGGCGAGGAGGCCGCCGGGTACGTGACCCCGCTGGTGCGCAAGCTGGCCGCGGAGCACGGCGTGAGCCTCTCCTCGGTCAACGGCACCGGCGTCGGCGGGCGGATCCGCAAGCAGGACGTGCTGGAGGCGGCCGAGAAGGCGAAGGCCGCGCCGGCCGCGCAGCCGGCCCCCGCCGCCGCGGCGGCCCCGGCCAAGCCGGCCGCGAAGCCGCAGCCGAGCGCCAAGCGGGGCAGCACCGAGAAGCTGCCGCGGATCCGGGCGGCGATCGCCAAGCGGATGCAGGAGTCGCTGCACGAGATGGCGCAGCTGACCACGGTGATCGAGGTGGACGTCACCCGGATCGCCAAGCTGCGGGCGCAGGCCAAGGACTCCTTCCAGCAGCGGCACGGCGTCAAGCTGTCCTTCCTGCCGTTCTTCGCCCTCGCCGCCGTCGAGGCGCTCCAGGCCTACCCGATCGTCAACGCGCGGATGGACCTGGAGGCCGGGACGATCACGTACCCGGACGCCGAGCACCTCGGCATCGCCGTGGACACCGAGCGGGGCCTGCTGGTGCCGGTCATCCACAACGCCGGCGACCTCAACCTGGGCGGCATCGCCAAGCGGGTCGCCGACCTGGCCGAGCGCACCCGGATCAACAAGATCAGCCCGGACGAGATCGCCGGGGCGACCTTCACGCTGACCAACACCGGCAGCCGGGGCGCCCTCTTCGACACCCCGATCGTGCCGTCGCCGCAGTCGGCGATGCTCGGCACGGGTGCCGTGGTGAAGCGTCCGGTCGTGGTCAACGACCCGGAGCTGGGCGAGGTCGTCGCGGTCCGCTCGATGGTCTACCTGGCCCTGTCGTACGACCACCGGCTGATCGACGGCGCGGACGCGGCCCGCTTCCTCGTCGCGGTCAAGGGGCGGCTGGAGGCCGGCAACTTCGAGGCCGAGCTGGGGCTCTGACGCCCGGACGACACGCGAAGGGGGCGCGCGGCACACGCCGCGCGCCCCCTTCGTCGTCCGCGGGTCACCCGGGCTGAGTCGATTCCGACCCGGCAACGGCCCGCCCGCTGACAGACTCGTCCGGTGAGCGGCTTCGGGAGGCGACGGCGCCTCGGGCCCGCCGTACCGGTGGCGCCCGGCGCCCGGGTGGACCGGTTCGAGATCTTCTTCGACCTGGTCTTCGTCTTCTCGTTCTTCATCATCACGCGGACGACCGCGCGGGACATCACCGGCGGCGCGCTGCTGCACGCCCTGCTAGTGCTCGCCGTGCTCTGGTGGTCGTGGGTGGTGCACAGCGTGCTCGCCTCCCGCATCCGGCTCGGCGAGGGCTTCGTTCCGGTGCTGATGACGGTCGGCATGGCGGCGCTGTTCACCTTCGCCCTGTCGCTGCCGTCGGCGTTTCGGGAGCCGAGAGGCTACGCCGCCGGGCCGATCGTCGCCGCGATCAGCTACACCGTTATCCGCGCGGTGCACTGGCTGCTCTACCTGCACGCGGTGCGGGACAGCCCGAACGAGCGCCGGCAGTTGACGCGGTTCGCGCCGGAGGTGGTGGTCAGCACCTTGCTGCTGCTCGGCGCCGCGCTGATCCCACCGATCCTGCACGGCCACGGCTCCGCCGCGCTCATCCGGGACGGTCTCTGGGCCGTGGTGGTGCTGATGCAGTACACCACCGGCATCCTCGCCGGGACCGGGGGCTGGGGGGTCGCCTCCGCAGAACACTGGACCGAGCGGTACGACCTGATCCTGATCATCGCCCTGGGCGAGTCGGTCATCTCGGTCGGCGTCGGCAGCAACCTACTCGGTCAGGCGCCCACCGGACCGGCCGTGGCCGCGGCGGTGCTCGGGATCTTCTTCACCGCCGCGCTCTGGTGGGCGCACTACGACATGATCGGGCCAGCCGCCCGGATCGCCCTGCACGCCTCCGAGGACGGACCCCGGGTGGCCATGGCCCGCGACGCGTACGCCTACTGCTACCTGCCGATGATCGCCGGGATCATCCTGTTCGCGCTCGGTGCCGAGCAGATCGTGCGCCAGATCACCAACCCGAACGTCTCCAACTGGCTGCCGGCCATCGGCCCCGGCGAACCACTGCTCTTCGGCGGGGTGATCCTCTACCTCTGCGGCAACATGCTGTTCCAGCTGCGCACCCTGCACACCCTGAGCTGGACCCGGGTCGGCACGGTCGTCCTGCTCGCCGCGACCATCCCGGCGGCCAACCGGCTCCCCGCCCTGGGTGCCCTCGCGTTGCTCACCGCGATCTGCGTCGGCATGGTGGCCGCCGATGTGGTGGTCTTCGACGAGGGCCGGCGGGCGCTGCGGCAGCTGATCTTCGAGGAGCGGACCAGCCACGAGGCGCACGAGGCCGCCTGGCGGGCCCGCTGGCACATCCCGGAGGAACCGGACGAGGGCGAGTGACGCGGTACGGCGACCGGCGACCGGATCGCGTAAGGTCGCGGCAGCGTCGCGGTGCACCCGGCACGAAGGCCGCCGTGGGCATGGAGGCGCGGGACGGCAGGGGACCATGTGCACCCATCCCACTCGTCGAGCGCGCGGCTGACCGCCCTCGGCACCCAATTGATCGAGATCCACGACTGGCTCCGTGAGGAGCTGGCCCGCCTCCGCGCGGGCCTGGACACCCCCGGGGGCGCCGGCCTGACCCGCGAGCTGCGGGCACACTGCGTCGGCTTCTGCGCGGCGCTGGACCGGCACCACACCGGCGAGGACGGCGGCGCGTTCCGGGTCCTGGCCGACCAGGCACCTGAGCTACGGCCGGTCCTCGCCGAACTGAGCGCGGACCACCAGGTGGTGGCGGACATCCTGCACCGCGTCGAGTCGCTGCTCGCCGCAGCCACCAACGCCCGGCAGGTCCGAGCCGAGCTGGACGGCCTGGCCGGGCTGCTGGAGTCGCACTTCACCTACGAGGAGCGGAAACTGGTCGCCGCGTTGAACCGGCTGGCGGGCGACACCGTGGAACTGCTCGGCCTCGCACCACCCGACGACGAGGCGCGACCGTGACATCCGAGGGGGACGGAGACATCACGACCATGGGCACGATCACCGCCGCGGCGGCCGGCACTTGGCAGCTCGGTGACCTGACCGTCAACCGGATGGGCTTCGGCGCGATGCGGCTCACCGCCAACGCCGACGGCAGCCCGAGTGACCGGGGCCGGGCGATCGCCGTGCTGCGCCGCGCGGTCGAGCTGGGCGTCAACCACATCGACACCGCCGCGTTCTACTTCTCGCCGCTACGCTCGGCCAACGAGCTGATCAACCGGGCGCTGTCGCCGTACCCGGAGGGTCTGGTCATCGTCACCAAGGTCGGGCCGGGCAAGGATCCGTCCGGCGAGTGGCTGCCGATGGCCCGGCCCGACCAGCTCCGCGGTCAGGTCGAGGAGAACCTGCGCCAGCTCGGCCGGGACCATCTCGACGTGGTCAACCTCCGGGTGTACGGTCCGGAGCCCCTGGCCGAGCACTTCGGCGCGCTCGCCGAGCTGCGCGACGCCGGCCTGATCCGGCACCTCGGCGTCTCGGCGGTACGCCTGCACCAGGTCGCCGAGGCGCGCGCCATCGCCCCGGTGGTCTGCGTGCAGAACTCGTACGGCCTCGGCTACCGGCTGAGCAACGACGCGCTGATCCGGGACTGCGCCGCGCACGGCACGGCGTTCGTGCCGTTCTTCTCGCTGGCGACCAGCGCCCGGGAGGCCGGGGCGACCGGCGCCGAGCACGACGAGGTACGCGCCGTCGCCCGGGAGCACGGCGTCACCCCGGCCCAGGTCCGGCTGGCCTGGACGCTGCACCGGGGCCCGAACGTGCTGGCGATCCCCGGCACCGGCAACCCCGACCACCTGACCCAGAACGTCGCGGCCGCCGCCCTCCGCCTCACCGAGCACGACCTCGCCCGCCTCGAGTCCGTCCACCAAGCCGCCACCTGACGCCCCGCGTCACGATCCGCGCAACATCGGGGAAGTTGCTGTCTCGGCGCATCGGGAAGCAGCAACCTCCCCGAAGTTGCGTTCTTGCACCGACGTCGAGGCGGCGAGACTGCTCGGTCGACTCCACTACCCCGATGTGGCGGTGTCCATTCGCCCGGACACCGCCACATCGGCGTTCTAGCCGCTGAGAAGCCGAACCCGTCACGCGGCCCCGGCGAGGGTCGGGTAGTAACCGCCGGACTGCCCGGCGGCCGTCGGGTGGTACGAGATGCTCGGGTCGGCCCAGTTCAACGCGTGCAGCCACTTCTCGCCGTAGGCGCAGAGCTCGTTGCCGCGGAAGATCGGGCGGACATCGGCGAAGACGAAACTGTTCTGGACCGCGACATTCTTGGTGATGTCGTCCAGGAGGTTGATGCCTTCGTTGATCTTCGCGCGGGACGTGTCGCTGAGCCCGGCGCAGTAGGTGTCGATCCGGTAGAAGACCGGGTAGGCGATGACCACCACGCGGGCGGACGGTGCACGGGCACGGATCGCCTTGTACAGGTCGTCCAGCTTCGGCGGCAGCTCCCGCCGGGCCTTGTCCTCGGCGGCGTTGACGGCAGCGACGCAGGCCGACTCGCCGTACACCACACAGGTGGTCATGACGTCGCTGAACCCGACGTCGTTACCACCGACGGTGACGCTCACCAGCGTGGTGGTGCTGGACAGGTAGCCCACCTGGGTGTCGCGCACGCTCGTCGTGGTGGCACCCGAGCAGGCCACGAAGGTGTACGACGCGGGAGCGTTGTACGTCGCCCACAGCGACGGGTAGGCGTTGGGGCTGCGCCGGCAGGAGCCGCTTTCGTTGCCGGCGCCCACGCCAGAGGCGTACGAGTCGCCGAGGGCGACGTATCGGACGGTGGAGGCCGCCTGGGCCGGCGTGGCCAGCGCGATCACGCTGGCAATTGCCGTGGCCAGGGCCATGGTGACGGTTACGAGGCGGGTTTTGAGCACGTGGTCCTCCGGGGGGCGAAAGGAGTGATCCGTGCCTATATAGATAGCACTGAATACATCTGCCCCGGAAGACCTATCAGGACACTCAGGCAAAGCGGCCGCCGCAGCGGCATATCGCAGAGCGTTGCCGGCTTCGCCGGATCGGGCACTCCCGTGCTGGGCGGTCCACGCTGCCGTGCGGTGAACAAGCCCTCGACTAGAAGCTGAAGGTTCGGATCGCGGCGCCACCCGAGGCGGCAGTCGCCACGAAGAACTCGACCAGTTCTACGTACTGTTCCCGCAGGTAGTCGAGGTCGTCGTCGTCCCAGCACCGCCGGTACGGGTAGATCTCCTCCGCGCTCATCTTCGCCGGGTCGAAGTGGGCGGCCAGCGCCTCGAACGGCGTCGCGCTCAGGTCCCGGGCGGCGTCGGCGACCATGCCGGCGTGCCAGCCGAGGTGGATGCACTCCTTGTCGATGAGACAGCCGTCCTCGTACAGATCGATGCTCACCCCGGCCGCGTCCAGCAGGAACTGGATGCCGGCCCAGGCCTTTTCGAGGTAGCAACCAGGCAGGTCCTCATCGCGCAGGTACTTCTCCGCCCAATCCGGGTCCGTGTACGCCCGGTCCAGTTGCTCCTGGGTAACTCTGGTGAACCCAAGGGTCATGCCCATGCATCCGCCACGCTTACCGGTCGGGCGCGTCCGGCAACTGCTCGGCGACGAACACGCCGACACCGTGCACGCCCTCCACCCAGCCCTGCATCTGAAGCACGAGGATCGCGTGTCGCACGACGCCGGCGGAGACGCCGTGCTCATCCTTCAGTTGCGCGGTCGAGGGCAGCTTGTCGCCGGGTGCGAGTTGTCCGGACGCGATCTGATCTCGGATCTGATCCGCGATCTGCGCCCATTTTGCTTTGGCGGGCATGTTGACTCCCTGGTCTGCACCGCCATTTGATCACGCCCAGCTTTGCTTGACAAGGAAGGACTAGATCGGCGTTGACCTTACTAGTCTTGTCTGACAAAGTTCCTCCTGACCGGCTCCCTGGTCTGCAAACCCGGAGCTGGTCACCCCAAAGAACCACCCGGCCGGCTGCTCCCCCGGTAGTCGGCCGGGTGCCACCCCCTGCCCGCCGCAGGTCACGGCGGGCTTGTGAGCAGGCCCGGGGCGGGGTGGGTGGGGGAAGGGGGGGGGGGGGGAGAGGGGGGGGGG
>NZ_JAPDPH010000006.1 GCF_026013475.1 Micromonospora yasonensis | reverse complement strand
TCGCCTCGGCTCTGCTCGCGGGCGGTTCCCACCACGGCGAGCGGGTGCTCTCGCGGCCGTTGGTGACGCTGATGACCAGCGACCACCTGACCCCGGCGCAGAAGGCGGTCTCCTGCCTGCCGATGACGACAACGAGTCGTGCCTCGTGATGCAGGACATCGAGGGCAACGAATTCTGTCTCGACTGAGTGGCCGCGAACGTGTCACCTTCGCGAGTCGACTGGTGCAGTTCGCCATCACGAGTGTCGCCGTCCCGCCGTCCGGGCGTTCAGTGGGGAAACGCGCGGGGGATGCGTGCGTTGAGGAGTTCGTCGCGGAACGCTTGGATGCGCGTGATGACCTGTCGCCTGCCGATGGTGTTCTCGATGCGGTCGAGGTAGAGGCATCGGGCGGCGAGTTTGTCGAGGTCGACGGTGAAGTAGATCGCCATCAGCGGGTTGACGAACAGGTCGCCTCCGCCGGTGCGCCGGGTGAACCGGACGTCTCCGAACGCGCCGCTGGTGGCGGCGGCGATCTGTCCTTGGACGATGCTGGGCCGGTCCGGGGTGGCGGCCTGGGCGTCGGCGACAGCATCGCGGTAGAGCGCCGCCTCGCGGCTGGAACCGGGGATGGACAGGGCGCCGAGGTAGCCGCCGTCGCGGTCGAGTGCGGCGAGGTTCTCCAGCACCTGGACGTGGTTGACGCCGTCGTAGGCGTCGATGCCGAAGCCGAGACTGGTGACCAGCTTGACCGGTACGTCCAGCGCGGCCACGGCGGCCAGGCTGGTGATGTCCTCCACCGGGGTGCCGAGGTCGCTTTCGTCGCCGCGCAGCAGGACATCGGTGCCGCCGTCGACCAGTACCACTGCATCGATGTTGAATTGTTCGACCAGGTGCCGGTACGCCGCCCGTAACGGCTGGACGCCGAGCGGCGGGAAGGCGTACACGGTCGACGGCAGATGCTGAGCCGCCAGCCACCGGGCGAGCGTGCGTTCCGGGAAGTACCAGTCCGGGCTGGTGGTGTCCGGCTGCACCGCCGCGACGTGCTCCGCTACCCACGCGTCCCGGTCGATCAGCTCGAGCTGGGAGAAGGACAGGCTGGCCAGGTGCACCTGTGCGCCGCCGCGCCACAGGGCGAACGCCAAGGGCAGGCCGGCGTACACGTCGAACCCCCCCATGCCATCCAAGCCACCGCCGCGACCGGCAACAGCGATCGGGTGTACGCACATGCCGCTCGGCAACGATGGCGCGCCGGCGGACCCCGGATCGTCGTTTCCTGACCGCGGACACGAGCGCAGCCGGATCAGCGCCGCGAGCGGTCCAGCCCACGGCCCGCAGTGCCTGCTCGATCTCGTTCGCCGAGGTGCTCCGCTGCCGAGGGTTCTCAGGTGGTGGCCTTGGCCGGTCGGCGGTCGAGCGCAATTGGCTGCACGGCCCCTTCGGCAGGCTTCAGCTGAGCTGTTCGGCCAGTCCGACGATGATGCCCTCGGGGCCGCGGACGTAGCAGAGCCGATAGCTGTCCTCGTACTGCGCCAGCTCGCCGACGAGTTCGGCGCCGTGGGTACGCAGGCGGGCAACGACGTCCTCGATGTCGTCAACGGCGAACATGATGCGACGGATGCCCAGCGTGTTCGCCGGTGCATCCTTCGGCTCGGCGCTGATCGCCTTCGGCGTGTGGAACATCGCCAGCTCGATCCGGCCGTGGCCGTCCGGGGTCCGCAGCATCGCGATGTCCTGTCGGACGCCGTCGATCCCGATGACACGCTCGACCCAGCGTCCCTCGATTGGCCCCTTGCCCTCCAGCTCCATGCCGAGTTCGACGAAGAACGCAATTACCGCGTCGAGATCGTCGACCACGATGAGGACGTTGTCCATCCGCTGGATCGTCATGCAGGGTCTCCTTAGCCTCGTGCGGCCACGGTGGCCGCATCCACTCCTGCGCCGTGCCACCCCGGGCCGGCGGCCGGGCGCGGCGCCCATTCGCTGCTGGTGGCGGCGTCCCGTTGCTCGCGCCTCAGCGTGGCGCGTTGGCGCTCGCGATTGCGGCCTCCCGCGTGGCCTGTCCGATCGGGAGCATCATGGGCCTGGATGCTATATCGACCCCCGGGCCCTCACCGCGGTTACCGGGACGGCATGCTCGGGGTCGGTGCTGCAGGAGTCGTGATGCTGCCAGGTGTTCAAGCCTCCGATGGCAGAAAGAGCGTCCGCTGGCGGTGCCTGGATCAGGGGTCAACGTGGGGCCGCTTTTGTCTGCAGATTCAAAAGTTGAACTGCTTCGACCTAAAGATTAAAGTGTCGGCCGTCGATCTTTTGTGCTGCGAGATCGAACATGCCGGCCCAGGGGAGGAAAGCCGCACCGATCCTCCCGGCCGGGCCCCCACCACTCGCACCAGGAGGAACCATGACCGCACCGAACAGCCGGCGCCGACGCCGGAGAGCGGTACTCGCGGCCGCAGGTGCCGCTTTGGCGACCCTGCTCGCTGCCGTCCCCGCCACCCCGTCCGCGGCCGCACCCGTCAACGCCGACGTCCCGCCCCAGGAACCCGGCGTCACCCTGCGCTCGTACGACATGGGCGTACCACTGGCGGCGCTGTGCACCCTCAAGCCCGCACAGACCCCGAACGTCGACAAGCTCATGCCGCAGATCAACTGGACCAGTACCGACGAGTTCGGCCTGTCCGACCGGTTCATCAGCCACGCCATCGCCAACCTCACCGTGCCCACCGACGGGCAATACACATTCCGGCTCACCAGCGACGACGGGTCGCGTCTGACGATCGACGACCAACTCGTCGTCAACCACGACGGCCTGCACGGCGAGACGTTCAAGGAAGGGTCGGTCACCCTGAGCGCCGGCCTGCACCCGTTGTTCGTCGAGTTCTTCGAGAACGGCGGCGGCCAGGTGTTGCGGCTGGAGTGGCGCCCCCCTGGCGCAAACGGATTCGAGCTCGTGCCGGCCTCCGCGCTGAGCACCGAGGCCGACGTCGTACGCGTCACCGCCCCTGGATGGAAGTACTGCGAGGGCGCGACCGACTCGGCCGGGGACGGCCTGCCCCTCGATCGGGTGCACCCCGGCTACACCCTCACCGACCTGCGCCCCGAAGGCTTCAAGCCGCAGGTCACCGGCATGGCCTTCATGCCTGACGGCGACCTGGTGATCTCGACCTGGGGCGGCAGCGACAACGTGGCCGGCGAGGTCTACCTGGTCGAGGGCGTCACCGGGAAGACCGGCCCCGAACAGGTCACCTACCGCAAGTTCGCCCAAGGGCTGCGCGAACCCCAGGGGGTGGCGGTGGTCGACGGCACCGTCTACGTCAGCCAGAAGCACGAGCTGACGGCCCTGCGCGACACCGACAACGACGGCGTCGCGGATGACTACCGGACGGTGGCGACCTGGCCGTGGGGCCGCAACTTCCACGAGTTCGCGTTCGGCCTGCTCTACCGGGACGGGTACTTCTATCTCAACCTGTCCGTCGCCATCAACCTGGGTGGCGCCACCACCGTGCCCCAGCCGGCGCGCAACCGCGGCACGTCGATCAAGGTGAACGCCGCGACCGGCGATATCACGTACGTCGCCGGCGGCCTGCGCACCCCCAACGGCATCGGATGGGGCCCACGCGGGGAGGTCCTCGTCACCGACAACCAGGGGGGCTGGCTGCCCGCGAACAAGCTGGTCCAGATCCAGCAAGGCGCCTTCTACAACCACTACACCACGCCCGCGGGCCCGTACGACGACAAGGCGGTGACCCGTCCCATCGTCTGGCTCCCGCAGAACGAGATCGGTAACTCACCGTCCACTCCGGTGCTGCTGAAGCAGGGACCGTACGCGGGGCAGCTGGTGGTCGGTGACGTGACCTACGGCGGCCTGCAGCGGGTCTTCCTCGAAGAGATCGAGGGGCAGTACCAGGGCGCCGTGTTCCGGCACACGCAGGGCCTGGAGTCCGGCGTCAACGACGTCGCCCTCGGCCCCGACGGTGCGCTCTACGTCGGTGGCCTGGGCGCCGGCGGCAACTGGGGCCAGGAGGGCAAGCTCACCTACGGCCTGCAGAAGCTCACGCCCAACGGCACCTCGGTCTTCGAGGTCAAGCAGATGCGCGCGTCGCATGTCGGATTCGAGCTGGAGTACACCAAGCCGCTGTCCATCGAGACCGCGCAGAAGCTCGCCGACGCGTACCAGGTGACGCAGTGGCGCTACGGCGCCACGAGCCAGTACGGCGGGCCGAAGCTCGAGCTGGAGACGCTCAAGGTGGCAAGGGCCGAACTATCGACTGACAGCCGCACGGTCAAGCTGCAGATCCCGGGCCTGAAGGAGAACCGCGTGGTGCACGTACGCTCGCCGCGTCCGTTCTCCTCCGGCGACGGCGAGGAGCTGTGGAACACCGAGGCCTGGTACACGCTCAACGAGATCCCGGGACGGGTGGTGCAGCCGCAGACATTCTTCGAGGCCGAGGAGGGCCGAACGGTCGCGGTCGGCATGGCCACCGACCACGCCGCCTACTCCGGCGCAGGCTTCGCCGCCGGGTTCACCCAGAACGGCTCGTCGACCAGCATCTCCGTCGACGTCGGCGAGAGCGGCACGTACGACCTGGCGATGCGCTACAGCAACGGCCCGAACCCCTACTCGGGGCGGAAACAGCTGAGCCTGTACGTGAACGGTGAACGTGTCGAACAGACGGTGTTCCCCTCGACCGTGACCTGGGAGGAATGGGGAACGGTCACCACCACGGTGCCGCTGAACAAGGGGCGCAACGTGGTGGAGTACCGCAAGGAGGCCGCGGACTCCGGGCACGTGAACCTCGACGTGCTCGCCGTACGTCCGCACGGCAAGCGCATTACGCTGTTCAACGGGCGCGAGCTCACCGAATGGCAACACACCGACGGACGCGAACCGACCTGGACCGTCGCCGACGGCGCCATGACGGTGCGCAACGGTGACCTGCGCACGTTGCAGGGCTTCGGGGACTTCCGCCTGCACGTCGAGTTCAACCTGCCGCTGTACCCGCCGGACGTGACCGGCCAGGCGCGCGCCAACAGCGGCGTGTTCCTGCAGGACCGCTACGAGATCCAGGTGCTGGACTCGTTCGGCATCGACCCGCCGCAAAAGAACGACGCCGCGGCCATCTACAACCAGAAGGCCCCCGACGTGAACGCGGCGCTGCCGCCCGAGACCTGGCAGGCGTACGAGATCGTCTACCGGCAGGCCCGCTACGACGCGGCCGGCAAGAAGGTCGAGAACCCACGCGTCACGGTGGTCTGGAACGGCGTCACGGTGCACGACGACGTCGAGATCCTTGGCCCGACCGGCAGCAGCCGGCCCGAAGGCCCGGCGACGGGTGCCATCCGGCTGCAGGACCACGGCAACCCGGTTCAATACCGCAACATCTGGATCGAGCCGCTTGACCTGTAGGTTCGCCAGCGATCAGAGCGCGGGCGGTCGGGTACCGGTTCGCCGTCCCGGCCGCCCGCGGCCCTCGGTGGGTGCCGCCCTGAGCAGGACGTGTTCGTTCACACCGACGAAGAGGTCACTGGTTCGATCCCAGTATCGCCCACCGTGGATACATGCAGGTCAGAAGCTCGTTACCGGAGAACCGGTAACGCGTCGACCAACTCTCGATCGGCGGGCCGTTCCACCCGCCGGTCCGCCAGCGGCGCGACCAGCCTCCGCACGGCCACCGCGCGCGTTCAGCCGCGGCCGCGTACGAGCGGCAGGAACACCTCGTCCACGATCTCGACCAGCACCTCGTCGGGCACGGAGGGGATACCGCGCATCGCGTATTCGGCACGCAGCAGCAGCATCGGCGTCGTCGCTACCCGGTGGTGCGCGGCCGCGGCAGGTGCCTCGCCCCGGGCCGCGGCGCGCTCCAGCATCGCCAGCCAGGCGCGGTCCATGGTGTCCGCGCCGGACCGCTCCCGCATGAGGGTGAGCAGCTCGGGGTCGTCGGCTGCGGCGGCGAGCAACCCGCGCAGGATCGCACCGTGCGGCGACGACCACGTCTCGTTCGCCCGCCGGAGCATCTCCAGCGCGTCGCCCCGCAGGGTGCCCGTGTCCGGGTTCGGCATCACGGTGTCGGACAGGTGACGGTACGCCGCGATGCCCAGTGCCGCCCGGTGCGGCCACCGGCGGTAGATCGCGTTCTTGTTGGTCCCGGCCCGGGCGGCAACCCGGTCCATGGTCATCCCCGCATAGCCGGACTCGCGCAGCTCCTCCGCCGCCGCGTGCAGGATCGCCCGCTCCAGCTCCTCGCCCCGGCGCCTCGTGCTCATGCCTTGCATGGTACTGGACGTACCTTATAGGGTACGCAAAGTACCTTACGAGCGAGGAGAGCCGTCCGATGCGCGTCTTCGGCATGAACTACGACACCGGCTTCGTGAGCGGGGGGTCCACGACCCACGAGCCGTTCGACCCCGAGACCGTGCGGCGCGACCTGCGCGTCATCCGCGACGAACTGCACTGCGACGCGGTGCGCATCACCGGCGGGGTCCAGGACCGGCTCGAGCTGACCGCGCGATTCGCCGCCGAGGCCGGGCTCGAGGTGTGGTACTGCCCGTTCACCAACGGCCTCGACCGCGACGGGCTCATGGCGTTCGTGCTCGACGGCGCGGAGCGGGCCGAGCGGTTGCGGCAGAGCGGGGCGTCGGTCGTGTACCTCACCGGCTCCGAGATCGCCATGTTCACCGATGGCTTCCTACCCGGCCGCGACCTGGCAGAGCGCATGGCGCTGTTCACGGACCCGATGCGGATGCGGGAGGCGGTCCCGGCCGCGCGCGCCGCAGTGCGCGACTTCCTCGCCGAGGCGGTGCCCGCAGTGCGGGAGCGGTTCGGAGGGCCCGTCGGCTACGCCTCGATCCCGCTGGAGGCCGTGGACTGGGCGCCGTTCGACATCATCGCCAGCGACGCCGGGTACCGCGACGCGACCAACGCCGCGGCGTTCCCGCAGACCCTGGCGGCAGCGGTAGGGCAGGGCAAGCCGTACGCCGCGACCGAGTTCGGCTGCTGCACGTTCCGCGGCGCGGCCGACGTCGCGGGCGGGTCGGAGCCGGTGACGTACGACGAGCACGGCCTCGCCGCGAAGCTCACCGCGGGGCTGGAGCGCGACGAGGAGGGCCAGGCCCGTTACGTCGTGGACCTGCTGCGCGACTATGAGGCCGGCGGGGTGGAGGCGGCGTTCGTGTACACGTTCGCGAACCGGCACCTGCCGACCACCGACGACCCGGAGCGCGACTTCGACCTGGCCGCGCGCGGGATCGTCCGGGTGCTGCCGGACGGCTCGTGGACGCCGAAGGCCGCCTTCCACGCCCTAGCCGCGTACGGCCGCTCCCGTGCTCAGAGCCGGTCGGCCGCTCAGGCGCGGTCGGCCACGTAGAGCGCGTGCCGCCGTTGGCGGGGCGGACGCTGATGGTTGTGCGGAGGCCGGTGACGGGCTCGTCGAACACGAGTTCGTGCGGCGCGGCGACGCTCACGTAGACGAACCGGAGCCGGCGGGTCGCGCCGTCCGGCGCGCGGGTGTCGAGCGCGAACTCTCCGCCGGGACGCAGGTCGACGGTTACGGACTCAGGCGGCACGGTGGCGTGCGAACCGCCCCAGAACGCCGCGATGCTTGCGGGCGAGGTGAAGGCGGCCCAGACACGTTCGGGTTCCGCCGAGAGGTGGCGCTTAGCGATCAGTTCGTCGCCGCGGAGCTCTGAGCGGGTGGTCAACGGACCGCTCCGTCATCGGTGAGGTGCTACTCAAGGGCGTCGAGCCGGTCGTCCCAGGCGCGGCGCTGGTCGTCGATCCACGTGCCGAGCAGCGACAGCTGATCGACCCTCAGCCGGCACGGGCGTCTGGTGCCCTCGCGTCGCTGCTCGACCAGGCCGCACCGCCGCAGGACACCAACGTGGTGGGAGATCGCCTGTGGGGTCAGGTCGAACGGTTCAGCGAGCTCTCCCACCGTGGCGTCACTTCGGGCGAGACGAGTCACCAGGGCGCGACGGACGGGGTCGGCGAGAGCGGCGAAGGTCGAGTCGAGGTCTGGGCCAGGGGCCGCGAGCGCGGGAGGCATGGCCTTACCCTAATGCAAAGAGTTGTTTGTGCAAATGGCCGTTTGTGGAGCCCGCGCCAGTTTCCGCTTTCCCGCCCGGTCCGCGGCCCTCCTGATGGCGGCCGCTGGGCGGCGTACCGGCATGCGGCTTCTCTGTCTCGGTCCGGTTACGGACCTTGACAACCTCCGGGAAACTTCAGACCCTTCATTCACTCGCCGAATTTAGCGGTGGAAGGAAGTGTTCGATGACGGCTGCGACGTCCGGACCGCGCCTGCGGGACGTCAACCGGGTCGCCGTGCTTGCCTTGATTGGCCGACACGGACCGATCTCGCGGGCCGACATTGCCCGACGGCTCGGCCTCAGCCCGGCGACCGTCACCGCGGTCACCCGCTCGTTGATCGAGGCCGGGGTGATCCGCAAGGTCGACGACGGCATTCCCCAGGGCGGCCGACCGGCCGAGCTGCTTGCGGTGGTGGGACGGGCCGCCCATGCGATTGGGGTCAAAGTCGCCGCCGGCCGGCTCACCGGCGTGCGCGCCGACCTGGACGGGACCCTCCTCCACACGTTCTCCGCACCGTTCGACGAGACCGCCGTCAACCCGTTCGGTGCCCTGTCCGAGCTGCTCGCGCCGCATGTGGCCGCCGTCGATGACGCACCGCTGCTTGGGATCGGGCTCGGTGTTCCCGGGTTCGTCGACAGCCGCACCGGCCTGGTGGAGGCCCCGCTGCTGGGCTGGCGACACATGCCGCTGCGTGATTACCTCAGCCAGCTTCTCGACGTGCCGGTGCTCGTCGACAACGACGTCAACACCTTGGCGGCGTACGAGCACCTGTATGGGCTGGGCCGGCCGTACGAGGACTTCCTGACCATCACCCTCGGGCAGGGCATCGGCGCAGCCGTCGTTTCCGGAGGTGACCTGCGCCGCGGCGGACATGGGGCGGCGGGTGAGCTCGGGCACCTGCCGATCGATCCCGCGGGCCCGCCCTGCCACTGCGGTAGGCGCGGCTGCCTGGAGACCTACGTCTCCGACGGCGCGCTCGTCCAACAGGCACGCGAGGTCGGAGCCGTCGGGCCGGACGCGGGTCCAGCCGACCTGCGGGCGGCAGCAGACAGCGGGCACCCAGGGGCGCAGGAGGTCTACCGTGCCGCCGGAGCACGCGTCGGGACCGTTGCGGCCGGGCTGGTCACCGTGCTGGACCCGCAGGCGGTGCTGGTCAGCGGTGAAGGAACTCTGGCCTGGACGCACCTGGCGGACGGGTTCGTCACCGCCCTGCGCGCCGGCATGTTCCTTCCCCTCGTTGACGCGGTCAACGTGCACGTCGACCCGTGGGACGACACGAAATGGGCGTTGGGTGCCGCCGCTCTGGTGCTCCGGGCGCCGTTCACGATGAACGCCGAGCCGCACACCGACGCCATCCGCGCGCGGCTGGCGGCCTTTCCCGGTGCCGAGGTGACCCAGTGACCGCACCGCCCGCCGCCACCACTGCCCGGCCATCACCCCGGGCTCGAGCGCCGCAGCGCAGGCGTCGGTCTGGCGCCGCGCGCCGCAGATTGCGTACGGCCATCGCAGTCGCCGGCTTCCTCGCCCCCAGCCTGCTCCTGCTGCTGGGCTTCTGGATCGGCCCGATGCTCGGCACCGCATGGGTGAGCCTGCAGGACTGGAACCTCATCGGCGTACCGACCTTCGTCGGGCTGGACAACTACACCGAGCTGCTGAGCGACGCCGAGTTCCACGCCGCGCTCGGCCACACCTTGGCCTACCTGGCCGGCTACCTTCCTCTGGTGCTGGTCAGCGGGCTCGCCGTGGCCCTGCTGCTGGACGCCAAGCTCCCCGCGATGACCCTCTACCGGGCCACCTTCTTCCTACCGGTGATCAGCAGTTGGGTCGCCGTGTCCCTGCTGTGGAAGTGGCTGCTCAACCCGGCCGACGGGCTGGTCAACCGGATCCTCGGCATGGTCGGCGTCGCGGGACCCGGGTGGTGGACCGACCCGGACTGGGCGATGCCCTCGGTGGTGCTTGCCTCCGTCTGGAAGGACGTCGGGTTCGTCGCGGTGATCCTGCTGGCGGGCCTGCAGGCCATCCCGCGCGACCTGTTGGAGGCTGCCGCTCTCGACGGGGCCGGTTGGTGGCGCAAACTCCGCAGCATCACCCTGCCGATGCTCTCGCCGTCCCTGTTCTTCGTCACCGTGATCAGCCTGATCAACGGCTTCCAGGTTTTCGACCAGGTGTGGGTGATGACCGAGGGCGGGCCGGGCGGCGCGTCCAGCGTCGTGGTCGAGCAGATCGTCAAGAACGCCTTCTCGTACGGGCGGGTCGGCTACGCCTCGGCGATGAGCATGGTGCTCTTCGCAGTGATCCTCCTGGTCACCCTGGTCCAGCTCCGACTGCAGCGCAGGTGGGTGCACTATGAGTAAGAACGTCCTGCGGTATGTCGCGCTGACGCTCGGCGCGGTGGCGATGATCGGCCCGTTCGCCTGGATGCTGATCACCTCACTCACGGGCGACGCGCAGCTAGCCCGGATCGACGCGTCCCTGCTGCCCGACCCGCCGACGGTGGAGCCGTACGAGCGGCTCGGCGAGGCCTTTCCGTTCTGGCGCTTTGCCGCCAACAGCGTCGGCGTCGCGGTCGTGTCCACGCTGCTGCAACTGGTGACCAGCGCCACCGCCGCCTACGCCTTCAGCCGGCTGCGGTTCCGCGGCAGCAACGCGGTGTTCGTGCTCTACCTCGCCACGATGATGATCCCGATGCAGGTGATCATCGTCCCGCTGTTCATCGAGATGCGCCACCTCGGGCTGGTCGACAGCTATGCCGGGCTGCTGCTGCCGACGCTGGTCTCCAGCTTCGGGGTTTTCATGCTCCGGCAAGCCTTCATGGCGCTGCCGAAGGAGCTGGACGAGGCGGCGTACGTCGACGGGGCCGGGCACCTGCGGGTCTTCGCCCAGGTGCTGCTGCCGCTGGTGGCGCCGGCGCTGGCAACCTTCGCCGTCTTCGCCTTCATGTCCAGCTGGAACGCGTTCCTCTGGCCGCTGGTCATCGCACAGACCGAGGCGCACATGACCCTGCCGGTAGGCCTGTCGCTGCTGCAGGGCCGATACAGCACCGCCTGGAACGTGGTCATGGCCGGCTCGACCATGTC
Organism: Micromonospora yasonensis; assembly: GCF_026013475.1. Lineage (GTDB taxonomy): Bacteria > Actinomycetota > Actinomycetes > Mycobacteriales > Micromonosporaceae > Micromonospora > Micromonospora yasonensis. The sequence goes on along the minus strand of NZ_JAPDPH010000006.1, from coordinate 75,633 downwards.
GGTCCTACCGATCCTCGCGCTCTACGTCTTCGCCCAGCGCTACGTCGTGCGGGGCATCACCTTCACCGGAATCAAGTCCTGACCCCCCTCACCCCCACACCCCCGAGGAGAGATCCGATGACCACCAGAAGACGTTTCCTCACCGCCGCCGCCGGAGCCTTCGCCGCGATGAGCCTGCTCGCCGCATGCGGGCAGGACGGCTCCGGTGGCGGCGCGGACGACGACGCCACCGGCACCGTCACCTACTTCACCTTCTCAGCCGCCCCCGACCACCTGAAGGACCTCGACGCGATCAAGGCCGAGTTCGAGAAGCAGAACCCCGGCATCACCGTGCAGGTGCAGACGGCCGCGTACGACGACTACTTCACGAAGCTGCAGACGGCGATCGCCGGCGGCACCGCACCGGACACCTTCGAACTCAACTACGAGAACTTCGTGACGTACGCCCGCGCCGGCGCGCTGCTGCCGCTCGACGAGAAGGCCAAGGCCGACAAGGACTACGACGCGAACCGGCTCTACCTGAAGGCGCGAGAGGCCTTCCAATTCAAGGGCAAGCTCTACGCGGTGCCGTCGACCTTCTCCGACGTGGTGCTCTTCTACAACAAGAAGCTCTTCGACGCCGCCGGCGTCGCCTACCCCACAGCGGACTGGACCTGGGCCGACGAGCGGGCGGCAGCGCAGAAGCTGACCAACAAGCCCAAGGGCGTATACGGCGACTACCAACCGGTCACCTTCCACGAGTTCTACAAGGCCCTCGCCCAGAACGGCGGTTCGTTCCTGTCCGAGGACGGCAAGAAGGCGACGTTCAACGACGCCAAGGGCCTGGAGGCCGCCCAGTGGCTACTCAGCAAGCCGGGCACCGTGCAGCCCACCGTCGCGGAGATCGGCGGAAAGGCCGACTACGACACCGCGCTGTTCACCTCCGGCAAGCTCGCCATGTGGCACAACGGAATCTGGCAGATCTCGAAGCTCGCCGGCACCGCCGGCCTGGACTTCGACATCGTCACGGAGCCCGGCAGCACGCAGAAGGCCAACGCGGTGTTCATGAACGCCACGGCCGTGTCCGCGAAGACCAAGAAGGCGACTGCGGCGTGGAAGTGGGCCCGCTTCCTCGGCATCTCACAGAAGGCCGTGGAGACGCGGCTCGCCTCCAACTGGGAGCTGCCGGCGGTCAACGACCAGGCCGCTTTCGACAACTACCTGAAGAAGACGCCCCCGGCCAACCGTCAAGCGGTCTTCGACGCACTGTCGGACATCGCGCTTCCGCCGGTGCTCGACGCGCAGCAGTCGAAGATGCAGGACATCGTGACCCAGGCGCTGGAGAAGGCGGCCTCCGGCCAGGCCACGCCGCAGCAGGCGCTCGACGAAGCGGCCTCCGCCGTCACCGGCCTCATCAAGTAGTCGACACGAACGGGGTGCGGCCGATCCGCACTCGGCCGCACCCCGGCACCCCCACCTACCGAACCCTCCTGGAGGAGCCCCGTGCCGACCGCCGCACGGTCCGACCTGCGCACCCTGGTCGAATCCAGCCTCAACCTCATCGAGGCCCACCAGCATTCGTCCGGTGCCTACCCGGCCAGCCCGAACTACCCCGTCTACCGGTACAGCTGGCTGCGCGACGGCGCGTTCATCGCCGACGCGATGAGCCGCGCCGGTCGGGTGGACAGCGCCGACCGGTTCCTTCGCTGGTGCGCCGCGGTGATCGACGCCCGAGCCGAGCGGATCTCCGACCTCGTGGCCCGCGCCGGGCGCGGCGAGGAGATCAGCGCCGACGAGATGCTGCCGACCCGCTACACCCTCGACGGCGGCGATGGTGACGAGCCCTGGTGGAACTTCCAGCTCGACGGGTACGGCACCTGGCTGTGGGTCCTCATGGCGCACGCGGCACGGCACGGGCGGCCGCTCGACGCCTACCGGCGGGCAGCCGCATCCACCGTGGACTACCTGGTCGCGTTCGGCGACCGGCCCTGCTACGACTGGTGGGAGGAGCACGCCGAGCACCGCCACGTGGCCACCGTTGGCGCGGTGCTGGCCGGGCTGCGCGCCGTGGTCCACGCTCGTGACGAGCACGGAGAGCCGTTGCTCGACGCAGAACGCGCCCGCGGTGCCACCGCCAGCATCAGTACCCTCGAAGCGCTTCTCGCCACGGGCGGCATAGCCGACGGCCACCTCACCAAATGGCTTGGTGGCACGGCGGTCGATGGCAGTCTCCTGGCCTGCCTCACCCCCTTCGAAGTGGTCGACCCGCACGGCCCGCTCGCCGAACGCACCTACGAGCAGGTACGCGACGACCTGCTGCGCGGGGGCGTCTACCGGTACCTGGGCGACACCTTCTACGGCGGCGGGGAGTGGCTGATCCTCACCGCCTGGTTGGGCTGGCACGAGGCGCGCACCGGCCGTCAAGACGAGGCCCTTCGCCGACTGGACTGGATCGCCGCTCAGGCCACCCCCGACGGCCACCTGCCCGAGCAGGTCAGTGGCAATACCCAACACCCTGAGTACATCGCCGAGTGGACCGAGCGGTGGGGGCCCGTCGCCACACCCCTGCTGTGGTCGCACGCCATGTTCGTCACGCTCGCTCTGGAGGTCGGACTGTGAGTGAGTCCCTGATCAGCCACCGCCCGGCCGGCACCGGGCACCCCTACCGGTACGACCTCGACCAGCGGGTCCCGGTGCACCCGTTGCGGGGCGAGGAGTACGAGATCCGCGTGCTCACCGACCCGCGGGTGACCGAGGTTCGGGTCGAGTTCGGCGATGGCACGCAGGTGCTCGCCAAGCGGGTCGACCCCGCGACGGTGACACTCGACTTCGGTGCGCCCGCCGCTCCGCTGACCGGCTCGGCAGGGCACCTGACCTCCGCCGCCTCGGCCGCACCGGACACTGGCGGCCGTACGACTTGGATCGCCCGGGCCATGGCCGAAGGGGACGACGAGTACGCCGTGGTTGGCCGAACCGCCGTGGGCGGTGCGGCCCGCACAGCGGCCTTCCCGGTGCGACCGCTGGTGTGGCAGCGCGACGGCGGGCGGCTCGACCTCCGCGACCCCGATGCCGCCGGCGTTCTCGACCCGGGCAGCGTCGAGTGGTTGACCGGCAGCGACGGACCCCGGCGGGCGCGATTCGCGTTGCGCTTGGCCGAGGGCGAGCACGTGGTGGGCTTCGGTGAGCGGTACCACGCACTCGACCAGCGCGGCGAGGTGCTCGACGCGACGGTGTTCGAGCAGTACAAGCGGCAGGGCCACCGCACCTACCTGCCCATGCCGTTCGCGCTGGTCATCGGCGGAGCGGCCGACTGGGGCTTCCACGTGGTGACCAGCCGGCGGACCTGGTACGACCTCGGCGCCTCCCGACCGGACCGCATTCTCGTCGAGGCCGAGATCGACCCCGCGAAGCCCGTGCTGCCGTTGCGGCTCTACACCGGCGAGCCGGCCGCCGTCGTGCGCGACTTCCTCTCCGACACCGGGCGGCCCCCCGTACCGCCAGCCTGGGTGTTCCGGCCATGGATGAGCGGGAACGAGTGGAACACCCAGGCCAGGGTCCTGACCGAGGTGCGCCGCAGTCTCGCCGAGGACATCCCGGTCGGTGCCGTCGTCATCGAGGCGTGGAGCGACGAGTCGACCTTCGTGGCCTTCCGCGACGCGCGCTACCCGGTGCACCCCGACGGCGCCCCGCACCGCCTCGCCGATTTCGAGTTTCCGGCCGACGGGGCCTGGCCCGACCCCAAGGCGATGATCGACGAGCTCCACGATGCCGGCGTGAAGGTGCTTCTCTGGCAGATACCGCTGATCCCGACCGACCGTGGCGACCAAGGCCAGATCGCCGCCGACCTGGCCACCATGGCCGAGCGCGGCTACGCGGTCCGGGAGGCGGACGGGTCACCGCACCACAACCGCGGCTGGTGGTTCCCCGGCGCGCTTCTGCCGGACTGGACCAACCCGGAGGCCCGGCGGTGGTGGCTGGAGAAGCGCCGCTACCTGGTCGAGGAGCTCGGCGTCGACGGTTTCAAGACCGACGGCGGTGAGCACCCCTGGGGCCACGACCTCCGCTACTTCGACGGATCACGCGGCGATGAGAGCAACAACCTTTTCCCCGTACGCTACGCGTCCGCCTACCACGACCTCATGCGCTCCGCCGACATTGACGGCGTGACGTTCAGCCGAGCCGGCTTCACCGGATCCGCCGCCTTCCCCGCTCACTGGGCCGGCGACGAGGACTCCACGTGGGAGGCCTACCGAGCATCGATCACCGCCGGCCTGACCGCCGGTGTCGGTGGCATCTTCTTCTGGGGCTGGGACCTGGCCGGCTTCTCCGGCGACATCCCCGACGCCGAGCTGTACCTACGCTCCGCCGCAGCAGCCTGTTTCGCCCCGATCATGCAGTACCACTCCGAGTTCAACCACCATCGCCAGCCCTCGGTCGACCGTACGCCCTGGAACATCGCCGAGCGCACCAGGGAGCCCCGGGTGCTGGAGGTTTTCCGCCGCTTCGCCCAGCTGCGTGAGGAACTCGTGCCGTACCTGGTCGAGCAGGCGCAGCGGTCCGTCCAGACCGGCAAACCACTGATGCGACCCCTCTTTTTCGACCACCCCCACGACAAGCAGGTCTGGGACTGGCCGCAGCAGTGGCAGCTCGGCGACGACCTGCTCGTCGCCCCGGTCACGGAACCCGGCGTGACGACATGGCCCGTGTGGCTGCCACCGGGGGAGTGGGAGGACTACTTCACCGGCGAGCGGCACAGTGGGCCTATGGAGGTGCACCGAACGGTCCCGATAGACGAGATTCCGGTCTACCGCCGGGTGGCGTGACGCGGATGTCTTTCCGACCATTCGGCACTCGGCTATCGGCTTCGTGACACACGGCGGAGTTGTGGGCCTACTCGGGTACGCGGTGCTTAACCTGCCGGCGGCCGCCTCGCCCCGAAGCCGCGTTAGCCTCAGCCCCGGCGGACGTTCTTGGTCAGCGCACCAGTCTCGGCCCCGTCTTCATCGAGCGGTAAGGCCGCCAGTTCCTTTCGCGACAGGTAGCCGAGCTTGCGCAGTGCGCTGGAGATGTGGCTCTCGACGGTGCGCCGGGAAAGGAACAGCTCGATGCGATCTCCTGGTTCGTCTTGCCCTCCGCCGCCAACAGCGCCACCTTGCGCTCCCGCGAGGACAGCGTCTGGCCGAGGGAGGGCCGCCCGCCCCGCCACGGGTACGGGATTGGCGCGCCGTTCCGCCGCATGATCCGGCAGATTCGCGCGATGTCGCGGTCGGCGTGCATCGCTCCGTACAGGCGCAGTGCGCTCTCCAGCAAGCGCCCGCCGTCTGCGGCCTCGCGCTCGCAGCGCAACCGGCCGAGCCGTTCGGCGGCCAGGGCCTCCTCGTACCGCAGCCCCGCACCCTTCAGCACGGAATGCGCCGCGTCGAGCAGGCGATCAGCGTGCCCCCATTGGTCGCGGGAGCGGGCCACGACAGCCTGGGCGATCAGCAGGGCGGCCCGGGCGAGCGGCGCGTCGGCCCCCGTGATCCCGGCCGCGAGTTCGTCCACCAGCTCCGCGGCCTCGCCGCCCCTGCCCAGCGCGTGCAGCGCATCCACCAGGCACAGCACAGGCTCGGCGCCCCACACCCAATTCCCCTTGGCCCGGACCTGGGTGAGGGCGGCGCCGGCGTGTTCGGCCGCGCCCGCGGCGTCGTCCAGCGTCAGGAGCAGCCGCGACAGCGTCGTTCTGGCAGGGATGAGCGGCCAGACGGCGCCGACCCGCTCGGCCACCGCGATCACGTCGACCAGGAGGTCCACGGCCTCCTCGGTCGGCCCCATCGCCGTAAGCAGCGCGCCGTGCAGCAGCCGCGAGTCCAGGGACGCCGCGGCGAACGTGGCCGCCGCGCCGCCCAGCCGGCGGACGCGGTCCACCAGGCCCTCCCAACGTCCCGCGGCCTGGTCCACGGCGGCCGTCACCAGCTCGACCACCTCCGCCACCCGCAGGTACTCGGCCTGATCGGCGACCCGGCGCGGGCCACAAGACCGACGACTCCCGGATGATCGCGGTGACGCCCGACGGTGCCACGGTGATCGTCAGCGGGCAGAGCCCGGGCACGGCCGAGAACGGCTACTCCGACTGGGGCACGGTCGCCTACGACGCCAAGACCGGCGAGCAGAAGTGGGTGAACCGCCACGACGGACCGGCGCACGGCTTCGACATCCCGTCGGCGATGGCGATCCCCGTGACGGTCAGTCGGTGATCGTGACCGGCGCCAGCAGTTCGGCCACCACTTCGGTCGACCTGGCGACGGAGGCCTACTCCACCGCCACCGGTGAGCTGCTGTGGTCGGACCGCTACGACGGTCCGGGGCACGCCACCGACAACCCGTACGCCGTGAAGGTGGTCGGCGACCGGGTCTACGTCACCGGCAACACCGAGGGCCAGGGCACGCGCTTCGACATGTCGACGTTCGCCTACGACCTCGCGACCGGCAAGCGGCTCTGGGTCCAGCGGTACGACGGTGCGTCGCACTACGACGACACCTCGTGGGGCCTCGCGGTCACGCCGGACGGCAGCAAGGTGGTCATCACCGGCACGAGCCAGGACACCGACGCCGGCACCGACTACGTGACGATCGCCTACGACGCCGCGAGTGGCAAGCAGGTCTGGCTGGGCAGGTACGACGGCCTTGTCGGCTCCGCCGACCGCGCCCACGCTCTCCGTAGCAACCAGTTCCGGGGCGCGCCCGCTATCCGAAGCGGTCAGCCAGCTTCGTCAGCTTGGTGACGTACGCCGGCCAGTCATAGTCGTGCGGGATGTTGCTGTTCTCCCGCCGCAGGCCGATCGCCGTGTCGTGCTGCTCGCGCATGATGTCGGCGTGACCGGCGTGACGAGCGAGGTCGCAGGTCACGTGGACGATGATCCTTTGCAGCGTCACGGCCTGTCCACCTGGCCGCCACCACGGCACTCGCCCCGGCGCGTCGAGCGGTAGCTGTTCGATCGTCTGATCCGCGAACACCCCGACACGGCGATACAGGTCGATCAGCCCATCCTTCGTCTCCTCCTCCCGCGCGTACCAGTCTGCCTGCGGGTCCTCGTCGTACGCCTGCATGGGGACCAGTTCCTCAGGCGTCGGGAATTCGCGCCCGAAGGTAGGCCCGAAGTAGCCGGCTTCGACATTGAGGCAATGCTTGAGGACTCCCAGCAGGTTGTTGCCGGTCGCGGTGCGGGGCAGCCTGGCCTCGCGTTCGCTCAGCCCGTCGAGCTTCCAGATCAGGTCTTCGCGCGTCGCCTGGAGGTAGTGGTGCAGCGCAGCCTTCGCATCGCCCAAGTCAGCCATGCCCGCCAGTCTCCCTCATGCGCCGAGCCCTGAGATTCAGCGGCGGGACGCCATCGAAGAGCCGCGTGCCGCCGCCGAGCGTCACCGGCACGATGTGCAACCGCAGCTCGTCGATCAGGCCGGCGGCGAGGTGCTGGTTGATCGTGGTCGCGCCACCCAGGATCGACACGTCGCCGTTGCCGGCCGCCTCCCGCGCCTGCCTCAACGCGGATTCGATTCCGGCGGTGACGAAGTGGAACGTGGTGCCGCCTTCCATCGGCTGCGGGTCGCGCGGTAGTGGGTGAGCACGAAGACCGGAGCGTGGAACGGCGGGTTGTCGCCCCACCAACCCTTCCACTCCCGATCCCGCTCGCCACGCACGGGGCCGAACATGTTGCGCCCCACGACGAATGCGCTGGCCGCCGTCATCTGATCGACCTCGGCCCGGCTCTCCTCGCGGGTTTCGAAGATCCAGGCGTGCAGCTTGTTGCCCCAGCCGTCTCCGCCGTCGGCACCGAACAGGCGCTCCTCGGTTTGGTTGTGCCCGGCAGAGTAACCATCGACCGAAATCGACAGGTCGCAAATCACCTTGCTCAATGCCCTCTCCTCTACGGCTGCGCGCTTGTCTGTTGGATCTCTTGCATTACCGCACCACCCGAAATCCCAGGTGCGTCACGGCAGGGGTTACCAGCACTTCGGTGCGTTCGAGGGTGATCGCGGAGTCCAGCGTGGCAAACAGGGGCGTGCCGCCACCCAGCAGGACGGGGATCACGTGCACGCGGATCTCATCGACCAGGCCGAGCGGTAGCGCCTGCTTCTCTCAGGGCGTCCGCACCGGGCCGATTCGAACAGCTCTCCCTTACACGGGCGACGCCCGTGTAGGTACACACGTCCTTCCTCCGCCAGGCGGCCCAAGGGTTAGGACGGCCCGGCGGAAGCAGCGGCGCCGAGAGCGACGATCTGATCTGCGGCCTCGACGAGCGTGCCGACGCCTTCGGTGGTCCACGGGCCGGTCGTGATGACGCTGACGTGATCGATGCCCAGGTCGGCGAACGTCGCGCAGCGGGTCACGAAGGAGGCCGTGGACTCGCCGGGTTGCAACCGTGTCGCGATCACTTTTTCGATCTGGTCGTACGGCCGTCCGAGGTCGTCGCACAGCGCGCGCAGCACGGCGAGCTTGTGCCGTACGGTTTTGCCGCCATCGGGGATGTCGAACACGTGGCAGGCGTCCGCATAGCGCGCGACCAGCGGCAACGTTCGTTTCTCCCCGGTGCCGCCGATCAGGATCGGCGGGTGCGGCCGGGAGACCGGCGGAGGGCTACCCACCGGCGCGTCCAGGGTGTAGTGCCGGCCGTGGTAGGGCGACGTGTCCCCCGTCCATATCTGCAGGGCGATCTGCAGCGTTTCCTCCAGTCGGTCGAAGCGCTCCGGTACGGGCGGCAGCGGCAGTCCCATCGCTGCGGCCTCCTCGCCCTGGTAGCCGGCGCCGATGCCGAACAAGGCGCGACCGCCGGAGAGCACGTCGAGGGTGGTCACGGCCTTGACCAACAGGGCGGGCGGGCGGAAGGTCACCGCGCTCACCAGCGTGCCGAGCCGTATGCGAGACGTTCGCGCGGCGAGGTAGCCGAGCGTGGTGTAGGCCTCCAGCATCTCGGTCTCGCCTGGGCCAGCGCCGTACGGATCGGCCTGCAGCAGGTGGTCGGAGACCCAGAGGCCGTAGATGCCGCCGTGGTCGGCAGCCTCCGCGATGCTGACAAGGTGCTCTTCGAGGCCCTGACGCTCGTCACGCCAGGAGAAGTTGGTGATGCTTATGCTCAGCCGCACGTCTGCGCTCCTTTCGTGTCCACGCGCAGCGGTACCGGAGTTCAGGCTTAAACTCAGCGGACCGTGCCGCTCCGTCCGTCGGTGTTGCGTTGGCGCCTGAGCTCGGGTTAGGACCCCTCAACCGCCGCTGCCGTACGGACGGGTGATGATCTCCAGGTTGTGGCCGTTCGGATCTTCCCAGTACACGCCGCGGCCGCTGTCGTTGGTGTTGATCTGGCCGGCCTGCCGGTGGAAAGGATCAGCCCAGTACGGCAGGCCGCGCTCCCGGATGCGGCCGAAGATCACGTCGAAGTCGGACTCGCCGACGAGGAACGCGTAGTGCTGCGGCCGCACGTTGGGGACGGTCAGAAAGTCCAGCGAGACGTCGTTGTCGAGCTGGACGACCATGAAGTGGCTGAACGAGGTCGGCTCTGGCCGGCCCAGGATCTCGGCCAGAAACCTCGCCGACGAGGCGGCGTCGTGCGCATGGACGATCGTGTGGTTGAGCTGTACGGCCATAGGGTCAGTCTCCTACCGGGGTCGCAAGACGCTCGGCTTCGGCCCAGCGCCGCTCGAGCGCGAGGATCTCGGTAGTGGCCGAGGCGGTCATGACATCTCCTTCCGCTGTGGCCACGGATTACTTGCCGGTACGCACGAGGTCGATCAGCCGGTTCCAGGCGATCCTCGGCTTGACCAGCGTCTGTTTGAAGTCCGTCCGCTCGTCGAGCAGCTGCTTGGCGCGCTTGCGGACCGGCTCGGACGCCTTGCTCATGTGGCCGGCGTCGTACGGCGGCTGCGGGTCGTATTCGATGGTCAGTTGGATCGCCTCGGCCAGCTCTCGTCCGGCGATCTCGCCGACCAGCCACAGTCCCAGGTCGATGCCGGCGGATACCCCCGCCGCCGTGACGATCTTGCCGGTTCGCACGATCCGCTCGTCCGGCCGGGGTATGGCCCCCATCAACCGCAACGGACCCATCGCGGCCCAGTGTGTGGTCGCAGGCCGGCCCTTGAGGATTCCCGCGGCGGCCAGGATCACCGCACCACTGCACACGGAGGCTGTCCACGTCGTGCCCTCGTGCACCGACCGCAGCCAGGCGAGGATCTCCTTGTCCACCATCGCGGTGGGCGTCGTCGGTCCGCCCGGCACCAGCACGAGATCCGGTGCCGGCGTCTCGGCGAGGGTGTGCGTGACGCCGAGCAGCAGGGCACCCCCATCGGCGAGCAACGGGCCGGTTTCCGTGCCCACGAAGCGGACATCGGCGCCCGGCATGCGGCTGAGCACCTCGTACGGACCGACCGCGTCGAGCGCGGTGACGCCGGCGTACAGCAGGATCGCGATCTGCATCTAGGCACGCTCCCGTACATCGAAGCTGAACATCATTCCTGCCTCGGCGTGCTCACCGATGGGGCAGTGCGCCACCCAGCGTCCGGGGTTGGTCACCTCTGAACGCGGGCATGAGGTGCAGGTGCGACCCTCAGCCGGCTCGTTCGTAGACCAGGAGTTGGACGCCGTCGCCGAAGGTTCGTACCGAGGCGAGCCGCAGGCGCCTTGTTTCGCTTGTACCGCCGAACAGGCGCTTGCCCGCGCCGACGATGATCGGATACACGAGAAGGTGTAGGGCATCGACCAAATCGTGCTCGATGAGCGCTTGAGACAGCTGCGGGCTACCGTGCACGAGGATGTCGTGGTCGTACTGTCCCTTGAGCCTCGTGATTTCTTCGACCAGGTCGCCCTTCAAAACCGTCGTGTTTTCCCACTTCGGGTCGTTCAGCGTGGACGAGACGACGTACTTCGGCATCCCGTTGAATCTGTCGGCGAACTCACCCTCGTATTGCGGCCAGGATGCCGCGAACAGCTCGTACGTGACGCGTCCGAGCAACTGGGCGTCTGCGGCCATCGTCTCGTCGACCTTGAACTGTTCGCCCTCCTGGCCGCGGGAAAAGTGATCGGTCCAGCCCGTGCGGGCGAATTGCTCGCTGCCGCTGGGGGCCTCCACGACTCCGTCGACGGATATGTATTCGGTCACTACCAGCCTGCCCATTCGGTGTGCCTCTTTCAGTAGCGGCGTGGGTGTTGACGAGACGCCACGCGAGGCCGGGCGACTCAGCGAGAGCGTTGATGCGGTCAAGCGCTTTGCCCGGCTAGCTCCGGCAGGGAGCGAGCTCGATGTAGCGTCACCCGTGGAACCGTATTCGCCGCGCACCGTTGGGGGACAGGTGCAGCGGTCATCATGTCCGAGATTCTGGAAAACGTGTCCCGCCGGACCGCATCAGGCGCTCCTACGATGGCACTGTGTACGAGCGGCGGGTGGTCGTCGTCGGCTATGACGGCATCGAGTTGGTGGACGTTGCGAGCGTCACCAGCTGCCTCGACATGGCCAACCGGCTCGGCGCGACGCCCGCGTACGCCGTGCGGTTCGCCACGCTGTCCGGCGGGGCGGTGCGCTGTGACTCCGGGCTGGAGCTGTCCAGCCAGGTGGCGCTGCAGGACGTGGGCCCCACCGTGCACACCCTCGTCGTCTCCGGCGGGCTTGGGCACGCCGCGGCCGCCGCGGACCGCCGCCTGCTTGCTCAGGTCCAGCGGCTGGCCCGGAGCTCGAGCCGCGTAGCGTCGGTGTGCACTGGTGCGAGCGTGCTTGCCGCGGCCGGGCTGCTCGACGGTCGGCGGGCAACCACGCACTGGCACCACGCGGCCGAGTTGGCCGCCGCGTATCCGGCGGTCCGATTCGACCCGGCGCCGATCTTCGTACGCGACGGTCACGTGTGGACGTCCGGCGGCGTCACCGCGGCGCTCGACCTCACCCTCGCGTTCGTCGAGGCCGACCACGGCGCCGAGTTGGCCCGATGGGTGGCCATGGGCATGGTCACCTACCTACAGCGACCGGGCAACCAGGCGCAAATGAGCATGTTCGTGCGTGCCCGGCGCCCCGAACACGCCGTGGTGCGGCGCGTCCTCGACCACGTCACGGCCAATCCCGACGCGGAACTGTCCACCGCCCGGCTCGCCGCGGTGGCCAGGGTGAGCGAACGGCACCTCACCCGGCTGCTCGTCGCCCACGCCGGGCTGACTCCGGCCCGGCTCGTCCGTCAAGTGAGGCTGGAGGCAGCGGCCACGGCCCTGGTCACCACCGACCAGGCCGTCTCGTCGATCGCCAAGGCGACAGGGTTTCGCTCCGGCGAAACCCTGCGCCAGGCGTTCACCGCATGGTTCGGCATCTCGCCGACGCAGTACCGAACGGTCCACCGTCGACGCGCATAGCCACCTCGGCTGGCGGGAGTCACGGCAGAATCTCGACGTACCCGTCGGTTCCGTGCACGCGGATCCGCTGCCCGTCGGGGATCAGTCGGGTGGCATCTACCACGCCGACGACGGCCGGCAATCCGTACTCCCGTGCGATCACCGCGCCGTGCGTCATCAATCCTCCGACCTCCGTCACCAAGCCTGCGATGGCGACAAAGACAGGCGTCCAGCTGGGGTCTGTGTGGGGCGTGACGAGGATGTCGCCCGGTTCGAGATCGGCCCGTGCCATGTCCAGGATGACGCGGGCCCGCCCTTCGACGGTGCCGGCGGAGACCGGTAGGCCGATCAGCGCGCCGGCCGGCACATCGTCGCGTCGGTACGCCCCGGCGATGACCTCGCCGTCGGACGTGAGCACCCGGGGCGGCGTGAGCGCTTGATACGACCTGAACGCGTCCTTGCGCCGGCCGATGAGCTGGTCATCCACGCGGTTCGTGCGCACGACGTCGTGGAGCTCGTCGAACGTGAGGTAGAAGATGTCCTCCTTCTCACGAAGTACCTGGGCCTGCACGAGGCGCTCGGCTTCTTCCAACAAGGCCTGCTTGTACACGAAGTAGCGGCTGACCATGCCGTACTTCGGATACTCCCGGTACCCGATGAAGGTCCGGACCCGGTCGATCTTCCGTTTCGTCTCTTCGGCCTTGCGCTCCCCGTCCGGCAGGGCCCGCAAGCGCTCCAGCAGCTCCTGCTCCTTCTGCCAGGCCTCCTGCCGGCCTTGCTCGAAACGCCGCTCGCCGGCTCCCGGCTCGAAGTTCTTGATGTTGCCGAGGATCATGGGCACGAGCGTGGAGGGGCGTTCGCTCCAACGCGGCCGCGTGATGTCGATCTCGCCGACGCAGCGCATGCCGTACTTGTCGAGCCAGGCCTCGATGGCGTCTCGCGCTTCCCGCCCGCCCGCGAGCTTGGGCAGCTCGTCCAGGAAACCCTCGTCCTCGACGTGCTGCAGAAACGCCACCACGTCCGGATGCGGTCGGATCACGTCAGCGACGTCGAGCAGAGCCAGCCCCATCTCCGACGTGACGTTGTGGGGCACGGACTGTGTGAGCGTGTCCGCCGCGTTCTTCTCGCCCAGCCACGCCTCCAGCTGCTCGTTGAGCCACCACGTGGCCTCCATCGCCGACATGAACACCTGATGGCTCTGCGGATCGAACAAGATCCGCTTCAGCTCCTGGATGTCCGCCCGGATGAAGTCGAGCAGCGCCTCTCCGGACTTCGTACGGATGTCGCGTTCCGAGACGGCGATGGATGCCTCGCTGCGCCCGATCAGCTCGGTGACGATGGCCGGATCGGTCTCCATCGGGGCTGGCACGCCGCCCAACAGTGGCCTGGGGGGACCCTCGTCAGGGAGCGGCCGGATGAAGCCGTCGCGTTTGAGGATGGTCTGCACCGCGTCCTTGGTCAGCGGATCGGATCTCCCCATCAGCTCCAGGAGGCCGGCGCGGCTCGCCGGCGAGGCCAGCCTTTGGGTGACGTCGACGAACAGGCGGCCGCCGGCCTCGGCCATGGGCGCGGGGGTCGTCATCTGCCAGAAGGAGAGCCCCAGGGGCTTCATGGGGTCGGTCATCATCTGCTGGTGGCCGACGGAGAGATAGACGCGGTTCTCCCGGTCGCCGGTCTCGGGGATGGGGAACAGCGTGGTGATCGGCCGGCTCTGGACGATCTGGAAGCCGTCGTCGACCAGGCACCATTCGATGTCCTGGGGGCGGCCGAAGTGGGCTTCGATCCGCCGGCCGAGCTGCGCGAGCCGCACGACCTGTGCATCCGTCAGCGCCGGCTGCTGCTGCCGCTCGGGCTCGATCGCCACGTCGCGCGTCCCGCCAGCCGGCACGGCGAGGATGGCACGCTGCTTGGCGCCGATCGCCTTGTCGATGATCTCACCGTCGCGCACCTTGAAGACATCCGGGTTCACCAGGCCGGAGACCAGGGCCTCGCCGAGGCCGAAGCTGGCCTCCACGGAGGCGACCTTCCGGTTGCCCGTGATGGGGTCGGCTGTGAACAGGATGCCGGCCACCTGCGGGAAGACCATCTGCTGCACGACCACGGCCATGTGGACCGTACGGTGGTCGATGCCGTTGCGCAGGCGGTAGGTCACGGCCCGCTCGGTGAACAGCGAGGCCCAGCACCGGCTGACGTGTTGGAGGATCGCCGCCGGCCCCACGACGTTCAGGTACGTGTCCTGCTGGCCGGCGAAGGAGGCCGTCGGCAGGTCCTCTGCCGTCGCGCTGGATCGGACGGCGTAGGCAGCTCGCTCCCCGAGTTGGGTGACAGCCCGGGTGATCGCCGCCGCCACCTCGTCGGGGACGACAGTCGCTTCGATGGTCCGGCGGATCTCCGCACTGAGCGTGCGGATCGTCTCCCGGTCGTCCGGGTTCAGGCGCGACAGCTGATCGAGCCGATCGTCGATCGAGGGCGTTTCGGCCATGATCCGTCGGAAGGCGTTTGTCGTCACGCAAAAGCCAGCCGGCACGCGGATGCCGTCGATCCGCGACAGCGCCCCCAGGTGCGCGCCCTTGCCGCCGACGAGCGCGACCTGCATCTCGTCAACCTCTTGGAGACCTAACACGTACTGCTCGATCACCGCGATACCTCCAAGGCAGCCGTCGTCCGCCGCACTCCACTGACCGCGCGGATCACCGACGTCTCGAGCTCCGTCGAACCTGCTGAGGTCGTCCTCATCTCTCCCTGCCTTCCCCTGTGACCATCGGCTGGCCGCTCCGCCCATTCCGGCTGCGCACACACCCACATCCCCGCGCCGATCGGCCGCAACCGCACCCCGAACGCGACCAGCGGCTCGACGTCGCCGCGCCGCCCACACACGCACGTCGTGCCTCAAATCCGTCCCCCGTTTTGGGTCCGGCCGACGATTCTGCGGCAAGCCCCGGGCCTTGCGGCAAGCCCCCCAGTGCGATATACGTTAAAGTGGGATCGTTCTCCTTGTTTGTCTGCTGCGGACTGAAACCGTTCTTGGCAGCGCTGCCGCGGCGCGAGCGGCGATACACATCGTCGGCCCAGAATGATGTGCATCGGCCTACGGACGCAGCCGCGGAACGAGACGTCTTCCCCTTCTTCGGCAAGACGCGAACGTCGAGCGCACCCCATTCCTCCTCACATGCTGTCTGCCACGGCGATACGGCATCGTCTGGATCACGCTGCAGCAAGCTGGCCAGCCCGGCCGCGACGAGCGGCGGGTGCGGCAGGAGATCGCACGCGAGCGTGCCCGCCCGGACAAGGAGCGCCAGCACTAGGCGAACGCCCTCGCCGCGCTGCGGGCCAAGGGCGATGTCGATCACCCGCTTGACGACCTATGGATCGGAGCGTGATCACTCCGGACCGGTTAGGTCGAGCCGGACCAGCCGATGGCGCACGGTCGCCATGTCCAGTAGTCGCCAGCGATCATGCTGTCCGCCACCGCCACGGCTCGACTATGAAAGGGGAATGCCCCTCTGACCATGGGAGTCCCATGACCATGCCACTCTCGGCCCTGCACCGGACGAGCACCGCCTCCGTCACCTCGCTCGCCGTCGTGGTCGGCCTGCTCACCGCCGCGCCGTGGTCCGCGGCGAACGCGGCGACCTCCACCGCCGGCCACGTCCCGGCGTCGGCCGAGCGGGTCGTCTCCGTGGGCGGCGGAGCCGAGGTCGCCCTGACGCCGCTCGGAGACACCGGCGCCACCTCGCTCGCCGCGCTGCCCGACGCCGACGGTGTGACTCCGGGCCTCGTCGTCGCGACGAGCAAGACTGGCACGACCGTCCAGACGACCGATGCCGCCAGCACGCCGACCGTGATCGAGGGCCGCGCCGCCCTTCTGAACGCCGCCGCTGCCGACCCCGTGCCGCTGCGCTTCTCCGCAGTGGGCCGGGACGGCCGGACCGCCCAGGCCTACATCACCGTGTTCGACCTCGAGCACGGCGCAACGTGGACCCGACAGTTGGTCACCGACCCGGCTCCGGGCGACGAGTGCTCCGCAGCCACCTTCGCCCGGACCACCTGCGTGCTCGTACCGCCCGGCGCTTACTCGGTGATGGCGTTCATCACCACCCTGCCCGCCGAGCAGCCGACCATCGGAAGCAGCCGCACCTTCCAAAACATTTCGCTCGTGGGCGAGCCGGAGACGACGGTGAGCGGTGAGCGGACCTTCGCGTTCGACGCCCGCGACGCCCGGCAGCTCACGATCAAGACCCCGGGGCGCAGCACCAAGGTGCCGCCGCAGGGCGCGATCCTCATCGGCTACGACCGCACCGCCGCGAACGGGTCCGCGGTCCACCTGGACATGCGCCCGGCATACCTCCTCGACCAGCACTTCTACCTGCAGCCCACGCCGCCGGTGTCCATCGGGACGTTCCAGGCGCGCACCCGGGTCCGGCTGGAGGCGCCCGACATCACCCTGTCCGCGCCGACCGCGCCGACCCTCCACCCCGAGTACGTCGACCGGACCTGGTTCTCCGACGTCTTCTCGGACTTCCCGGTCGTCAACGGCCGGTCCCACCTCCCCGTGGTGAACGTCGGCCACGCCACGGCGGCCGATCTCGCCGGCCAGCAACTGCACGGCGCGCTGGCGCTGGTCACGCACTCCGCCGACATGTCGATCGCGGAACAGTCCAACAACGCCGCCGCACACGGTGCTGGCGTGGTCGTGATCCGCAACGACGGCCCCGGTGACATCAGCGACCCGGGCGGCACCGGGGTCAAGCTGCAGGTGCCGACGATCCGGCTGGACCGGGCGGAGGGTCTCGCACTCGCCCACCTCCCTAAGGGAGCCATGGTGACCGTCGACGGAGAGCCGGCCAGCCCCTATGTCTACGACCTCTACCTGAAGGAGAAGAACCGGATCCCCGAGGACCCCACTTACGTTGCCCTGCCCGAGCAGCTCGCCACTCAGGTGCGTCAGGTGTACGGGCAGCCGACGCTTCCCTCGACGTTCTCCGAGGCGGCGTACCCGTGGCAGCCCGGCAACTCGTTCGTCGTCTCCACGGTGTTCCCCCTCGCGGGCGGGCCGCGTACGCGCACCGAGTACCGCATCCCCGACCCCGACACGGCATGGAGCTACGCCCAGTTCGCTCCGGAGTCCTCCTACAACGCGATGTTCCCCAAGGCGCCAGTGCTGCCGATGAACCTGACCATGCCTGGGCGCCAGGCGTATTCGGACCGCGAACAGGACCAGCTGCCCTTCGGCCGGGCACCGATCGCGGCGGCCCCCAATCCCGCCCTGCCCGTCCAGCGCGCCGGTGATCAGCTGCGCGTGGCCGTTGACGGCTTCACCGACGCGGACGGAAACCACGGAACGGAGTACACCCACCCGAGTGGGGTGCACACCCATCTCGAGATCAGGGCCGACGGCGCCCTGGTCAGGGAGACCGACAACCTCCCCTCCGGCACGGTCCGGCTTCCCGCCGGCGAGTCTCGTGTCTCGATCTCGTTCACTGCGGACAACCCGCAGGCGTGGAACGAGCTGTCGACACACACCGACACCGCCTGGAGCTTCCCGTCGACGACGACCGCCGGGGGAGCGGCGCAGACCCAGCCGCTGCTGCTGCCGGACTACGACGTCGGCGTCGACCTGCACAATCGGGTCCGCGCCGACCTCCAGGGGCGAGTGGCGTTCGACCTGCGGCTGCGGCACCCTGACGGCGTACCGTCCACGCCGATCGGCGAACCGAGCGTCGACGCGTCGTACGACGACGGTGCGACCTGGCAACCGGCGGCCGTCACCCGCGGTACGAACGGCTGGCGCGTCGAGCTGCCGGCGGGCAGCGGCCTGGTGTCGCTGCGGCTGCACGCGGAGGACACCGACGGCTCAACGGTCGACCAGACGATCGTCCGGGCCTTCGACGTCGTGCACTGAGCTGTCGAGCCAACCGAGCCGGACCGCCTGTACGCCCGCCTGAAAGCGCGTGCGGACGTGCAGGTGGTCCATCAGCTCGGCGATCCGGCGGCTGAGCGTGCGGGTGCTGGCGCCCAGCCGCCGGGCGACCGCGTCGTCCTTCGCGCCTGAGGCGAGCAGCGCGGCGAGCTGGCGATCGCTGAACCTGCCCTCCTGTGCCGGTGCGACGATCGGCGTCGCCTGCGCCCAGAGCAGCTCGAAGAGCTGGACCAGCGCGTCGAGCAGGGTCGAAGGCCGGATACAGACCGCCGCGTCGGCGCTCTGCGCGCCAACCGGCAGGATCGCCAACCGGCGGTCGCCTATCGCCAGCTTCATCGGGAGGCCGTTGTGCACCCGGGACTGCTCACCCACGCCGGCAGCGTCCTGGACCTCCTCGAGCGCACCCGGCAGCTCCAACGCCTCCGGGGCGTAGATGCCGCGCACCCGCACCTTCGCGCGCAGGAGCCGGCGGACCGAGTTGTCCGACCGCCGGGGATCGGCGACGTACGGCGGGCGATCGAGCACCATGAGCTCGTGCCGGGTGGTGCTGAGCAGTTGCTCGAACCGGGCAGCGATCGCTGCCCGGCCGACCAGCACCTCGATGATCTCCTCCGGGCGGTACCGCTCCTCGGCGGGCATCTCGGCGAGCAGGGCGCGCGCGGCGAGCTGCGTGCGCGCCAGCTCTTCGCGGCGTCGGTCGACCAGCGCGTCGACGGCCACGTCCGGCCGCGCCGCACGCATCCTGGCGGGCTGGCCGGGCAGCCGGTGCACCAGACCCAGCTCCTCGAGCCTGGTCAGCGAGCGGCCCACCTCGGCCGCGCCACGGTCGAGTGCTGCGGCGAGGTCGCGCTGCGATGCCTCGGGGCGAGACAGGAGTTCGCGATAGACCCTCTCGTCCTCGGGGCGGACACCGATCGACTCGAGCACCCACCCATCTTCCCCCGATCGGCCAGGCGGCCACCCAGGCACCCGTCCGTCGGTGGCTAGGGCTGGCGTGGCGCACCATTACGTCCTACTCATCCGGTTCCCCGGCGATAAGCAGGTCGAACACGTCGGTCACCGCCGAGCTTCAGGGAGTCCACCGGAATACGGCCGCAAAAGGCCAGGACCAGCTCACTGGCCGGGCCCGGGCGGAGGCGTCGGCCGCATCGGGGTCCTCGCCGGCAGCGGTGGCGGGCATTGTGCCGGGTGTGGGCAGGCGGGCGGCCCGTGCGCTGCCGGGTGGAGAGCCAGAGGCGCCAGGAGCGGCCCTCGGTGGTGTGGTAGTCGACGGCAGGCCCGTTGCGGGCCTGCCGTCGTCGACTACTTCAGCGTGATGGTCAGGGTGTGCTTCCCGCTGCTGGCGTCCACGACCACCTGGACGCCACGGTCGGTCTGCACGGTGTGGTAGCTGGCGTTGCGCCCGTCGAGCTGGACCTTCGCCACGGTCGTGCCGGACGGTAGCACCGCGCCGAGGGTCAGCTGACAGGGCACGGCGGCATCCACCGTGACCTGCAGACTCGAACCGCTACGCGTCTCGGTCACGTCCACGTGCCCGGTACCGACCCTGATGTTGCTGCCGGAGATGTGGTGCTGGCCGGGCGGCAACTGCGGAACCACCGACAACTGGCCCCGCCCGATGTCGGGGGCGACGCCGAGTTGCTGGTTGATCACTGGCCAGAGGGTGCCGTACGAGCCCCAGGTCTGCAGCACGCTCGATCGGCTGAGGAAGTCGTGCTGCATGTTCGACCCGAAGTCGGGCGACGGAGAGATCTCCGGCATGGCACCGGGCATCTCCCACACCGTCGGGTCGAGTTGGGTACGCGCGTTGGCGTTCGTGTAGTGCCGCTGCTGGGTCAGCCGGCCGTAGTTGCCCTCCGCCACTGCCATGACGGCGGCGCCCAGCGTGAAGATGTTCCGTTCGGACTGCATGGAGGAGACCACGCTGTCGCAGGACGGCCCCTTGTTGCCGGCCGGGTCGCTGGTCGGTCCGGTGCCGGTGTGGTACAGGCCGAACTCGCCGGTGTAGCAGTCACGTTCCCGCTGGGCCAGCCCGGTCTCGGCATGGTCGGTGGCCGCGAGCGGGTTTCCCGGAACGGTCGGTCCGGCGATCTGACCGGGTCCGCCCGACCGGCCGGGCAGCACAGCCTCCATCGGCGTGACGCCGGTCCAGTACCGCTGGAACAGCTTGACGTCGCCCGGATCGGACAGCGAGTCGGCGTAGCCCTTGGCATCGCCCCCGTACCACCAGGCCTTCTCGAAGATCTTCAGGCGGTGCCGTGCCTGTTCGGTGGCCCAGGCGGCCGTGGCGGCGTCGTTCTTGGCGGCGGCCAGGTCGGCCAGGTCGAGCAGGCCGCGGATGGTGTACACCGCGACGTCGAGCTTCTCCTGGCCCATGCCGGCGCGCTCCACGTTGCCGGAGCCCTCCGGCCAGCCGTCGCCGTCGTCGTCCAGCGCCACGGCGTAGCGCATGTTGCGCACCGCGAAGTCGTACATCCGGTCGCGGAAGGCGTTGTCGCCGGTCCACCGCCACACCAGCGCGACCGCGCTGGGGAACTTCACCGTCTCGTCGGTGTTTCCGGGGTCGGCGTTGGCGCCGTAGTACACCTGACCGTCCGGGGTGACCTCGTGGACCACCTTGCCGGAGCGGTGGTTGGCGATGTCGCTGACGTCACGCAGCGCCGTCAGGTGGCTCTTGACGACGTCGAACTGCCCTGCCGCCACGGCGGGGAACGCGCTGTACTCCCCGTCCGTGGCGAACAGCCACGGGTAGTCCGGCCAGCCGGCACCCAGCCACCGGGCCACCGCGACGGTCCCGGACGGCGGCGGGTACTGCCGGCCCTCGTTGCTGGGGAACACCCTCAGGTTGCGGGACTCCTGGACCGAGTCCGCCACGTTCTGCTTGGACCACTCGACGCTGCGCGCCAGCATCGGGTCGCCCGGCAGATCCACCTTGCTCTGCGCCGCGAGCGTCTGCCGCGCGGCCAGCTTCGCGGCGGCGGCGCCGGCCGGGTCGCGCAGGGCCTGCGTCAACTCGGCCTGCGCTGCGGTCGGGCCCGCGTCGGATCCGGCGACCGCGAACCACACCGTGCGGCCACCGGCCGGCACGGTCACCGGGTACGTCAACTCGCCGCCGGTGCCCTTGCCGTACGGTCCGTCGTCGCAGACGGCCGGCTGGGGGTCGCCGCAGACGACGTCGCCCTGTGGCCCCCGGAACCCGGGACCGAGGGTGGCGGCCGAGGGCGTCAGCGTGCTGCCAACCATCGCCGCCCAGTCGTGCGCCGGCGCGTCCGGCACCGGCGGGGTGCCGTTGTCCCGGAACACCAGGTTGCGCCCGTCGAAGGAGCCGGAGTCCGGCAGGTTGAACTGCGCCTGGCTCGGCGACGTCCAGCCCCACGGGTACGCGGACAACAGCTCAGAGTGTGCGTGGACGGTCAGCTTCACCTGCGAGGTGCCGCCGCCCGCCGCGCCGGGGAGGTTCAGACCGACGAGCGTGGCCCGGCCACCGTCGGGTACCACGTCGAGTCGCCGGACGGTGGCGCCGTTGCCGGCCACCATGTCCATCCGGGTGTACCCCTGGCCGCTGGTGAACGTGGTGGTCTTCAACCACTTGCCGTCCACGGCAAACCACAGGCCATCGAGCAGCTTGATCGGTGGCGACCAGAAGCCCCCCATTTCGCCCCGGATGTGCCAGCCGGTGCCGGGGTACGTGCCGTCCGCCGCGCCGACCTCGTAGGCGCGGTCGCCGGTGACGACGAAGCGGCGATTGCTCAACTGGGTCTTCTCGGACAGTTCCGCGCCGCCGCTGCCAGTGGCGACGACATCGCGGCTCGGGGCGAGTCCGGTCCGCGCGGCCGATGCCGGTGCAACGGTGACGCATAACGCGAGAGCGGTGCCGGAGGCCAACGCGATGGCGGCGGCCCGGGCCCGCGGGCGCCTCCATGGTGGACTGATCCGGCGGATGGAGTCGATCATGCGGTCCCCCTCGGGATGCGCTGACGAGTCCCGCTCAGCCTCGTGCAGGCACAGATGCGGCGCAACCCGACATCGACCTCGGTACCGGCGTGACAAGGCGGCGAAGCTGACCCCACGGTGGGGCGCACGTTCAACCCCGACGGGTCGGTCCTGGTCCCCGGCCAGCAGACCTTCAACCAGTGCGGTGTGGCGAAGTGGTCCTGCGTGACGGCGCCGAGCAACGGCATCAACAGCACGACCGTGTCGGTCGTCAACGGTGTGCCCGAGCCCCGTCAGCGACGCGGCGGGCAGCGCCGTGCTGAACCCCACCCGGGGCCAGATCGTGCAGGTGCCCGACAGCCGCAACGGCTGGCACACGGTCAGCCTGCGTGAGGCCATGAAGGGCCCGGGGCAGTTCCTGGGGCCGTTCGTGGCTGACCTGCAGGGACAGAATGACGTCTGGTCGAACGACATCTCCGACGTCGCGATCCGGGCGCGCCAGCAGGAGGACGTCGCCGAGGCGGCCGCCTGGGCGGCCACCAAGGCCGCCAAGGGGTGGACGAACGGCCTGCCCGCCGACGCGAGCGACGTCGACAAGTCCGACTACGCCATCGGGATGCGGCGCGAGCAGGCCCGCAATGCCCGCGTCTACGAGGGCAGCCTCACCAAGCAGGGCGGCGGCACGCTGTTCCTCACGGGCAACAACACCTGGCACGGCACGAGCAGCGTCGAGGCCGGCAAGCTGTCGATCATCGGCTCGCACGCCGGCGCGATCGACGTATGCGGCGGGACGCTCGGCGGCAGCGGCAGCGTGGCGGGCAGCATCAACGTCACCGGGGGCGTGCTGCAGCCCGGCCTGACGTCGGAGGAGGCGGCGCAGATCACCGACGTGCCCGTCACCGCTGGCAACGTGCTGAGCGTCGGCGGGAACGTGAACGTCGGCCAGCAGGGTCGCCTCGCCGTGACCATCTGGGCGACCACGACTGCACCAGCGTCCGCGCCGTGGGTGAGCTGGCGCTCGCCGGCGAGCTGGACCTGGACGTACGCGGATCGCTGACCCCGGGCACCGTGCTGACGATCATGAGCGGCAGCTCGATCAACGGCAGCTTCCACGCGCTGCCCGAGAACCGGGTCCTGAGCGCGGGCGGTTACCTGTTCCGGGTGTCCTACCCGAACAACAGCATGACCCTGACGGTCCTGCGCGCGCTGCCGCAAGCGAACTAATCCCGCAAGGGTTCCGACGATGAGCGGGTGGGGCCGCGACGCCGCGACCGGCGTCGCGGCCCATCGGTTCGGCAGCACATCCCCCCGGCACCGGCCCAGGCCCAGCGTCCGTACGAGCCGTCAAGGTCCGCCTGACGAGGCGGGCCGGGCGGCGGCCCGCTCCCTGGAGGGGCGGGTCGGCGGCAGACAGTGACGGCAGCAGAAGCGGGGGTCGGGATCGGGCTCAGGTCACGCTGTGCGCTGACGCATTCCGCGGGCGACTCGGACAGCGAGCCAGATGCCGCCGGCCAAGAGACCCAGACCGAACAAGGCGGTGACAACCTCATAGGCCCGATCAGCATCGCCGAGAGGCGGCCCATCCGGCGGCAGACCATCCCAAGCGCTCCACGAGCCGTAGACAAACAGCACACCGACAACTGCCAACGCGAGCGCCACAAGCAGAGACGCGGCCCGCCCGATCCACATCAACATCGCAGCAGTATTGCAGCAAAGGCCGCCTCCGGCGGGGCCCCGAGGAGTCCAGGATGGACCTGCCGTACAGCCGAGGGCCAGTAGCCGGAAGCGGGGTCGGCCGTAGGACATCGCACTGCCCGGGAGAGGGTTATCCCGTGGTCATGCCGACGATGAACGGGAGTGTGGCGATGGAGAGCAGTGTCTGCGCGCCGGTGATGGACGCCATGAGGCGGGTGTCGCCGCCCATCCGTCGGGCGAGGACGTAGGCGGAGGGTGCGGTCGGGACAGCGCAGATGATCGCGATGCTGGTGAGCGTCGCGCCGCTGACCCCGAGGGCTGTGGCGATGGCGACCGCCGCGAGGGGCAGGGCGACGAGCTTGAGGGCGGATGCCGAGAGGATGTCGACGACATCGCGCCGCCGCGGGCGGAAGGTGATCGCCGCACCTGCTGCCAGCGTTCCGCACACCAGCGCGGGGGCGGCGAGCATGTCGAGGGTGGTGGCCAGGAACGCGGGCAGTCTGAGGTGGAGCAGGTTCAGGGCGAGGCCGGCCGCGCAGCCCTGGATGAGGGGGTTGCCGGGAAGTTCGCGCCAGAGCCTTGGCCGGTCACGGTCGTCCCGGCTGCCGTGTCGTGACAGGACGCTCACCGATATGACGTTGACGAGCGGGACCATGACGGCGGCGGCCAGGGCGAAAGTGGCAACTCCTTCCGGGCCGTAGGCGGCGGAGGCGAACACGAGCCCGATGTAGGTGTTGAGGCGGATGCTGCCTTGGACCAGCGAGGTCAGTTGCGGGCCGTTCGCGCGGAGCGGGCGACGCAGCGCGATGACGAGCACGGAGACGACGACGACCGGGACGGCCAGGCTGGGCAGCAATGCCGCCGGCGAGGCCGCGGCCAGGTCGGTCGCCCCGATCGAGGTGACGAACAGCGCGGGCGTGAAGACGCGGTAGCTCATCCACTCGATGCCGCGCCAGAATCCCGGGTCGGTCACCAGCCGCCGGCGCAGCACTGTGCCGAGACCGAGCAGCAGCACGATCGGGGCGACCGCCATGACGACGAGATGCATGTCAACGACTGTGTTGCAATGGGTCAGTGCAGTTCAACCATGACAACATGACCGGGGCCCGTCTCGCCGCCGATCTCGCCAACCTCGTGGTCGAGGGCCGGCCCGGCATGAGCGGAGTCGGGGCGGGTGAGATCGAGGCGGTCCTTTGCAGGCATGAGATCCGCCGACCGTCGCTCACGACCCGGCAGGCGGAGGTGCTGCGGGTGTGGGGTGTGCGGCTGCGAGGCGTGTTCGAGGCGCGCGGGACCGACGAGCGCTGTGCGGCGATCAACGCGCTGCTGGGCGACGGGACTGCCGGGGTTTTCCTGACCACCCACGACGGGCTGCGTCCGCACCTGCACTTCACGCCCGAGGACGATGATGTCGTCGGCCGCGTCCGAGCGGTCACGGCCGGCGGTCTGGCGATCTTCGCGGTTGAGGCGGAAGGGCGGCGTCTGGGCGTCTGCGCCCGGTCGACATGCGTGACGGTATTCCTCGACACCAGCCGCAACGGGCGTCGTGAATACTGCTCGGCCCGGTGCGGCAACCACGACGCCGTGCATCGCCATCGAACCCAGCGCCGAGCGGGCAGATGATCGATGACCAGGACACGTCCAGGCCGTCAGCAAGCCGTCGGAGGCCGACCGTGAGCGACCAACGACGACACGTCTGCCCAGGTGGCAGGGCATGGTCGACCGGTCTCCGTGCCGCGTTTCACGCCGTCGAGCCTCGCCGACCAGCGTTTCGTCGTGATCGGCGGGGAGCTATCTGACGTCGACCCCGACACGGGTTCAACGCGCCCCACGGTCCGCCAATGCAACGGCGTCGGTCGCCGCGGTGACCGGCTGGTGTGTATCGGGCAGGTCGACGTCGTACCGGCGAAAGCGATCTTGTTTGTTGTCGAACGCGCAGGTCAGAGGTAGCGTTCTGAACATGTTTGGACAGGTGCTCAAGCTCAAACACGAGCGGGTCGCCGAGCAACTCGCCCGGGAGATCCGAGGAGGCCGGCTCGCCCACGGCACCCAGTTGCCCGGCGAGCACACGCTCGCGACCCGGTTCGATGTGAGCCGGAACACTGTCCGCCAGGCCCTCACCGAACTCAGCCGGCGCGGGCTGATCGAAACCCGCTCCGGCAAGGGCTCGTTCGTCACGTTCGACGGCCGGGCAATCGACGACCGGCTGGGCTGGTCCCGGGCCCTGGCGGAGCAGGGCGTCTCGACAACCGTACGCGTCCTGCGCCTCGAGCTGGTCCACGAACCCGAGCTGGCGGAGCGGTTCGACCTGCCGGCCGCCGAATGCGTCGCGGTCGACCGGCTCCGGTCGCTCGACGGAGGCCCAGCGATCTCGATCGAGCGGAGCCGGATCCCGGCCGTCGGCCCGTTGCGCGAGCTGCCCGAGCGCGGTCTCACCGGATCCCTCTACACGGCGCTGCGCTCGGCCGGCCTCGTTCCGACACAGGGCGAGGAGTGGGTGGAGCTGGCCCAGGTTACGCAGGCAGACGCACAGTTGCTCGGCTGCGCCGCCGGCAAGCTCTTCCTGCACACCCGCCGGCTGAGCCGGGACGCGCGCGGTGAGTTCGTCGAGCACGTGGAGAGCCTGCTGGACCCCGATCGGTTCCGGCTGCACCTGCGCTTCGGGGAGGCGTCGGAATGAGCGCGCCGACCCCGGCCCGGCCCGCGACGATCGAATCGCGGGCCGTCGCGGCCCTCACCGGGCTCGCCGTCGGAGACGCACTCGGCATGCCGACCCAGTCCATGCCGCGAGAACAGATCGTCGCCCGCTACGGCCGGATGGCTGGCTTCGAGCCGGGGCCCGCGGACCAGCCGATCGCGCCCGGAATGCCCGCCGGCACGGTGACCGACGACACAGAACAGGCACTCCTGCTCGGGCGGCTGCTTCTCGACGGCCGAGGCCACATCGACGGGCATCGCCTCGCCCGGGAACTGCTCGCCTGGGAGGACGACATGCGCCGACGCGGCTCGCTGGACCTCCTCGGCCCGTCGACCAGGGCCGCGGTCGCGGCCGTGGCCGCCGGCCGCCCGCTCGAGGAAGCCGGCCGGTTCGGCACCACCAACGGGGCGGCGATGCGGATCGCCCCGGTCGGAGTCGCCGTACCCGCAACCGACCTGGATCGGCTCGTCGACCGGGTCGTCGAGGCCAGCTGGGTCACCCACAACACCGGCGTCGCCCTGGCCGGCGCCGCCGCCGTCGCCGCCGCGGTCAGCGCCGGCCTGGACGGCGCGGACACCGCGACCGCGACCACGACCGCCGTACGGGCGGCGCAACTCGCCGCGGGTCGCGGCAACTGGGTCGCGGCGGCCGACATCTCGGCCCGGATCGCCTGGGCCACCGACCTGGTCGCGGGTCGGACGCCGGAGGCGGCCGCCGACCTGATCTACCGCCTCGTCGGGACGAGTGTGGCAACCCAGGAGTCCGTTCCGGCCGCTTTCGCGGTCCTCGCCGTGCACCCCGACGACCCATGGCAGGCCTGCCTGCTGGCCGCGGGGCTCGGCGGCGACACCGACACGATCGCCGCCATGGTCGGCGCCATCGCCGGCGCCGGCCACGGTGCCGAAGCATTCCCGGACACCGCGCTCCAAACGATCGAGAAAACCAACCACCTCCTACTGCCAGAAATGGCGACACGCCTGCTCGCCCTCCGTCAGCCCCGCTGACGCCGGTACGCAGGGAAAGGCAGGACGACGATGTCCACGACCAAACCGGCCGGCACGATCCCGGCCGACGCCAACCGGGTCGGTGCCATCGAGACCAGAGGCATCGAACCCGTGCCCCCCGCCGAGCGTACGGGCCGACCGGGCCAGCTCTTCTGGGTCTGGTTCGCGGCCAACATCTCCATCCTGGGACTGCCGCTCGGTGCCACCCTGGTCGCGCTGCGCGGCATGAACATCTGGCAGGCGCTGCTGGTCGCCGCGATCGGCTCCTTCGGCTCCTTCGCCCTTGTCGGCCTGATTAGCGTGGCCGGGAAGCGGGGCGGCGCACCCAGCATGACGCTGTCCCGCGCGGTCTTCGGACCCCGCGGCAACCACGGGCCGACGGTGGTCTCGTGGCTGTCCCGGGTCGGCTGGGAGACGGTCAACACGACCACCGCCGCGTATGCGCTGCTGGCGCTGCTGAACATTGCGTTCGGGCTCACGGCGAACCCGGTGCTGACGGTGATCTGCCTGCTTGCCTTCGTGGCGGCCACCCTGGTCGTCTCGGGCCTGGGGCACGCCACGCTGGTCTGGATCCAGCAGTGGGCGACCTACGTCTTCGGCGCGTTGAACATCCTGGTCGCCGCGTTCCTGATCACGCGGGTGGATTGGCAGGCCGTGCTCGACGCCCCGGCCGCACCGCTGAGCGTCGTCATCGCCGGGATCGGCGTGATCGCCGCCGGCACCGGGATCGGGTGGGCGAACGCCGGTGCCGACATGGCCCGCTACCAGCACCGCGACGTACCGGGCGGACGGATCGTCGCGGCAGCCTCGACCGGCGCCGGAATCCCGCTGTTCCTGCTCATCGGGTTGGGTGGCCTGCTCTCGGCCGGCGATGGCCACCTGGCCTCCGCCAGCGACCCCGTCTCGGCGATCCAGGTGATGCTTCCGTCCTGGATGGCGGTGCCGTACCTGCTCACCGCGTTCGGCGGACTGCTGCTGTCCAACAACCTCTCGGTCTACTCCGCCGGCCTGACTATGATCACCCTCGGTATCAGGACCCGCCGGGTGGTGGCCGTGGGCCTGGACATCGTGCTCACGCTGGCCGGTGGAATCTACTTCATGCTGATCGCCGGAAACTTCTACGGACCGTTCATCACCTTCATCTCGCTGCTCGCCGTACCGATCACCGCGTGGGTCGCGGTCTTCCTGGCCGACATGCTCTTCCGTCGCGAGTACGACCCGCGTGGACTGATGGACACCACCCGTACCAGCGTCTACTGGTACCAGGGCGGAATCCGCTGGGCAGCCGTGCTGCCGTGGCTGGCCGGCACCGTCTTCGGTCTGCTCTTCACCACGGCCTCGACCTCGGCGGACGACGTCTGGTTCAGCGGCCCGCTCGCGAACTCCTGGCTCGGCACGAACGGCCTCGGTTGGATCGCGGCCTTCGTCGTCGCTGGTGCCCTGTACCTGCTGCTCGCCGCAGTAGGCGGCCGGCGCGGCGACGACCCAGGACGCGCCCGGCCCGAGGGGAAGACGCCGGCCGGCGGCCGGACCGTCGCGGAGGCACGGCCGTGACCGCGCGGCCGGCCCGGCTGGTGCACACCGGCAACGTCGTCATCGACGTGGTGATGTACCTGCCACGGCTGCCCGAGTCCGGCGGGGACGTGCTCGCCTCCGGCAGCCGGATCACCGCCGGGGGCGGGCTCAACGTCATGGTGAGCGCCGCACGCCAGGGCCTTCCCGTGGCGTACGCGGGGGTGCACGGCAGCGGACCTTTCGCCGACCTCGCCCGCGAGCAGCTGACCCAGGCCGGCGTCGAACTCGTGCAGCCGGCGCTACGGGACGTCGACACCGGGTTCAGCGTCGCGCTGATCGACCCGACCGGAGAGCGCACGTTCGCCACCAGCGTCGGCGCGGAGGCGCGCCTCGGATCGGCGGACCTGGCCCGGATCGACCTGCGCCCCGGCGACGTCGTGTACATCTCCGGTTACAGCCTGGCCTACCCGACCAACGGCCAGGCCCTGGCGGCCTGGCTGCCGACGCTCGCCCCGGAGGTCACCGTCGTCGTCGACCCCGGTCCGCTGGTCGCCGAGATACCCCGGCCCGTCCTCGAATCCGCGTGGAAACGTGCCGACTGGTGGAGTTGCAACGAACGGGAGGCGCGGATACTCACCGATCACGCCGATCCGGAAACGGCCGCGGCGTCCCTGGCGACGCGCACCGGGCGCGCCGGCGTGGTGGTCCGCACCGGGCCGCAGGGCGCCGTCCTCGCCACGAACAACCGGTCGGTGCGGGTGCCAGCCTTCCCGGTGACCGCCGTGGACACCAACGGCGCCGGGGACGCCCACGTGGGCGCCTTCATCGCGGCCCTCGTGGGCGGTCTCGACCCGGTCCAGGCCGTTCGGCGCGCCAACGCCGCCGCGGCGCTGGCCGTCACGCGCCACGGGCCCGCGACCGCCCCCACCGTCGGGGAGGTCGACGAGCTGCTCGCGATGTGCGCAACTCAATGACCGCCCTGCCGGGGTGCGCCGCCGCGATTGGTGGCGGCGCACCCCGGGCGCCGGAACAGGTCCGGCGTAGGCCCTGCGCCGATCACCAGATCCGGTCGCCGCGAGGATGCCGGCCGGGCATCGGCGAAGCGGCGGCGGCCCGGGGCAGGCCGCCCCCGGGCCGTCGTATCCGGGGTTCCCGTCCCGGCGCTCGTCTTCCGCTGATCAGACGGCGCAGTGAGGGCGGGTGCGTCCGGCTCGACGGCCCAGCCGCGCCGCTGTATGCAGGTGGCGATGTGAGTGCAGGGAGGCTCGCCGGCTCAGCTCACCCGTCTGTCGCGATTGCCGCGATGGCGGCGTGTGGCCGATTGGTGCCGTCGCTGGGCCGCTGCAGACGCTCGACTTCCGTGAAGCCGGCTCGCCTCAGCCGCTCGGAGAACTCGTCAACGGGCCAGCGATAGGCGGTCACGACCTTGTGGTCGAAGGCGGCGACCTCGTCACCCACGAAGACACCAAGCACCAACGTCCCGGCCGGGGCCATGACTCGCCGGAACTCAGCGAGCACGCCGTCGAGATCTTGCGGCGGCAGATGGATCAACGAGCCCCAGGCCAGGATGCCGGTGATGGAGTGGTTGGCGACGGCGAGATTTTCCATCGACCCGAGCTGGTAGCTACCGCTCGGGTGGGCTGCCTGCGCATGGGCGATGAACTCGGGGACCATGTCGATTCCCGTTGCGTTGACGCCCAGCGAGCGAAGGTAATCGGTGATATGGCCAGGACCGCAGCCCAGATCGAGCACCGTGCCAGGTCGGCCCGCCAGATGCCGCCCGATAAAGGCGAGGTCGTCGGCGTGCACCTGCTGGCTTGTACCGAACAGCCCGATGTAGAGCTCCGCGACGGACGCGTACGCCTGCCGGACCTGCTCCATGTTCACCCCGTGACTATATGAGCTCTCGGATTGGCAGAGCAGGGCCGGGCCAGCGCGCGGAGGCACGTCGGTCCTTGCGGTGCCCGCATCCGGCGATCCGAGGGCAGGTCAGATGCGCGCTTCCAGCACCTCGACGACGTCCGTCCGCACCCCCCTGGCTCGGACGGGTGACCGCTCCGCCGCGCATGGCGATATCGAGACGCCTCCAGCAGCACACGCCCCTGCCGGTGGCGGTGCCGTGACGAGCTGCGCGAACAGGTCGGCGGCGGCGTCCAGGACGTCCCGGTCGCCGGTGATCAGCAGGTCCAGCAGCAGGCCACGGGTCGCGGCGAGGCTCAACCGGGCCCGCCGGCGGGCCTCCGGGCGATCCCAGCCGAGCTGAGCGAACAGCTCCTCGACAGGGCCCGCCCAGGCGGCGATGACCGAGGCGCGGAAGGACTTGGTCCAGGATCGGTCGAACAGCGCGTGCGCGTAGATCTCGAAGAACAGCCGTTCCGCCGGCGCCAGGGCCGGGTCGGCCAGGTGCCGCCAGAACCGGCGGCTCACCTCGACCGGATCATCGAGCTCCGTGGCGAGGGCCGCGAGCGCGGCGCGCTGCTCGGCCTCGACCCGCCGGACGACCTCCGTGAGCAGGCCCTCCCGGCTGCCGAAGTGATAGATCAGCATGCGGTGGCTGGTGCCCGTACCGGAGGCTATCTCGCGGAGGCTGAGCTGGCTGAACCCGCCCTCCTTCAGGAAGCTGACGCACCGGTCGAGCAGTGCCTCCCGGGCGTCACCTGCCATCGGTGGAGGCCGCTCCGTCGTCCATCGCCGTCACGGCACCCGCCTCGCCGGCCGGGGACGGCGACGGCGCGGCACCCGCCTCGGCGGCCGCCCTGAGTCCGGCCGCCTCCATTCGCAGGTACCGTCGCGTCCGCGCCGCGGTCAGCAGCGCGACCAGCCAGGCGAGGGCGCCGGTCTGCCGGATGCCGATGCTGATCCGGGTCGTCCCGTCGGACTGGCCGTCCACCCGGTGGTAGGCGACGGTGTGCACCCCGGGCGCGTGCGCGTCCCAGGCGAACGACGCACCCGGTCGCAGCTCGCAGACCCGCCACACCGTCGTCGGCAGGCCGGGCTGGCGGATGCGGAACCGGTTGCCCACGTCCAGGGACGGCCCGTCGAGCGGCTCGACATTCGACATAGACGTCGTCCACCGGGGATAGCTCGTCACGTTCGCCAGTGCCGCCCAGGTGGGCCCGGTCCCTGCCGTGGTGGTGATCGTCTCCGCATAGTCCATGTACCAGATGGTACGCAGCGGACGCGAGCGTCAATAGCTGCCGCCTCGGCCCAGTCCTCGGTGGCGCTGGCGGAGTGATCCCGTAGGCGCCACCGAGGCCCTACCCGAGCCTCGGAGGTTTCGGGGGCAGGGGCTACACGTCGAGTGACGTCTTGACGGTGCTCGATCTTCACTTATCCCCACAGATAGTGCATGATCAACCGGCGGCCGTCTCCATGCCCGCAGACACGCCGGCCAGCGCGAAGTCGCCGGAACTCATCGCCGGGCCAGCTACATGACGAACCCGGGCTGCCGTATTAACAGCAAGGCCATTGCTTGTCAGTCGAGGGGGTCAGGCCACTCGTTGACGGGCAGCAGTTCCCTCAGTGTGGCCGACCTGTTTCGGCCGAGGATCACTTCTGTGTTGATGTTGCCGTGGTCGATCTGGCGGATGAACTCGCGGCAGCGCCCACACGGCGGCAGTACGTACAGAGCACCTTCGTCATCTCGCCAGACGGCCACGATTCTCGCGATCTGGTACTCGCCGGCGGTGACCATGGCGGCGATGGCGCTGTGTTCCGCGCAGAAGCCCGTACCCGAACCGGTATCGATGCAGACTCCCGTGTACCGGTTGCCGTTGCTGGTGACCAACGCCGCTCCCACGTCCCCGAAGAGACGATCACCCACAACGTGAGGATTGAGCACGGCCCGCGCCGCCTGGATCAGTTCTTCGTTCGACGTGGTCGTCATGGGGGCAAGCTAACGAACCTCAGGCTACGCGGCATCCGGGTTGCCACTGAGCACGCATCACGGACGGTGACTGCGAATGCCGTGCACCGCCAGGTGGTTTTCGGGCACGCCGTGGCTGCGCTCGGGCGGGCATTCAACGGCGTACGCATCGAACTGCGGCGTTGCGATTGCAGAGGCCGTCCCTCTCGGCGGCCGTCAGTTGAGGGTGGTCCGGGATGGCCCGGTGCATGAGGGCCGCGACGAGCAGGGCGATACCCGACATGAGAACGATGTCGCCGACGCTGATGACCACGTTCAGCCACGGCACGGGCAGGATGTCGCCGAGTATGGCGAGTCGAGTCGTTGCGGTGCCGACCGAATGGTGGGGATCCAATGTGGTGCTGGTAGGGGCGGCGCCGATGTCGCGTAGTGCGGCCGCTGCTACCGGCATGTGTCCGTTCGGCAGGATCGTTGCCGCGTCAACGCGGCGCCGGCGAGGGCGATACCGACGCCGGCGCGGGCCGGCCCGGGCAGGTGGGGGAGGTTGATCAGCAACGCGACGCCGACGGTGGCGAACACCAGGGCGGTCAGCCATCGCTGGGCGGGGTCGCTGAGCAGTCGGGAGCCCGGCGGTACGTGGCTCAGCAGTTGTCCGACCGCGGCTGCGTACAACAGCCAGAGGCCCCGCAAACGCTGGTGGGCCAGCCGGCGTGGCCGGCCGCCGGTGAGGTATCCGGCGGCCAGACCGACGAGGACGGGGCTGACAAGAAGGAAGGACATCGGTTAGCCGGCCTCTTCGATGGTTGCGCCGACGATGCGGAGCCGAGTGGTGAGGGTGACGAACGGCAGGCCGCTGCCGGCCTCATTCTCGAGCCGCGTCAGCCGCCGTGCTGGTGCGGGATCGCTGAACATCAACTGATTCGGTGGTATCGATGGTGATCCGAAGCTGTTCATGCCGAAATCCCTGGCGATCGGGTAGGTAAATGCGTCGATCTGCCGCGAAGACCAGCGGTGTGTCTGCTCAGGTGAGATTGAGAGGATCCGATCTCTGTGCGGCTGGGGCGTCCGGTGGGTGACGGTGAATCGGCGGCTGCGTGTACCTTCTGCCCGTGACCGCCCCCCAGGAGATGCTGCCGTCGCTGACCCATCCGGTGTTGTGCCGGCATCCGATCGACCTCCTCGGCCGCGCCCTGATGCGGGTCTCCAGCCGGCGCCTCCCGCGAAACTCGGTCAGCTGGTTGATCGGCCCGAGCGCGGGGCGCGACATCGTCGGGCATGACTGGGTGGAGCGAACGGCCACCGATCTCGGCGGCTCGCTGAGCACGGGCCCCGATCACGGGCTGCTAACCTCATTCGCCGCGCTCGGCGGCGAGGGTTTCGATCCCGCCGACGTGGACCCACGGATCGCCGACTTCTACGAGCACGCCTCCCGGTGGCACCTGGATCTGTGGTCGGAGTGGTCCGCCCTTGCCTGGCCATTCGGTCGGGCTATCACGGCCCTGCTCAGCGAACGGCTGCAGCAGGCCTGCTTGCCGATGCGACCGCTCGATGCGTCGTTTGGCATGACCAGCAAGGTGGTCCACATCCACGACGCGGACGGCGAGGTCGTCGGCTCGGCCTGGCTCCGCAACATGCGCAAGACAGGCCACGTGACCTACAGCGGCCTGTATGGCGTCAGGACCCTTCCCGGCAACGGGCAGCCCAGTGTCCGCGTCGTGTTTCCTCTGCCGCTGGGCTCGTTGCAGGTCTTCCTCAAGCCCTCCGCCGGCCCGGACGGCAGCTTCCATCTGCACTCCCCGATCGGAGGGTTCGGCGCCAACGGCGCATATCTCGTGCTGGAGCGGTATGACGAAACGCTCAGCGCACGTCGTGTCCCACTGAACGAACACTTCCATTTGTATGTCGACGAGGACGGTGACGTCCGGGCCGATCACAGCCTCAAGCTCTGGAACATCCCCGCAGTTCGGCTGCACTACCGCATGCGGCGCCAGGCCTGAGGAACACGCAACCGGCAGCCCCGCGGGCTCTCCGGTGGCCCCCCGAGTCAGTTTCGGGGCGTATGCCACTGGTCGCGGTCGTGCCGGGTTGGGTGTGCCCGAGAGTTCGAGCCTCCCTCTAGTGCGGGAAATGAATCCCCTCAGGATGGGAGGCGTCATGGTGCCCGAGGCGGCGATCTTGGTGGTGTGAGAGTTCACGGCAGCCCTCGTTGGGCGTACGGCACGTTCGCATGGCTGATCTTTTTCGTCGTGTCCCACGTGGTAGCGGTGTTCCTCCCCGGTGAGGATCCGACCGGCGACGGAGCTTGGGGCCTCAGGGCGTACGTGATCTTCAACATCGCTCTCATCCTCATGTCGGCCGTCGGGGCGGCTGTCGTTGTAGCCACCGTCCGGCCATGGGGGCGACGCGTCCCTCGGTGGGTGCTCCTCACGCCGCTGTGGTTTGGCAGCGCGCTACTCGTCGTCCGAGGGGTTCCCGGGATGGTCGAAAACCTGCTGATGGTTACCGGCATCCGCCGAGGCGGCTTTGTGGGGGCGGAAGACATCTCCACGGCTGAGCTCTGGGCCGGCCTTGGGATTAACACCTATTTCTTTGTTGGCGCGGTGCTGCTCGCCGTGACGACGGTCTCCTACTTCCGCCGGTCACGGGGAGACAGTCACGGCTGATTGCCACACCTCCCACAGCCAGGTCATCCTCAACAGGTAGCCGCGATGCGCGCGGCGGCTCGGGCGCCGCTCGAACACAGCCAGTCACGCACCGTCGAGCCGACCGACACCTCCCCGGTGCCGACCAGTCCCGGCGTACCCCCGCCGCCTGGAGGCGGCGCGAGGATCAGTTGGCCCGCGGAGGCCCCACGTCTTTACCGCAGGTCAGCGGCGATCCGGTCGGCGTCGGCCGTCAAGGCGTCGTAGCCGTCGGTGGTGAGCTTGCCGTCGCGTCGCAGCTCGCCGAGCTTCTCGCGCAGCTTCTTGAGCTGGTCCTCGGCCTGGTCCGGGTCGCTCTCGGCAATCTCCTTCGCGATCGCGTCCACCTTGGCGTGCAGGTCCCTCGCGGCATCTGGGTTCAAGCCGGCCTCCACCTGCTTCCGGATCGACTGGCGCATGCCGGCGATCGGGTCAGCGGGTGGAGTGGGGCTCGGCCTACGGGAGGTGGCCCGAGGGCTCGGTGTCGGGCTGGCCGGATTGCGGGAGGCGGACGCGACGGCTTGCAGCGTCGGCGTGGCGGGCGCGACGGTGAGCGGCACAGCCGGCACGCGGGGCGCCACGGCGGTGGTGGCCGATGCCGGCGGCGTGGTCGATCCCGCGATCGACGTGTGGTCGTCGCGGTCGAGCAGCGTGACGCCGGTCAGGGCGAGCAGCGCGACGCCGAGCAGGGCCGCCGCCAGCAGCGCGTCGCGCCAATGCCGTGCCAGGCGATGGCCAGGCCTGGGGCGTGCCGGGCCGACTGCGTGTGGTCTGGGCGGAAGGGCGATCACCGGCGTGGACCGTCCCGGCCGGCCCGGGTCCGCCGGCGTGACCGACACGAGGGGAACCGGCGTGCCGGCCCGGGGCAGCAGGGCTGCGAGGCGGTCCCGGACTTCGGCCGCGTCGGACGGCCGGTCGGCGGGATCTTTGGCCAGCAGTTCGGTGGCCAGGGCGTCCAGCTCGGCCGGTACGTCGGGCCGGCGCCCGCGCAGCGGCCGGGGTGGCTCGTTGACGTGCTGATGCAGCACGCTGAGCGACTCGCCGACGAACGGCGGCCGGCCGGCGAGCATGGCGTAGAGGGTGCAGCCCAGCCCGTACAGGTCGGTGCGGTGGTCAACCGGCTGGCCGAGAGCCTGCTCGGGAGACATGTACGAACTGGTACCGAGCTTGGCCGCCGGCTCGGTGAGGGCGTTCTCCCCCTTTGCCCAAGGAAGGCAGGCGATGCCGAAGTCGCAGATCTTCACTGTGCCGGTGGCGGTGACGATCAGGTTGCCTGGCTTCACGTCACGGTGCACCACCCCGGCCGCGTGCGCGGCGGCGATCCCGTCGCAGGTCTGCACGGCGATCGACAACGCCTGCAGGACGGTGAGCGGACCGTCGGCGATCAGTGCGGACACGGTCCGCCCCTCCACCAGTTCCATTATCAGGTAGGAGTCGTTCTCCTCGGTGCCGAAGTCGTAGACAGCGACGATGTGCGGATGCGTCAGCCCGGCCGCTGCACGGGCCTCGCGGTCGAAGCGTTCCGCGGCCATCGGCTCCTTCAGGCCGGCCGCGGCGAGCACCTTGATCGCCACCGGGCGATCCAGGCGCAGGTCGCGGCCGCGCCACACCTCACCCATGCCGCCGCTGCCCAGCAGCTCCTCGGACTGGTAGCGGCCATCCAGCAGACGTCTCGGCACCCGCCTCACTGCTCCATCCCTGCGCGCCGCTACCCGGGGGACGGTGACGCGACGGCCGGCATCGGGTCATCGGACGAACCATCAGGAGTCCCTCATGGTGGACGATCCCCCAAGCTGGTCAACGCGCCATCGGCACCAAGGAAACGACCATCGGCGTCGCTGACAGCTTGGCGGAATGCCCTGGCCCCGTCTCGCCGGGACCATCGATGGTCAGGTACATGCGCTGGACCACCTCGAGGTTGACCTACCAGGGCCCTTGACGCTGCCTTAAGCCAAATGTGTAAATAATTCTAGACCTGAATGAAGTCCCGAATCCTCGCGCTGCGCCCGAAACGTTCCCGGTTCGAGACGCTGCGGAGCCGTGCAACGAAGGGATCACGAGGTGTCACGAAGAGGGCTACGCGTCGGGCTGGCCACTGCACTGTCCCTACTCGTGCTTTGTCCGGCCGAGGCGCCCGCCGCAGCGAGCGCGCCGGCGGGGGTTTCGGTGTTTCTCACCGACCTCGGCACCAAGACCTACCTGTCGCGCCGATCCGACGTGTCGTGGCACCGCGGGCAGGCCCCGCAGGGACCGACAATCACCGTCGACAGCCAGCGCCGATATCAGGAGATCACCGGCTTCGGGGCGTCGTTCACCGACTCCTCCGCCTGGCTCGTCGGCACCCGCCTCGACGGCGCACAGCGCGACGCGGCGATGCGTGACCTGTTCAGCCGCCAGGGCATCGGCTTGAGCTTCCTGCGTCAGCCGATGGGCTCCAGCGACTTCGCGGTGAACGGAAACTACTCGTACGACGACATGCCAGCGGGTCAGAGCGATCCGACGCTCGCCCGTATCTCCATCGACCACGACCGGGCATACATCATCCCGCTGCTCAAGCAAGCCCGTCAGCTCAACCCGGAGCTGACGGTGATGGCGTCGCCGTGGAGCCCGCCAGGCTGGATGAAGACCAGCGACTCGATGATCGGCGGGACGCTCAAGCCGGATGCCTACCAGCCGCTGGCCGACTACTTCGCGAAGTTCCTCGAAGGCTACGCGCAGGCGGGGGTTCCGGTCCGCTACATCACCCCCCAGAACGAGCCGCTCTACGTGCCCTCCGGCTATCCGGGCATGTCGCTCAGCGCCGAGCAGCAGAACAACCTGATCAAGAACTACCTCGGACCGGCACTACGCGACCGCAAGCTGCATACCGGGATCCTTGGTTACGACCACAACTGGGATGTCGTCAGCTATCCCGAGACCATGTACGCCGACCCGGCCGCGACCGGCTTCGTGGCCGGCACGGCCTGGCACTGCTACGGCGGCGACGTGCGAGCCCAGGCTGTGTCGCACAACGACTACCCCAACAAGCCGGCGTGGCACACGGAGTGTTCGGGCGGCACGTGGGAGGGCGACGAGCAGGCGGCTTTCGCCGCGGCACTGGGCCTGGTCATCAACAGCACCCGTGACTGGGCAAGGGGTGTCATCCGCTGGAACATGGCGCTGGATCAGAACAACGGACCGACCAACGGCGGCTGCCTGACCTGCCGCGGCGTGGTGACGGTCGCGCAGGACGCGGCAGGTCAATGGTCGTACACCAAGACCGTCGACTACTGGGCGCTCGGTCACGCCAGCAAGTTCGTGCGTCCGGGTGCCCGCCGGGTGGCGTCCAACTCACTTGGAGCCGGTGACGTGCAAGACGTCGCCTTCGTCAACCGCGATGGCTCCACGGCGCTGGTCGCGTTCAACTCCGCGGACAGCCAAAAAACGTTCCACGTGCAGTGGGGCAACAAGTGGTTCACCTACCGCCTCCCTGGCGGGGCGGCAGCCACGTTCACCTGGACCGGTACCCAGCATGGCGAGGTGGACCCAGCCGCGATCGGCACGGTTGATGTTCCGCTCGAGAA
The DNA here is from genome assembly GCF_026013475.1 of Micromonospora yasonensis. Classification (GTDB taxonomy): domain Bacteria; phylum Actinomycetota; class Actinomycetes; order Mycobacteriales; family Micromonosporaceae; genus Micromonospora; species Micromonospora yasonensis. The sequence goes on along the minus strand of NZ_JAPDPH010000006.1, from coordinate 36,444 downwards.
CCCCGACGGGACGCGAGCGCTGATCAGCTACGACGCTGGACTGCTGGCGCACCAGGCTCAGGTGCGGGTCGGCGACCAGTGGCTCGGCTACACGCTCCCCGCCGGCGCGTCGCTCACCCCTCCGACGGCCGCAGTGCCGTTGCCGCGCGCCGCGTGGACGGTGTCGGCATCGGCGAGCAATGCCACCGAACCACCTGACCGGGCGATCGACGGCGACCCAGCCACGCGGTGGAGCACCGGCCGCGGCATGGGGCCCGGTGACTGGTTCCAGGTCGACCTCGGCTCGGAGCAGACGTTCAACCAGGTCGTCCTGGACACCACTGGAAGCAGCGGCGACTCCCCGCGGGGGTACGAGCTCTTTGTGTCCAACGACGGCACGAACTGGGGCCAGCCGATCGCGACCGGACCGGGCAGCCCGGTGGCCAAGATCCTCATTCCGCAGGTCACCGGCCGCTACATCCGCGTGGTGAACCAGGGCGATGCCGGCAACTGGTGGTCGATCCACGAGCTGAACGTGCTCGGGCCCGCCGGCCCGGCGAGCGTGGCGGCAGGCTCGGACAGCGGCGTCCAGCGCAAGACGGCCGTGTTGCACGACGGCACGCAGCTTCTCGTCGTGTACAACTCGGGCCGCTCGGTCGCCACGTTCGACGTGCCGTGGGGAGACACGACCTACGCCTACCGCCTGCCGGTCGGGGCCGCCGCGATTTTTACGACGCGCCAAGGCTAACCGGTGGCGCTGTGCCGGCCGGAGCATCCCTGGCCGGCACAGCGTCGCGGCCGTCTCTCGCCGGTAGAGGTCCAGGACCCGGCGCATCTTCGATGAGACGTTGGGGTTGGTGCTGGCCTTCCACGTCGTGGTGGCCTGCCAGGCCACGCCGCGAGGTAGCTACCGTCGTCGATTGGCGCGAGTAGCATCGTTCCCGCTCGGTCCATTCAGGACGTCACGTGGAGGATGCCTTGCGTAGAAGAACGATCTTCAAGGCCGCGGCCGCAGCTGCGGCAGCCGCTCCGGCGGCCGCCCTGCTCGGCGAGGCGCCCGCGCAGGCCTACGCCACCTATGACGTGGCCGTCTGCGAGCAGTACCACAATCAGATCCAGATCTACCCGTCCAGCTCCGCGTGGAGCACCTCTACGCTGACGTGGAGCTTCAGCCCGGGCACCGCGAACGGGTGGTCGAACCTGTCGGACGTCAAGTTCCGCAACACCTCGGCGTTCGGCGTGGTCGCCCTGGTCACCGCGTCCGGCGGCAAGGTCGGCATCGTCAACAAGACCACCGAGGCGGCGCAGGAGCTCAACGACCTGCTCTGGTACGCCACGCCGGGGAACAATCCCCACGCGATCGAGCGCATCCCGAACATCGGGGCGATCGTGGTGGCGTCCTCCGGCGGATACCTCTATCTCTACGGCCCGACCGCGGTGAGCGACCCGAGCACACTTGCGCTGGTGCAGACGATCTCCTTCCCAGGCGCCCATGGCGTCTGGTGGGACGACGTCTCCGGAATGTTGTGGGCGATCGGCCAGGACTACGCCCGGGTCTACACCGTGTCCGGGACGTACCGCAGCACACGGCTGTCGTTGTCCCGGTCGATCTCGATCGGCGCCCATCTGGGACATAGCCTGGACGCCAGCTACTCCCACAGCAACCTCATGCTGGCCACGGACGGCAGCAAGGTCATGACCATCGACAAGACCACGTACGCCGTGACGCAGGCCTATGCCGACAACTCGGTGAAGTCGTACTCGCAGCACAGTTCGGGCGAGCGGTTCTGGGTACAGGCCACCGGGGCGACCTACCACGGGGACACCCGGAACTGGGTCAGCCCGACGGTGCAGTTCTTCGACGCGTCAGGGGTGAGGTCGTTCACCCGCTCCCTGTCGTACGGCGCGGAGTTCTACAAGGCACGCCTGTACAACGTGGCCTTCCACTGAGGATTGGTGTCCGGCGGCGCTGAGTGCGGCAGCGGCGTGACCTCGTGTGCAGGAAACCGAGCGCCGAAGCCGTGGCTGCCGATCGGGAGGGCTGCGGGCTCTTCGCTATCCCTGAGTGACGGGTCCGAGGTCGCCAGGACCAATCGTCTTCGCCACCTCGCTGAGGTCATTGTCCAGCTGGTGATCGCGCCCAGGCAGCCGGTGCAGCTGTGCCTGCGGTATGGCGCGGGCGTACAGGTCAGCGTGCGACGGTGGGGCAATCTCGTCCTGGAGTCCATGGAACACATGCACCGGCACGCCGTGCGGCAGCCTCGCGCCGAGGTCGTGCGGCAGCTCGAACTCGTCGCCGGGCCAGCCGCCCGCACCGACGAACGGAGCGGCGATCAGCACGATCGCCGTGAGCTCCGGCGCCGGCGGCCGCTCGGCGAGCGCGTTGATGAGGATCGTCCCGCCCACGGAATGGCCGACGACGACCGCACCGTCGTCCAAGGCCGTCATCTCACGCCGGATGGCCGCGCTCCACCTGGCGTAGGTCGGGTCGTCCTCGTCGGGCATGCGCGGATAGCGGACCTCGTAGCCGTCCCCGAGCTCCCGCCGCAGGCTGTCGAACAGCTTGGCGTCCCATTCGTCGTGCGCGCCCGCGCCGCCGCCCTGAATGAAGAGGATCTGCCGGATCCCTGCCATGACGGTCCTCCCTCGCGCCCTCGTGACGATTGGGTTTGATACCCGCTGCCGGCCCGCGCGAAGTCGGTGCGACCTACCGGGCCCGTTCCCGCCGCACCCGGCCCGTGCGCACCAGGTCGCACTGTTGCCGCACCCAGGTGGCCTTGATGCCCTCATCTTGCCTGACGGGCCCGACAGTCTTGCGGACTTCGTCCTCGAGGGCCTCCCACAGCGCGTAGATGCATGCGGCCGTTGACTCGGTGGCGGAGTTCCGCCCGTGCGCGACTCCGCCAGCGCCAGCTATTCACCCGGCTGCAACGGCGGCGATAGAACATGTTGCATGTCATTCCCCTTGCAGCCCTCTGCGCCTGGCCGGGCGCGGCGCCGGTTGATCGCCGCGGCGACAGCGGCGGGACTGGTCGCCGGCGGAATCGCCGCGATCCAGCCGCCCGCGATCGCGGCGAGCCCCGGTGCGGCCCCCCCGGCCGCGACCAGATCCACGCACACCATCACCTTGATCACCGGCGACGTCGTCACGGTGACCACCTCCGCCGACGGCGCGGAGGCGGTCGACGTCGACCGGCCCGACAACGCCACCGGCGGCGTGCACCTCCAGGAGAGCGGAGACGACCTGTTCGTCCTGCCCGACGAGGCGATGCCGCTGCTTGCCGCCGACAAACTGGATCGGCGGCTGTTCAACGTCACCGATCTCATCGAGATGGGGTACGACGACGCCAAGACCCCGAGCGTGCCGGTGATCAGCAGCTACGCGCCGGCCAAGGCGCGCACGGTCAAGCCGGTCGCGCCGCGGGGCGCGAAGCTGGTTCGCGACCTGCGGGGGGTCGGCGCCGCGGCGCTGGCGGTGGACAAGAAGCAGATCCGTTCCTTCTGGACCAACCTCGCGCCGGCCGCCGCCGGGTCCGCACCGGCGCTCAGCAGCGGGATCGGGAAGCTCTGGCTGGACGGCCGGGTCACCGCCACCCTCAAGGAGAGCGTGCCGCAGATCGGCGCGCCCGAGGCGTGGGCCGCCGGCTACGACGGCCACGGGGCCAAGGTCGCGGTGCTGGACACCGGCGTGGACGCGACCCACCCCGACCTGGTCGGCCAGATCGACGGCAAGGTCAGCTTCGTGCCAGGCGAGGACACCTCCGACGTCAACGGGCACGGCACCCACGTCGCCTCCACGATCGTGGGTACCGGCGCGGCATCCGACGGCGCGTACAAGGGGGTCGCGCCCGGCGCGGATCTCATCGTCGGCAAGGTGCTCGACAACGGCGGTTCCGGCCTGGATTCCTGGGTGCTCGCCGGCATGCAATGGGCGGCCGAGTCCGGAGCGGACGTGGTCAGCATGAGCCTGAGCGACCCGACGCTGTCCGACGGGACCGACCCGATGGCGGTCGCGGTGGACACGCTGTCCGCGCAGTACGGCACGCTGTTCGTCATCGCCGCCGGCAACGCCGGACCGCAGAGCATCGGTACGCCCAGCGCTGCGGCCAGCGCGCTGACCGTCGGCGCGGTCGACAAGCAGGACCGTCTGGCGTACTTCTCCAGCACCGGTCCGCTGGTGCGCAGCGGCGCTCTCAAGCCGGACATCACCGCGCCCGGGGTCAACATCACCGCCGCGCGTTCGCAGCAGATGACCAGCGGCAGCGGCCTGTACCGGACGATCAGCGGCACCTCGATGGCCACCCCGCACGTGTCGGGCGCCGCCGCGATCCTGGCCCAGCGCCACCCCGACTGGTCCGGCGCGCAGCTCAAGGAGGCGCTGATGAGCAGCGCGAAGGGCCTGGCCGCCGGGTACACGCCGTACGAGGTGGGCACGGGCCGGCTCGACGTCGCCGCCGCCGTCCGCACGAGCGTCCGGGCCACCGGCTCGGCCTTCTTCGGCTTCTTCGACTGGCCGCACGAATCCACCGACGCCCCGGTGACCAAGCAGGTGACGTTCACCAACTCGGGCAGCACCGGCGTAACCCTGAACCTCGCCATCACCGGTGACGGTCCGTTCTCGCTGGGCGTCCCCTCGGTGACGGTGCCCGCCGGCGGCAGCGCGACCGTCCCGGTCACCGGCGACCCGACCAAGCCCGGCGCCGGCCAGTTCACCGGCTACCTCGTCGGCACCGACGCCGCCACGGGCGTCGCGGTCACGCGTACCTCGCTCGGTCTGCTCAAGGAGGACGAGCGCTACGACCTGAAGGTCAAGCTCATCGGCCGGGACGGCAAGCCCGCCGCCTCGTTCGTGGTGATCAAGAAGGCCGGCGTGTCCGACCCGTGGTTCTTCACCATCAAGGGTGAGATGACGTTGCGGATGCCGCCGGGCACCTACACCGTCGATTCCTCGCTGGCCGTTCCGGGTGAGCGGGCCGACTCGCTCGGTCTCGCCCTGCTGATGGACCCGGAAACCGTGCTCGACGGTTCCGGAGCCGAGGTGGTGCTGGACGCGCGCAAGGCGCGCCTGCTGGACACCGCCACGCCGCAGCGGAGCCAGGACCGGCAGCGCAAGCTCGACTACGCCGTCACGTACGCCGACGGCGACAGCTTCCGCGACGGGTTCCTGGTGCCGATCAAGTACGACGACCTCTACGTCACGCCGACCGAGAAGGTCACCCAGGGGTCGTTCACGATGGTCACCCGGTGGCGCAAGGGCGAGCCGCAGCTGAGCGTGGACATCGCTGGGCTGCCGCCGGTGGACGTCACGGTCCAGCCGGGCAGCACGCTCACCGCCGGCAGGCAGACCCTGCCCACGGTCTACGCGGGCACCGGCGCGGCCGCCGACTACGCCACCCTCGACGCGAAGGGCAAGGCGGTGGTGGTGACCCGCAGCGACGTGGTCAGCGCCAGCGATCGTGCCGCCGCCGCCGTGGCCGCCGGGGCGAAGCTGCTGCTGGTCGTCAACGACGGCGTCGGGGTGCTCAACGAGTCGGTCGGTCGGTCGCCGATTCCGGTCGGCACCGTGCACCGCGACGCCGGATCGCAACTGATCGGTCTGGCCAAGACCGGCAGGTTGTCGCTGGTCACCAACCAGGTGCCGTACGCGAGCTACCTCTACGATCTGATCCGCACCTACTCCGGGCAGGTGCCGGACAAGGCGCTCACCTATCACCCGGCTCAGGAGGATCTGGCCCGGATCGACGCTCGCTACTACAACGTCACGCAGCCGATGGAGGGCTCCGGACTCCGGAATGACCTGACCTTCAGGCCGTCCCTCGGCTTCCCTGAGCGGGAGTGGCATCCCGGCACCCGCACCGAGTGGGTCACCCCGGACCAGGTCTGGGGCGAGTCGCACGAACAGGGTGGTTGGACGGACGTGTCCAACCGCCACGCGTACGCCAAGGGCACCACCACCCGGCTGGACTGGTTCGCCCCGGCGATCCGGCCGGCGTTCAACCGGGCATTCGCGGTGCAGAACAGCCGCTGGCGCGACAACATGACCATCAACGTGCAGGCCTGGAGCCCGTCGGCCGACGTGCTGGAGCACGGCGGATACCTGGACTGGGGTTCGGTGCCGAGCAACCTGAAGCTCTACCAGGGCGACCGGCTGCTGTACGAGAACAAGTTCGGGGCCGACCTGCAGTGGAGGTCGGTGCCGGCCGGGACGTTGCCCTACCGCCTGGTGCTGGACGCGTCCCGCCCCGCCGACCAGTGGCGGCTGTCGACTCGTACGCACACCGAGTGGGACTTCGTCTCCAGCTCCAACGATGCGGACTTCTTCGAGCCGTTCGCGTTGCTGCAGATGGAGTACCGTCTCGACGCCGACCTGCACGGTGACGTGAAGGCGGGCAGCACCGAGCAGATCCGCCTCAAGCCGATCCCGCAGGCGGGTGGCGGCCCCAGCACGGGCAACGTCACCTCGGTGACCCTGGAGGTGTCGTACGACGACGGCGCCACCTGGCAGCAGGTGACCCTGAGCAAGGACGCCGGCGACTGGTGGAACGGCGAGCTCAAGCTGGCCAAGCAGCCGGGCGGCTACGTGTCGCTGCGCACCACCGGCACGACCGACGCCGGCTTCGGCATCAAGCAGGAGATCATCCGGGCGTACGGCCTCCGGTGAGACCGTTCGAAGGGCCCTGGGACGGCGACGTCCCGGGGCCCGTCCCGTCTTGTCGCCCGCCAGCCGGGGCTGGGCAAGATCCATCACCGTGGCCCATACTCTCCCCGCAGCGACGGGTGGAGGGAAGGCGGCCGCCGATGCTGGATGCGTTGGGCCTGAGCCCCGAAGACGAAGCCGTCTATGGCATGCTCGCCGGACGCGCCGAGGCCAACCCCGCTGAGCTGGGCGAGGCCCTGCACCTGCCCATACCGGTGGTCGACGCGACGCTGTCGCATCTGATGGCGTGCGGTCTGGTGAAGTCGACCCCCGACGGCGCATTCGCCGCGGCACCGCCCGCGGTCGCGCTCGGGGCGCTGATCAGCGAACGGCGGGCGGCTCTGCGCAGCGCCGAGCTGGCGCTCGTCACCCTCGCCGAGGAGCATCGCCGGGCGATGGCCGGCCGCAGCATCAGCGAGCTGGTCGAGGTGGTCACCGGCGTCGAGGCGGTCCGGCACCGGTTCGCACAGGTGCAGCACGCCGCCCGCACAGAGGTACGTAGCTTCGTCACCACACCTGCCGTCGCCGTGCCGATCGGTGCCAACTCCGCCGAGGCGCAGCTCGTGGCCCAGGGGGTGCGTTACCGGGTCGTGGTCGATCGGGCGGTGCTCGCCGAACCCGGCGCGGTCGCCGGGACCATCGAGTCGCTGCGTTCGGGCGTCGAGGTGCGGGTGGTCGAATCGCTACCGATCAAGCTCGTGCTGGCGGACAACGAGCTCGGCCTTGTGCCGTTGACGGTTGAGCCCGATGGTGAGCCCGGCGTTGTGCTGCTGCACCGCACCGGGCTGCTGGCTGCCATGGATGCGATGTTCGAACTCGTGTGGCGTTACGCCCACCCGATCGGCGTCTCGGCACTGGGCGGGCTGACCGATGATGCCGCCAGCAGAGCGGATGCGGATGCCCCGACGACGCTGGACCGGAAGATCCTGGCGTTGCTGCTGGCCGGGCTCACCGATCAGGTCGTCGCCAACCAGCTCGGCATCTCCTTGCGGTCCCTGCAGCGTCGGTTACGCGTGCTGATGGACCTGGCCGGTGTCAGGACCCGGATGGAGCTGGGCTGGTACGCCGCACGCCACAACTGGGCGTGACGGCTCCCTCTGCGAGTAGGGTGCCGGTGACCTGAGCACGTCGGGCGCCCCGGAGAGATTCGGGGCGCCCGACGCACTCATCGGCTCAGGCAGAAACCTGGTTCTGGCCTACTGCTACCCGCAGCGCAACTCGTCGGCCGTGATGGTGCCGTTGACCTGGGCGATCCGGTGGTCATAGCAGGTGCCGTGCGGGCCCGTCAGGCGGTACCGCTGCTCGGACTCACCGACGGCGTGCCGCTCGGAGCGTGGTACGCCGAGCGTCCAGGACGCCGAACCGGCGAACGTGTTCGCCAGCCGGCTCCAGGGCGCCTGCCCGGTGCCGGCGGTCGTCTCGTCGGCGTAGTCGCCGAGCGTCATGCGGGTGGTGAGCCGGTTGTCCGCGATGGTGATCTCACCATCGACGGTGAACCGCTTCTCGATGCGGCTGACCCGGGGCGCTGACTCCCGCCCCGACACCGTCACCGTGGACGTGTCCGTCCAGACCGCGTGCTGGCCGTCCGGGCTCTCATCGGGGCCCCAGTAGTGCTCGTTGTGGTTGGTGAGCGCCTGCTCGACCGTGGTCACCACCCGGCCGTGCGAGGTCTCGAGGTAGCCGACCGCCCGGAACCGGTGCGCCGCCTCGACGTTGACGTGGTGGATGTCGCCCTCGACGGAACTGGTCAGGTCGTTGCGCAACCCACCCAGGTCGTGGCTGAGCAGTCCGCCGCTGGTGCGGGCGCTGCCGTGGTCCCGCCACACCAGGAAGTTGGTCGGGGTGTCCCAGCCCGACTGCCCGGCTGGCACGCCGATGGCACGTACCCGTACCTGGTGTGGCTGACCGTCGGTGAGCAGCCCCACGAACGGGGTCAGGTCGTACCGGATGGCTTGGACGTTGAAGGCGCGCGGCGCGGGCAGGACGTACCAGAGGAACGGGTTGGACCAGCCGCCGGTGTAGATGTACGGATACGGGGCCGCGATGCCGGCGACCTGGTCGTCGATCAGCACCTGCACCTCCCGGTACGGCCCGTCGGCGGCGGTGCCGCAGGAGTAGCCGGTGTCGGGCGGCGTGGTGCCGTACCAGAACTCCTCGCAGCCACCACCGGAACCGGTGGCGTACACCTCGGCCACCAGCCGCTCGGTGTTGCGCGCCACCGTGACCGCGCCGTGCAACTCGCCGTCGGACTGTCTCGCGTCGGCGAGCGGCAGCACGTCGTCGGAGGTCTCCGCCGCCGGATACTCCTCAGTGGCCTGGTAGAAGGTCAGGTCGACCCTGGTGTCCAGGATTCCGGTGTACGTCTCGTTGACCACGTTGCCGATCAGCATCCAGACCGGCTGCTGGCGGGTGAGCAGCGGGGCGTAGCGAGTGACGTCGGACTCCACCGCCCACCGGATGCCGTCGACGGATGGCTCAGCGGTGGAGGTCTTGAAGATCGTCACCCCACTCAGGCTGAGCGAGCCGAGACGGTCGTACTGCCGTCCGGCGATCGAGGTTTCCATCCGCAGCACCACCTTGTTCCACGGCCCGTCACAGTGGGCCGGTGGGGTGTAGGTGCCGGTGTAGGGCGTGAAGTCCCGGAACTCGTGGTCGACGATCGTCACCGCGCAGGACGGGGTCGGCGGCTTCGATACGGGTTGATCCGCGGTACGCGGGTCGTCCCAATCCGAGCCGAACTCGGCGGGAGGCTCTGCGGCATGGGCCGCCGTGCCGGTGAAGAGGGCGAAGCCAAGCACGGCGGCTCCGACCGCGACGAGACGTCTCATCGTGCTCCTAGCGCGATCCTTGTCGGTAGGTATTCCTGCTGCCGGCGATGCTGCGCGACATCCGTCCGGACATTACGGGAATGACGGTGACCAGGGAACGTCTCCTGTGGAGTCTGGTGACGACAGGCCAGGCCATCGAACGCGGGCCCGACGCGGTACGACGTCGATAGGTAGGCTGCGGTCTCGGCCGCCGTCGGTACGAGTTGAGGGGACAGCGCGTGACCTTGCCTGGCAGTGAGCCTGAGGAGTTTCGGGCCTCGTGGCGGCACGTGGTACACCCACATCAAGCCGTTCCTGAAGTCCAACATCCTGATCGCGCTGATCACGTGGGTGCTCGGCTACATGTTCGGCGGCCCGGTCTTCTCTGTGCTGCTGCCGGTCATCCTTGTCGGCCTGATCACGCTGCTGCATCGGGTCGCCAGCCGCGGGCACGGCCTTCGGGTGTCCGCCAACGGCGTCGAGTTCCTGCGTCGTGACGGTGTTGTCGTGCGCATGCGGTGGGCCGACATCCAAGGGATTACCGTGCTGGCGCAGCGCCGGACCGGTGTCGTCGCACCCACCGGTGCCGCCCGGTCGGTCGCCGCTGCCGACTCCGCGGCGTTTGCCGCCGCCAACACCGGCCATGGGATCGTCGGAATCGGCGAGGTGCTGACCCGGGCGCAGGTGGCGCAGCAGCGCCAGGCCGGCCCGGTGTGGCAGCCGTTCGGCAAGACCGACGACGCGTTCCTGCGTCTCACGCTCGTCGACCGAGAGTGGCGTACCGGCCGGATCGGCGAGTGGTTCCGGGCCTACCGGTCCGACCTCATGCCCTAGTCCTCCGCGGGCTGGACGCCGGGCAGGCGCGGGCTTCGGCGCTTACGCTCCCCGCCGGCCTCACCAAGCACTACTAGTGCGCGGGGGAGGGGGCCTCGGGGGGACGGCCGGCGGCGTGGTGGGCGTCGGCGAGGGCGACGGCGAGCAGTATGAGTCCGGCGACGACCGGGGAGGCTAGCGGTGGGGCGAAGTACAGGGGGACAGCGACGACTGCCAGGGCGGCGATGGCGACGACGCGGCGGAGCGAGAGCCGGTTGAACACGATGCGTTCCAGGCGGATGCGGCCGTAGAGGAACAGTGCGGGGCCGCCGAGGCTCGTGATGAGCCACGCGGGTTCCGGCAGGCCGTGCGGGTGTTTCAGCACGGCCTCGAAGCCGACGGCGGTGGCGACGATGCCGAGCACCATGAGGACGTGAGCGGTGCCGGTGGCGCGGCCGGCGGCGTCCCTGTTCCCTGCGGCGGCGAGGGCTTCGGCGAGAATCTGGCCGGAGCGGTAGAAGTAGATGCGCCACAGCAGCACCGTCGACAGGAACGCCACCACCAGCAGCGCGGAGGTGGCCGGGCTGGCCGGCTGGCTGGTGAACGTGGTGCCGACACCGAGCACGGATTCCCCGAGGGCGATCATCAGGAGCTGCTGGTATCGCTCCGGCAGGTGATGCTTGCTGTCCGTGGCCCACGCGCTGACCTGTGGTTCGGTCGTCCCCGGTGCCGGCCAGCGCAGCTGCGCGGAGACGATGTCCACGGTCACGGCGGCCCCCCACAGGGCGGTCCAGATGTTCTTCAAGCTCGGGCTGATCAACACCCACTGGCCGCTGATCCTGGTGCCGATCTTCGGCGCGCCGAGCGTGCTGGCGACGTTCATCATGCGGCAGTTCTTCATCAGCCTCCCCGGCGAGTTGGAGGAGGCGGCCCGGGTCGACGGGCTCGGCCGCTTCGCCACCTTCTGGCGGATCGCGCTGCCGCTGTCGCGGCCCGCGCTGGGCGCGGTGGCGATCTTCACCTTCCTGCACAGCTGGAACCTGTACCTGGAACCGATCGTGTTCCTCTCCTCGCCGGAGAAGTTCACCCTCCCCCAGGCGCTCACCCAGTTCGTCGACGCCTACGGCGGCCCCATGTGGGACGTGCAGTTGGCCGCGGCGTCAATGACCGCGCTGCCGGTGCTGGTGGTCTTCGTCATCGCGCAGAAGCAGTTCGTCGAGGGCCTCGCGCACACCGGCCTGAAGGGATGACGGCACCGGTGGTCGGGGTCGACATCGGCGGCACCAAGACAGCCGCCGCGCTGGTCGGCCCAGGCGGGACAGTGCTGGACCGCCGCGAGGTGCCCACTCCCGCCCGGTCCGGGCCCGACGCGGTGCTGGACACCGCCGCCGGGCTGGCCGCCGACCTGCTCGACGCCGGCGCCGGGCCGGTGGGGGTGGGCACCGCCGGCGCGGTCGACCCGGCGACCGGCAGCATCCGGTACGCCACCGACAGCCTGCCCGGCTGGGCCGGCACCCCGGTCGCCGACGCGCTATCCGTACGGCTGGGTCGAGCCGTGCGGATCACCAACGACGTGAACGCGGCGGCGCTGGGCGAATGCTGGGCCGGCGCCGGACGGGACCGCCGCCATGTGCTGCTGGTGGCCGTCGGCACCGGGCTGGGCGGCGCGATCGTCCGCGACGGCCGCGTCGAGACCGGTGCCCGCGGCGCCGCCGGCGAGGTCGGGCACCTGCCGGCCCCGGACGCCGAACGGCTGCGCTGCGGGTGCGGCCGATACGGGCACCTGGAGGCGATCGCCTCGGGCACCGGGCTGGCCGCCGCGTACGCCCTCGCCACCGGCACCCGGACCACCGGCCGGGCCGTGGCCGACCGCGCGGCGGCCGGGGACGAGGTCGCCCGGCAGATCGTGGACCGGGCCGGCAGCGTCCTCGGCGCGGCCCTGGCGGGGTTGGTGGCCCTGCTCGACCCGGAGGCCGTCCTGGTGGCCGGCGGGGCGGCCGGCGCCCTGCTGCCCGCCGCGTCGGCTGCCTACTCGGCCGAGCTGCCGGCGGGCTGGGCCGACGTGCCGTTGCTGCCCGCCACGCTGGGCGCCGACGCCGTCGTGGTCGGCGCGGCCCGGCTGGCCATGGACCCGCCCGACATCGATGGAAGGACCAGAGGGTGAGTGTGCTCGACGACCTGGCCGGCGGGCTGGTGGTGTCCTGCCAGCCGCTGCCCGACGAGCCGGACGACCCGATGCGGGATGCGTACGTCCAGGCCCGGGTGGCCGCCGCGGTGGTACGCGGCGGCGCGGTGGCCGTCCGGGTCAACGGGCCGGACGACGTCAGGGCGGTACGCGCCGCGGTCGACGTGCCGGTGATCGGGCTGTACAAGCACGGCACGGAGGATGTGTTCATCACCCCGACAGCGGCGCACGCGCTCGAGGTGGCGCGGGCCGGGTCGGACATCGTCGCGGTGGACGCCACCGACCGTCCCCGACCGGACGGGCGCACCTTCGCCGACACGGTCCGGGCTATTCGCGAACGGACCGACGCGCTGGTCCTGGCCGACGTCTCCACCACGGCAGAGGGCGTCGCCGCCGTCGAGGCCGGCGCGGACGCGGTCGCCACCACGCTGTCCGGCTACACCCCGGCCAGCCCACCGACTGACGGGCCCGACCTCGGGCTCGTGGCGCGACTCGCCGCACTGCTGCCCGTACCGGTGATCGCCGAAGGGCGGTACCGCACCACGGCGCAGATCGGCGCGGCCTTCGAGGCCGGTGCCCACGCGGTGGTGATGGGCAACGCCGTCACCTCACCGCTGTGGATCACCCGCCGGCTCGTGCCGGCCACCCCCCGCGCGGCGGGCGCGCCCAGGTAACAAGGGAGAACCGATGAAGAGACGTACCGTCCTGGCGATCGGCATGGCCGGGCTGGCCACCGCGGCCATCGGTCGGCCCGCGTTCGCCGGGTCCGCCGAGCGGCAGCTGACCGTGGCGCTGGTGCCGCTCGACGACCGGCCGGTCAACACCTACTGCCCCCAGATGACCGCGGCGAGCGCCGGCGCCCGGCTGCAGCTGCCGCCCCGGGAACTGCTGGGCCGCTTCTTCACCCCCGGCGACGGGGCCGCCATCGCCCGCTGGCTCGGCACCACCGACGGCGTCGACGGGTACGTGATCTCGGTGAGCATGCTCGCCTACGGCGGTCTGATCGCCTCCCGTACCGCCGCCCCGGCCCTGGCCGGCGCCCTGCAGAACCTGGCCGCGATCCGGAACCTGCGCGCGGCCCGGCCCGGCGCGGTGATCGAGGTGCACGACACCATCCAGCGGCTGGCCATCACCAGCACCGGCACCGACCTGGACAAGTACCGCGACCGGCTGGTCGAGTGGGCGAAGCTCTACGACCAGGTGGTCAACCTCGGGCAGGGGGAGCTGCGGGCCCGGCTCGACGCCGTCCGGGCGCAGATCCCGGACCAGGTCGTCGCGGACTATCTCGCCGCGCGGGCCCGTAACCACCAGGTCAACCGGCTGATGGTCGAGTGGGTCGCCGACGGCACGATCAGCCACCTCGTGCTCTCCGAGGACGACACCGCGCTGGTCGGCCTGGCCCGGGCGGAGCGGGTCGAGCTGGAGGCGCTGGTCGCCCGGCTCGGGGTCGGCGATCGGGTGGAGATCTTCCCCGGCGCCGACGAGGTCGACGCGCTGCTGGTCGCGCGGGTGATCGCGGCCGGCACGGCACCCACGTACCGGGTGGAGTACGCCGGTGTGTCGGGCGAGGACTGGACCGCCCAGCTGGAAGGCATCCCGTTCGCGGAGAACATCCGCCGGCACGTGGCTGCCGTGGGTGGACGGGTGGTGGACGGCGACGCGGACATCGTGCTCGCCGTGAACACCCCCTCGGCGGTACCCGCGCAGCGGACCGCCGACCTGGACGCCTTCGTCGGGCGGATCGGCGACCTGCTGGCCGCCGGCACGCCGGTGATCGTGGTGGACCCGCTCATCGTGAACAAGGCGGACCACGAACTGGTCGCGCGGATGGAGTCCCGCCTGGACCTGGCGGCGCTGCTGTCGTACTCGGGGTGGAACACCGGCGGCAACGCGCTCGGCCTGGCGCTCGGTCACGGCACCGCCCGCTGGGCGTACCTGCGCTCCTCCGCCAGCGGCTACGGCGTGCCGGACCTGCGCGGGCCTGGCCTGGCGCACGCCGAGTACCTGCTCTACCGGTTCGTCAAGGACGATCCGTGGAAGAACATCGTGCAGGTCGAGGCGTACGCGCACGCGCGGGCGCAGGGCTGGGACCCGCTCGCGCTCACCCCGCAGCAGAAGACCTACTTCGACGGCTGGGTGAGCGAACGGCTGGTGCCGCTGACCGAACGGTACTTCGTCGACCACTTCGCCGGGCACCGTGTCGTGCTCGGTCGGCGGGGCGCGAAGACGTTCACGGCGACCCTCACCCGCTTCGAGTCGGCACGTGTCGAGCTGCCGTGGGACCGGCTCTTCGAGGTGATCCTGGAGCCCCGGCTGAGAGTGTCCTGATCGCGCACCGGTCGCGCCGGCACTGATCTGCCGGCGCGACCCGGTGCCGTTGTCCATGGTTGTGGCTCGCCGCCGGCTCGGTTGTTTGACCCGCTTTCCTGCCCCTGCTTTGATCACAGCGCGGCACGGTGTTTCACACGGGAGATACGAGGCGCGGTGGCCAGACGATCGCTGGGCCGGCAGTTCGGATGGCTGTGGACGGCGTACGCGGTCAGCGCCTACGGCTCCGGGTTTGGGTTCGGCGCGTTGCCGCTGATCGCCGTGCTGGTGTTGCACGCCAGCCCCACCCAGGTGTCCGCGCTGTCAGCGGTGGGGCCGGCAGTGGGCGCGCTGATCGCGTTGCCGCTCGGCCCGTGGGTGGAGTTTCGCCGCAAGCGGCCGGTGATGATCGCGATGGACCTGGCCCGGTTCGCGGTCATGCTGACGATCCCCGTCGCCTACGCCCTCGGCATGCTCAGTTTCGTGCAGTTACTGGTCGTCTCAGCCGTGGTCGCCGCAGCCAAGATCGCCTTCAACGCGGCGAGCGGCGCCTACCTCAAGGCCCTCGTCCGGCCGGATGACCTGCTCGTGGCCAACGCGCGGTTCGAGTCGACGACGTGGAGCTCCATCGCCGTCGGGCCGCCGCTGGGCGGAGCGGCGATCGGCCTGTTCGGGCCGGTGGCCACCCTGCTGGCCGACGCGTTCAGCTACCTGTTCTCCGCGCTGGGCATCACCGCGATTCGAGGCCGGGAAGAACAGCCGCAGCGAACCGACAAGCGCGGGGCCCGGGCCGGCGAGTTGCTCGACGGCTGGCGGCACCTGCTGACCCATCCCGGCCTGCGGGCGCTCTACCTCAACCATCTGCTCGTCAGCGGACTCATCATGGCCACCGAGCCGCTGCTGGCCGTGCTCCTGCTCCGCCAGCTCGGATTCCCACCCTGGCAGTACGGCCTCGCCTTCGCCGCCCCCTGCGTCGGCGGACTCATCGGCTCACGTCTTGCCCGCCGTGTCGTGGCGCGGTATGGCCAGCACCGGATCCTCCGTACAGTCGGCACGCTGCGTGCGGTCTGGCTGATCGGCCTCGCCTTCGTCCAGCCCGGAGTCGCCGGCCTCACGACGGTGATCGCCGTCGAGCTCGCGATCATCATCAGCATGAGCCTTTACAACCCGGTGCTCGCCACCTATCGGCTCGAACACACCCCCAAGGATCGCATCGCCCGCACCCTGTCGGCCTGGTCGATCAGCAGCAGCGCCTCCATCGCCGTCCTCAGCGCATTCGGCGGACTGCTCGCCGGCGCCACCAGCCCACGCACGGCCATCACGGTCGCGGGACTGCTGATCCTCGCCAGCCCGCTGCTGCTACCCCGCCGCCAGCATTCCGCACCTGTACCCGACCTTGAGCCGGCAACAGCTGGTCCCCGATCAAAGGAGAAGGAGGTCACCGGCCGGATCTGAGGCGAAGAACTCGCTTCAGATCCGAGTCACCGCCGGCGCCCGGGGACAGCGCATGATCCCGGTGCGGCCGGCGGCCACCGCCGCCGCAGGAGGCTGGCGGGGTCACCGGACGACGAGCATCAGGCCATCAGCTCCTTCATCGACACGGCGTGCAGGCCCCGCTGGCGCAGCCCGTCAAGGATCGGCCCGATGGCGGCCAGCGTGTCCCGGTGGCCGAAGTGCAGGCTGACGATCGAACCCGGCCGGACCTGGCTCATCGTCGTCCGTACCACCAGCGGCGCCCCTGGGTCGGTGTTGTCGAGCGAGTCCACGTCGTACGACACACACGTCGGATAGCCCACCCGGCTGGCCTGGGCGCGAATCATGGCGTTGGCGTGCTGGGTCTGCGACGGGCGGAACCAGGTGCCGATCGAGCCGGTGAGCTGCTTGATCCGCTGGGCGCACCGGTTGATCTCCTCGAACGCCTCGGCCGGCGTCATCCGGCTGATGTCGGCATGGTTCTCGGTGTGGTTGCCCAGCTCATGACGGCCGTCGAGGACTCGCCGCGCCATCGTTGGCTGGTCGGCCAACCACGTGCCGACCGCGAAGACGGTGACCCGGGCGTCGGCCCGCTCCAGTTCGGCCAGCAACTGGCGGGCGAGGGCGGGCTCCCCCTGGCCATGGAAGGTCAGCGCCACGTTGGGTCGGTTCCGTGGTCCGCTGCTGATCTCCCCCGGCAGGACGGGAGGACCGGAGGCACCTGCGGTCGACCGGGGTGGGGAGGCGGGCGGCGAGGTGGTGCCGGTCCCCGGCGTGGCCGACCGGGCGACCGACGGTCGGCGCGCCGGGTCACAGCCGGCCAGTCCGACAAGTCCGGCGGCTGCAGCGGCGGCGGCGCGGAGAGCGCCGCGGCGGTCCGGTGACACTCCGCGATGCTAAGCCGCCCCAGGTGTGGCGGAGAGGAAATCGACGAGACGGTGTGCCGTCTCCGCGGGCGGGCCACCGTGCACCCGCGTCCGCCCGCCCAGACGGCTCGCGACGGGTCCGGGAGGACACACGGGGGCGACTAGGAGATCCAGCGCGGCCGACCCAAACCCCAAGATCGACACTTTGGAAAGTCACTTCCCGGACCCGCCACCGACCAGCTTAAAACACTGCTCTCCATCACCACCTGACACCGCGGGGCGCCAGATGAGTTCACCGAAGCTGGAGCAGCCCACGTTTGGCCATATAGGCTCGCAACGTCTCGGCGTCCTCGGCGGACATCAAGCGGCGTGGGATCACGGTCGCCGGCATCCGGCCGACGTATACGATCCAGAACTCAGGGGTGTCCCTTACCTGGGCGACCCCGTCCCAGGCGATGCCGCCGGACTCCGAGCCGCTGCGCATCATGATGTTGTCGTCGGTGATGTCGTAGGCGCCCTCGACAGCGTAGCGACCGGAGCGGCGCCGGGCGCGCAACCGCACCCACGGCGAGTACAGCATCGACAGCAGGCCACCCACGACCATCGCCATGCACAGCGGCGAGATCTGGTCGCCCCACGCGAACCCCCGCGAGACGGCGAAACCGATCGCCCCGACCGCCGCCAGCACCGCGCCGACATAACCGTACTTGCGTAGCCGAACACTGCTGAGCGCAGCGGCCACGCGGCCTGGGTAGGCGGGATCTGCTGGGACGTCAAAACGGATGTGCACGCCAGAACGATAGTGCCCCCAACCTCCCCCGGGCAGCGGCGGCGGGCGACCAGGTAGCCCGCGGTGCCGGCGACAAGAAGCAGCCCGCCGAGCGGACGCCCACGGCACCCCCATCCCCGGCCCGGCAACACCTCGGGCCTGGAAGGCGTCTGTCGTGGTGGCCCTTGACGCCGGCGCCGTCAGACACGTGTCCAGTGCGTCAGACGGTGATGACGACTTTCGCCCGCGCGTGCTCACCTTCGAGGTACCGGATGGCCTGGGGCACCTCGTGGAGCGGGTAGGTCCGGTCGATGACCGGAGTGAGGCGGCCGGCCTCGGCGTGGGCGCGGAGCGTGTCGAGGTGTTGCCGGCTGGGTGTCGTGGTGAGCGTGACGATGCGGTGTCGGACGAAGGGCGCCAGCAGTCGCCCACGCGTGATGAGCCAGATCGGTCCGATCACACTGCCGCCGCGGTACACGCCGCCGCCGGAGAGCACCAGCGTCCCGGCCGGGGTCAGCGCCCGCCGGAGCGCGCTGAGGCTGCGGTTGCCGACCAGGTCGAACACGACGTCGTGGCGGCGCGTGTCGTGGGCGAAGTCTTCGCGGGTGTAGTCGACAACGTGGTCTGCGCCGAGGGAACGGACCAGGTCGACGTTGCGGGTGCTGCACACCCCGGTCACGGTCGCGCCGAGCGCCTTGGCCAGTTGAACCGCCAGGGTGCCGACGCCGCCGGAGGCGCCGTTGATGAGGACGCGGTGGCCGGGCTCGACCCGCCCGACGTCGCGCAGTCCCATGAGCGCGGTGGTGCCGGCCAGCGGCAGGGCGGCCGCCTGCTGCGGCGTTAGGTTCGCCGGCTTCGGTGCGACGAGGGTCTCGGGTACGCACACGTACTCGGCGAACGCGCCATTGGCGTCGCCGAGGTCGCCGAAGACCGTGTCGCCCGGGCGTACCTGTCGAACCTGGGTGCCGACGGCCTCGATCCGGCCGGCGAAGTCGCGGCCACGGATGCGTGCTCGGGGCCTTGATCGGCCCATTGCCAACCGTGCCAGCCGTGGGTCGCCGCGCATGGCATGCCAGTCGTAGGCGTTGAGCGCGGCGGCCTCGACCCGTACGAGCACCTCGTCGGCGGCAGGCACCGGCGCGTCGACGTCCGCGAGCGTGAGGGTCTCCGGTGGGCCGTATCGGTCTTGGACGATCGCTTTCATTTCCCCTCCCTCAGGTGTACGGCGTACACCTCATGGAAGCAGGGTAGGTGTACGCCGTACACCGGTCAAGGTGGTTATGGTTTCAACCGTCGCCGGAAGACGAGGACCGAGATGGTTGAGCAGGCCGATACGTTGCGCCGGACGCCGCTGAGCAGGGACCGGATCCTGCGCGCTGCCGTCGCGCTCGCCAACGAGGCCGGGATCGAATCCCTCAGCATGCGCAACCTCGCCCAGGACCTGGGCGTCGTGCCGATGGCCCTCTACAAGCACGTGGCCAACAAAGATGAACTGCTCGATGGCATGATCGACGTGGTCGTCGGCGAGATCGACCCGCTGGTGCCCGGCGCCGACTGGAAGCACATGGTCCGCAGGCGCATCCTCTCGGCGCGGCAGGTGCTGCGCCGCCACCCCTGGGCGCCGCTCGCGATCGAGTCGCGGAACATGGCGACGCCGGCCATCCTCGCCTACCTCGACTCGATGGTCGGGGCGTTCCGGGCCGGCGGGTTCTCCGCCGACCTCGCCCATCACGTGATGCACGCGATGGGCAGCCGGATCCTGGGCTTTAGCCAGGAGTTGTTCGACGCCGCCCGGCGCGCCGGCCGGTCCGGCACGACCGTGCCCGATTCGCCGGCGGCGCTACCACCGGGGGTCGCGGCCCGGTTCCCGCACCTCGCGGAGATCGCCACGGCGGCATCTCACGACGACGAGTCGGTCGTGGGGCAGGGCTGTGACGACCAGTTCGAGTTCGAGTTCGCGCTGGACCTGCTGCTGGACGGCATCGAACGGCTGCACCAGCAAGGCTGGACATCGTCGCGCAGGCCCCGGTGAACGGCGTGCGGATCCTGCCTCCTGGCGCATCACCGCGGCTCCGCGCGGGGACGACCATGCGTCCCCGCGCGGAGGCGGTCAGGCCGCCGGCCGGTCAGGCGTCGGCGATCGGGCTGGTGCCCAGGCGGACGTTGTCGATCGCCCAGTACCAGTTGTTGCCGGCGTTGAAGATCCGGAAGCTGACCTTCGCCGACGTGACCCCGGCCGGGACGGGGCAGGAGAGCCGGACGAGCCGGTTCTCCTGGTCCTGGCCCTGGTTGGTGTTCCCGGAGGTGGCGCTGCTGTAGTGCAGCAACTGGACCTTGTCGCCGGTGTCGAACTGGACGGTGACCTCGGCCTCCTGGGGGCTCTCCTGCCGGTAGTGGGAGTCGAAGCCCAGGTGGAGGGTGGAGGTGCCCGACGGGATGGCCACTGCCGGGGTGGTCAGGGTCGAGTCGAACCGACCCCGGCCGGACGGGTTGCCGGTGTCGTCCCAGTCATCGGGATCGGCGACCGCGACGACGCCGAGGGACCGGCCGAAGTTGGGGCGGTTCTGCCCGCCGGGGAACCAGAACTGCTTGGACAGGAAGGTCCAGCCCTGCAGTTCCCGGGTGCCCTGCGGCATGGCCGCCGCGTTGGTGACCGTCCAGCCCTCGGGGGTGGTCCGGGTCCAGCCGAGCAGGCCGGGCCGGCTGAGGTCGGCCGCCGGGGCGAGCGCGGGGACGACGGACTCGAAGTCCTCCGCGAGCAGGTAGCCGGTCATGACGGGCCCGGTCTTGGCGGACAGGGACGCGGTCGCCTGCTGGATGCTGTCGCTCAGCTTCGCCGTGACGGTCGCCTTGAGGCTGCCGGAGGCGCGCGCCGCCGAGGCGGGCGCGACGACGTCCCACTCCAGGCGGGCGGAGGAGCGGGCTGGAACGGTCGTCGGCGCGTCGCCTCTGGGCGTGGCGGTCCAGCCCGTTGGGCGGGCCAGCGTGGCGGCCAGGCTGGTGAGCGGGGTGCTGCCGGCATTGGTGACGGTGGCGGTCACGGTGACCGGCCTGCCCGGCGACATCACGGTGCCGTCGGTGCCGGGCGAGCTCGCCGGACCGGTCAGTAAGACGCTCATCGCAGGGGCGACCCGGGACCGAACACGTGCCTCGGCGAGCCTCAGCAGGCCGTTGCCGTCGCCGTGGGCGGCGACCACCAGGCTGCCTGCGGTGGCATTCGGGGCAGGCGTGACCGTGAACCGCACATCGGCCGAGTCCCCGGCGGCGACCACCGTCGGCGCTGCGGCGGCCCGCTCGACCGTCCAGCCGGAGGTGGCGAGCAGGGCGACCGAGAGCTGGCCGAGCTTGGCGTCGGCCTGGTTCCGCACGGTGACGACGACATCGGTCGGGTTGCCCTGCGCGAACGGCGTGTCCAGCGAGGGCAGCGGCTCCGGCAGGGTGATCATCGCGGCCAGCGCCGGGGCGGTACCGGTCGCCGGGTCGGTGACGCCAGGCCTGCCGTCGGCCAGACGGCCGGTCATCCGGCGCAGGAACGCCGGGTCCCCCTGGTCGACGACCACGACGTCGTACCAGCCGTGGTCGGGGAGGTGGATCGGCACGGTCTGGGTCTCGCCGGGCGCGAGGGTGACGGTCTGGACATGGTCACCGGGGTTGCGCGGGTAGACCGACTCGCCGACGAGGAGGGTGCGGGTGGCGGTGGAGGGGTTGGCGCACTGGACCTTCACCTGGCCGGAGGCGGCCTGCTCGACCAGGTACGCCTCGGCGCCCACACCGGTGCCGCGCAGCTCCCAGACGGACCAGCCGGGGCCGGTGACCTGCAGGTCGTAGCCGTCGGCGCCGTACCCGACCGTGTCGTCGGCGGTCCCGCCCGCGGAGACGGTCCACGCGTGCGGGGCGGTGCCGTCACCGGGGTAGGCGGTGAACGTCGCGGCGGTGGTGCCCGCGTTGTCGAGGCGGAGGCGGACGCCGGAGCCAGTGACGTCGGCCCGCAGGGACAGCCGGTACGGAGAGGGGCGCGTCGGGCGGGTGCCGGCCTCCTGCTGCGGGAGCGACTGGTTCTTCGGCGGTACGGGGTTCCAGCGGCCGACCGCTGACGGCACCCGGCCGGGCTGCTCCAGCTTGGGCTGGGCGTATCCGCGGTTGAAGTCGAAGGCAGAGGTCAGGTCGCCGAACACGCTGCGGCGCCAGGCGCTGATGTTGGGCTCCTGGACCCCGGTCCACCTCTCCAGGAACCGAATGACCGAGGTGTGGTCGAACGCCTCCGAGCAGACGAAACCGCCCACCGTCCACGGCGAGACGACCGTCATCGGCACCCGCGGGCCGGGGCCGACCGGGAGGCCGTTGAACCAGTCGTCGCTGTTGCCGGAGGCCGGCCGGGGCTCGACCGGGGCGGGCACGTGGTCGAAGTAGCCGTCGTTCTCGTCGAAGTTGATGAACAAGGCCGTCTTCGACCAGGTCTTCGGGTCGCTCGCGATGGCGTCGAGGAGGTCGTAGATAAGGTTGGCGCTGCCGACCGGGGTGGAGGAGCTTGGGTGCTCGGAGAGTGCCGCCGTCGGAACCAGCCAACTCACCGTCGGCAGCGTGCCGTTCTTGATGTCGGACCTGATCCGCTGGACGAGGGTGTTCGGCTCGGAGCGGTAGGCGCCCCGCATGAACAGCCGGCGTTCCGGCTCGGTCAGCGAGTCGACACCCTGCTGGAACTGCGTCAGCGCGGCCTTTCGCTGGTCCGCGGTCTTGCCCCACAGGCCGTCGTAGAACTGCTCTGTGGTGGAGTACTGGCCGCTGACCTTGGAGAGGATCTTCCGGCCGATCTCCTTCCAGGGCCGGAAGTACTCCACCGCGTTGTCGGTGAAGTTGTCCCACTCCTGGTAGATCTGCCAGGAGACGCCGGCGGCCTCCAGGCGCTGCGGGTATGTCGTCCAGTCATAGCCCGCGTGGGTGTAGGAGTACGCGGCGTTGGTGACAGCTCGGTTGACGCCGTCCGGCTCGTAGCCGGTCGTGCCGGTCCACAGGTAGTTGCGGTTGGGGTTGGTCGAGCCGTAGACCGAGCAGAAGTAGGCGTCGCAGATGGTGAAACGGTCGGCCAGTTCGTACTGGAGGGGGATGTCGCGCCGGTCGTAGAAGGCCATGGTGCTCTGGCCCTTGGCCGCGACCCAGTCGTTCCACCAGCCGTTCGCCCGGGCCTGGTTGGCGTCGGAGAAGCCGTGCGGGAGCGCGCCGAGGTACTGGATGTCGCTCTCGGGGCGGCCGGCGGCGACCGCCGCCTGCCGGGCCGAGAACGGCAGGACCTTGCCACCGCCGGACCGCGGCTGTTCGAAGGCGGTGGCCCCGGTGGGCAGACGCAGCGGCGTACGGTCGCCGAAGCCGCGCACGCCCTTGAGGGTGCCGTAGTAGTTGTCGAAGGAACGGTTCTCCTGCATCAGGATGATGACGTGTTCAATCGCATCCATACCACCGGGAGGCAGCGGCGCGGCCATCGCCTTCAGCAGTGACGGGGGCAGAAAAGAGAGTGCGGTGCCACCGGCGACGGCGCCGAGAAGCCTGCGGCGGGAGATGTGAGACATGGCGCGGAGACTAAGTCGCTCCGGTAGCAGAGGTAACCCTTGAGGGGCGAATCTTCATTGACTGTTCAATCATCAATGTGGAACGTTCCGTCGTTCGTATAGCCAAGTTCTCGGTCGCACCCGTTCGAACGCGGCCCGAGATCGCCGCTCCCACCCTTCTAAGAAACGGGGGCCCGTCCGCACAATTGGCCTGACTTGATCCATGCCGAACGGAAGTGTTTCAAGCGATGCGGCTGCCGGGATCCGGAGACGGGCAAGCCGTCTGGGCATCTGGGGTGGCGGCGTACTCCGCTATGTGGGGCGGTCCTGCCGGGGTTGGGCCGTCCGGTAGGTTTCGCAGGCCAGGTTGACGAGTTCGGTGAGGTGGGCGGGAGGGTCGTCCTTCCACCAGGCCAGCCAGACCGGTATCGGCTGGGCGTCGCGGACGGCGCGGTACGCCACGCCGGGCCTGGGGTTCTGGTTGGCGGTGGCCTCGGAGGTGATGCCGACCGCCTGGCCGGCGGCGATGAGGGTGAGCCACTCGTCGACGCCGTGGGTGGTGCGGATGGTCGCGGGTTCGGCGCCCGGCGGGAACAGGGCGGGTGTGGTGGTGCCGGTTCGGCTGTCGATGGCGACGGTGTACCTGGCCAGGTCGGCGGTGCGTACCGATCGTCGCCGGGCCAGCGGGTTGTCGGTGGCCACGGCGGCGTAGCGGGCCTCCACGCCGATCAGTGCGGTGTCGAAGCGGGGATCGACCAGGTGCCGACGGACCACGGCGACGTCGGCGGTGCCCTCGCTGAGCCCGGCGGTCGGGGTGTTGGACTGGACGAACACCAGCGGCACCTGGGGGTGTGCGGCGGCCCAGGTCTTCTGCAGTCGTCTGGTGTGTTTGCCCAGCGCCGCCCAGGCGTAGCCGACGCGCAGCTCGGTGCGGGATTCCTCGACGATCCGTTGCAAGTGGGCGACCTCGTCGAGCACCCGGCGCGCGGCGGCGACAACGCGGGCGCCGGTGGGGGTGAGCGAGACGTGCCGGGTCGTTCGCTGGAGCAGGCGGGCGCCGAGCGCCGCTTCCAGGGCGCTGACGGAGCGCGAGACCGCCGCTTGGGAGACGCCCAGGACAGCCGCGGCGTCGGTGAAGGTGCCGGCGTCGAGCACCGCGACGAGGGTACGGAGCTGACGCAGCTGCACATCCATACGCCAAGCGTATAACTGCGGCGGCTAGTGCATTTCTTGCATCAGTCGGCGCGGGTCGACACTGCCTTCATGACCGTGAAGACGGCAGGTGAAGCTGCTGCTCAGGGCCTCCGCAAACCGGCTGGCGCCAGCGGTGGGCCGCTGCTGGCCGGGATCGCCACGATGACCGGAAGTGCGGCGAGCAGCCAGGTCGGGGCGGCCCTGGGGGCGCACGCGTTCGCCACCCTCGGGCCCGCCGGGGTCGTCGCCGTGCGGCAGTTCGTCGCGGCGGCGGTGCTCCTGCCGACCGTACGCCCGAACCTGCGTCGCTTCACCTGGGCGCAATGGTGGCCGATCCTGCTGCTCGGGCTGGTCTTCGCCACGATGAACCTCAGCCTCTACACCGCGATCGACCGGATCGGGCTCGGCCTGGCCGTCACCCTGGAGTTCCTCGGCCCGCTCGCCGTCGCCCTGGCCGGCTCACGAAGCCGGCTCGACCTGCTCTGCGCGGCGGGCGCCTGCGTCGGCGTGTACGTCCTGGTCCTACCGGGCCCGGCCAGCGACTACCTCGGCGTCGGGCTCGGCCTGCTCGCGGCGGCGTGTTGGGCGGCGTACATCCTGCTCAACCGGCTCGTCGGGACCCGCCTGCCGGGGTTGCAGGCACCGGCGGCGGCAACCCTGGTGTCTACGCTGCTCTCCCTGCCGGTCGCGGCCACCCTGCTCGCGCAGGGACGACTGGCCGGCACCGCGATCCTCTACGCCATCGGTGCGGGCATCCTCAGCTCGGTCGTGCCCTACGCCGCCGACCTGGTCGCGCTGCGTACCGTGCCGGCCCGCTTCTTCGGCGTGTTCATGAGCATCCACCCGGTACTGGCCGCGCTCGCCGGCCTCATCCTCCTCGGCCAGCACCTGGCACCGCACGAGTGGCTCGGCATCGCCATCGTCGTGTCGACCAACGCCCTGGCCGTCCAGACCGCCTCGACAGGCAAGGCACGGGCGGCGGTGTGCGGGTGGTCGAATCGACGATCACCGGGCCTCCGGCAGCGTCATGGTCGCTGTTAGGGGTTAGACATGGGGAGGCGCACGGTCATCGGCGGCCTGAGCAGGGCCACGCCATGAACGAAGCCCGAACACGCCCTCCGTCGCATCCAGCATCGGCGTCGGGCGGCTGGCCGCGTTCCGGCGTGAGTTCCACCGTTGTCTGACCGCTCGCGGGGACGCGTTGTCCGAGCTGGCAGACGCTCCATCGACCTTGACAGATGTCAGCCCCTCTGCCATGTTTAGACGACGCGAAATCCCGAGTTCTTCTTCCGCATATCGAAAAAGCGCCATTGACGACAGTGCAGCGGCCCGCTCGACGGGCACGCGGTTCAACGCGCGCGCCAGCCGGATTGCGCAGTCTCCCTCAACTTCCTGGCTGAGGCGGCTTCGTGGTTCCAGAGGGCCAGGGCGCGGAGATGTCACCGATCCGGAAGGGAGACCAGAGTTGCGAGGCGAAGGCGCGAGCTCGGAAATGTCCTCTGTTGAGAAGCTGCTGGCGGCGAGATGGGCGCGGCGGCGGTTCCTGACGGTGACGGGCGCGGCGGCGGGCCTGGCGCTTGCCACGGGCCTGCCCGTCGCCGCGACGCCCGCCGACCAACGCATTCGCGGCTATCCGTTCACGCTCGGAATCGCCTCGGGCGATCCCCTGCCCGACGGGGTGGTGATCTGGACCCGTCTGGCGCCCGAGCCCCTGGAGCCGTTCGGCGGCATGGAATACGGCAAGAAGGTCCCGGTGCGGTGGGAGGTTGCCGAGGACGAGGCGTTCCGCCGGGTGGTACGCCGCGGGACGGCGTTCGCGCTCTCCGAGTACGCGCACACCGTCCACGTTGACGTTCGGGGTCTGCGT
This sequence comes from Micromonospora yasonensis, assembly GCF_026013475.1. Classification (GTDB taxonomy): domain Bacteria; phylum Actinomycetota; class Actinomycetes; order Mycobacteriales; family Micromonosporaceae; genus Micromonospora; species Micromonospora yasonensis. The sequence goes on along the minus strand of NZ_JAPDPH010000006.1, from coordinate 9,944 downwards.
CCATCGGCCGAGTACTTCTACCGCTTCATGGCCGGGTCGGACATCTCCCCTGTAGGCCGCACTAAGACGGCGCCGGCGCTGGGGGCAGCGATCTCGAACCTGAACTTCGCCTTCGTGTCCTGTCAGCATCGCGTCGTCGGCTACTACACGGCCTACCAGCACATGGTGCAGGAAGACCTCGATGTGGTGTTCCACCTCGGCGACTACATCTACGAAGGCGGCGACCAGGGCACGCTCGGTCGGGGACATTTCCCAGCCCGGACCCTCGCGACGCTGGACGATTTCCGGCTCCGGCTCGCGCAGTACAAGACAGACCCGGACCTGCAGGCGGCCCATGCCGCGTTCCCGTGGATCGTGACCCTTGACGACCACGAGGTGCTTAGCAACTGGGTATCCAAGTACTCGTTCTATTACCCGCAGGAAAGCTTCGAGCAGTTCCTGGTGCGTCGGGCCAACGCCTTCCGCGCGTACTGGGAGCACATGCCGCTGCGGCTCGCGCAACTGCCCCAGGGACCGGACATGCCCCTCTACCGCCGCTTCGCCTTCGGCGACCTGGCCGAGTTCAATGTCCTCGACACCCGTCAGTACCGCGACGACCAGCTCTACAACGACGGCACCGCGCCGCCGGATGCGCTGACCCGGGACCCCGCCCGCCAGATGATCGGTGCTCAGCAGGAGCAGTGGCTGTTCGACGGGCTCCGCAAGTCCGGCGCCACCTGGAACGTACTCGCCCAACAGGTCTTCTTCTCCCAACTCGACCTCGACCCCAACGACGCCGGAGAGCGGTACGTCATGGACGCCTGGGACGGCTACGAGGCGCAACGCAACCGGATCGTGGACTTCTTCCACGACCGCAACATCGCCAACCCGGTCGTCCTCACCGGCGACGTTCACGCCAACAACGCGTGTGAGATCAAAAAGAACTTTGACGATTCGGACTCCGCCACTGTCGGCGTCGAGCTCGTGGGTACCTCCATCAGCAGCTCTGGAGACGGCGCTGACACCGATCCGGGACGGGATGCCCTGGCCAGCCAACTCCCGCACATCAAGTACTACAACGTCCAGCGCGGCTACGTCCGCTGTGAGGTCACGCCCGAGCAGTGGCGCACCGACTTCAAGGTGGTCCCCTACGTCAGCCGTCCCGGAGCACCCATCCGCACCGACGCCACCCTCGTCACGGAAAACGGACGACCGGGGCTGGAGCTCGGATGAGGGCGCCCCAGCGCCGGGCCTTCTTTCAGGAGCAAGGGAGGGAAAGACACGTGTTCCACGCGCATATGACCACCAGAAGAGGCGTCGCTGCGGCCGTGCTCGTCGTAGCCCCGCTGGTCGCCGTCGCGTCCAGCGGCCAGATCACCACGGCGAAGGCCGAAACCCGGAAGGACCCAACCGTCACGATCTCGGCGTCGCCGCAGCGGCTGGACCTGCTGCCGCGCCCGTGCATTCCGGCGCTGCTGACGGTCGGATTCCACCACCAATCCGGTCAGCCGACCTATACCAGCGCCTTCATCCGCTCCACGGCGCCGGTGCGGGTGTCGGACGAGGTCGTCACCACATACGTCCCCCCGGATTACGCCGCCACCGCGCCGGTCGAGGTCCGCGTACCCGGTGACACGCCGCCGGGCGAGTACCCGATCTATCTGGAGGCGGGACGCGAGCGGGTCACCGTCCCGGTCGTCGTGTCGGCAGAGCCCGACGACCCCAACCGCAACCTCGCCCTCGGCCAGGCAACCATCGCTTCGTCCACGGGCGGCGTGTTGGACCCCTGCGGCGCCGTCGACGGCAACCATACCTACACCTTGCTCGGCTACAACCGCCCGGCGACGGCCTGGGCCGACGCCACTCCGAGTGAGTTTCCGGACCAGGTCCAAACCACCCTCGCCAAACCGGCACAGATCGGCAGGGTCGACCTCTACACGCATGCCGACCGGCGGTTCGCCCTCCGGGACTGGGACGTCCAAGCTCTGACGGACGGGGGCTGGCAAACGGTGGCGCAGGTACGAGGACACACCGCCGGTCGCTACAGCTCAAGGTTCGCGCCGGTCACCGCCAGCGCCGTCCGCATCAATATGCTGGCCACCAACGGATACGCCTACTCGACTCTGGTCGAGTTGGAGATCTACCAACAATAGGTATGAGGATGGTGGCGGCCGATCGTCGGGACCGCCGCCTCGGCGGTGTCGCGAGTCCGTCCGAATTGGGTGTGTGATGAGGCCCCTTCAGTCCAGCGCTTCGGGATTGACGCAGAAACACAACGGCTCCCCACGCAGGTACCGCCCGACCTCACCAGCGGCTATCCGCGCGGCGTTCGCGGCAGTATGCTTGCTCGCTCCGGCGAGATGCGGGGTCATGACGATGTTGTGCGTCGTTAGTAAGCGGGAGCCGGCCGGAATGGGTTCCTGCGGGAAGACGTCGAAGGCGGCGCCAAAAAGGTGCCTGCTGTCGAGTGCGTCGCAGACGGCGTCGTAATCGAGGAGCGCCCCGCGGGCGCAGTTGACAATGACCGATCCCGGCGGCATCAGGGCCAGCTGCACGGCCCCGATCATCCTGGTGGTCTGCGGCGTGACCCGGGCATGCAGCGACACTATGTTCGACCGGGACAGCAGGTCCTCGAGCGTTGTCAGCTCGGCGACGTCGCCGAGCTGTTGCTGGTTGACGTAGGGGTCGTGGACGAGAATGCGGGCGCCGAAGCCACGCAGTAGCTGTGCGACGCGACTACCGACGGCACCGAACCCGACCAGTCCCAGGATGCTGCCGCTCAGCTCCGGCCCGACGCTGTCGTACCGGTAGTAGTCGCCGCGCCAGAGGCCACCGGTCAGGTCCATGTGCGTCGATGCTATCCGGCGGATGACGGCGAGGATCATGGCGACCGTGTGCTCGGCGGTGGCGGCGGCGTTCCGCCCCGGGGCGGAACAGACCGCGATCTTCCGCTCGGTGGCGGCCTCGATGTTCACGTTCACCGGACCGCCTCTGGTGACGCAGACCAGTTTCAGGTCGTGGGCGGCGTGCAGCACTCTTCTGGTCAGCGGTGCCATCTGCGTCACGCAGATCTGGACGCCGTGCAGCGCCTCGATCAGGTCGTCCTCGGAGCCGGAGGCTTCGTCAACCTCGCCGACAGGTCCGAACGGCTCGACCGGCCACGGCAGCGTCAGCTGCCGTATGTCGATGCCGTCGGGTAACTCGGCGTGCACCGCGTCGACCAGCAGATGGTTGAGGACGAAGTGATCGCCGGCGGCGAGCAGCAGAACCGTCATCATCCAACCTCGGGCAGCAAGGTTTGACTGGCCAGGGGTCCTGGTCCGGTGGTGATCCGAGCGTTGAACGTGAGCAGTGAGAATCGCCCGTGGTGCAGCCTGATCTCGGAAACGGCGCAGTTGTCGACGACCGGGAACACTCGCCGATACTCCCTCAACGGCATCCCTAGCAGGTGACACAGCGCAAGGCGGATGACGGTCCCGTGGGCTACCACCAAGACCCGACCTTCCGGGTGGTGGGTCGTCATGTCGTGCAGGCAGTCGGTGAACCGGTGCGCCGCCTCCACCGGGTTCTCGCCGCCGGGAAGGTGGTGGGCGACCGGGTCGTTGCCGAAGGCGTTCAATGCATCAGGGAACCGCTCGCGCATTTCCCTCCTGGTGAGTCCTTCCCCGCTACCGAAATTCAACTCCCGCAGCCGAGGGTCGACCATCAGTGCGACGTCCGCCGCCTGCGCGCATGGCAGGGCGGTGAGCTGAGCCCGGCTCAGTGTGGAGGTCCACACACCCGATAGCTGTGTCGCCGCCGCCCAGCTCGCCAGCCGTCCCGCCTGCGTGTGTCCGAGCGCGGTGAGTGGGACGTCACTGACACCGGCGTACCTGTTTTCGGCGTGCCAGACCGTCTCACCGTGGCGCACGAGAAGGAGGTCGGTCATCGGGATGTCCTCTTGCGCGCGTGTTCGGCGGTCGCCGCAGGTAGCCAGGCCCGCTGTTCGAGGATCTGGACCAGGCGCAGGTATCCCGGTCGGAATCGGCCGGGTGAACCGGGGCGGGGCTCGATGACCGCGCGGACGCGCACCATGTCCGCTGCGGTAGTGACCAGGTCCCGGTCCGCGCCGGCAGCGAGGATCGCCATCCCCAGCGCGGGTTGCGCGTTCTCGGGCAGTACTACCGGTCGTTCGAGGATGTCGGCCCGGATCTGATTCCAGTAGTCGTTGCGGGTGGCGCCGCCGGTGAGGACGAGATCCCCGTGGAGCGGGGCGCCGAGCAGGTCGAGGTGATCGAAGCAGAGTCGCTCGATATAGGCGACGCCCTGCAGCACGGCTGCGAACCGTTCGGCCTCATCCTGAGGTTCGCCGGCGAGGAAGCCGCGGGCCTGCGGGGCTACGAAGGGGAACCGCTCTCCGTCCGAGACGAGGGGGTAGCACACTGGTGCCGCGGGTTCGTAGGAGGCGGCCGTCTTGTTCAATGCGTCGAGGTCGTCGGATGGGTAGTCGCGTGCGATGACCCTGGCGCCGGTACTGGATGCGCCGCCGGGCAGCCATGTTCCGTTCGGGCCTCGGTGGGAGTAGACGGCGCCGGCTGGATCGTGGATCAGGTCTCGCGTGACGCCCTTGAGTACCAGTGTGGTGCCGAGGACGGAGTTCCAGCTGCCGATCCGCAGGGCTCCGGAAGCGACCTGTGCCGCGCAGCCGTCGGTCATGCCGGCGACGACCGGTGTGCCGGTTGGGAGACCGGTCTCGGCGGCAGCGGTGGCGCAGACGGGGCCGAGGCGCGTGCCGGATCTGACCAGTGGGGGTAGCAGGTTCTCTGGAACGTCGAGAGCGTGGATCACGTCCTCCGGCCATGCGCCTGTGATGAGGTTCGCCCCGGTCTTCAGCGCGTTGCTCAGATCGGTGGCTACCTCCCGTCCCACGAGTCGTCGGTTGATCACGTCACTCTGGTGGGCCAGCGTCAGTCTGTGGAAGGCGGGCTGGTAACGCCCCAGTAGCCACAGCAGCTTGGGCAGGGCCCAGGTGGGCTGCATCCGCTGGTAGCCCAGATTCTCCCACAGTTGCGCGCCGGCCTCGTTGACGCGGGAGACCTCGTTAGTCGCCCGGGCGTCGTCGTACATGATGCCCGGCGTCACGGGCGTACCTCTGGGGCCGAGCAGGACAATGCTGCCGGACGTTGCGGCGACGGCAACTCCCCGGATCGCGCGTGGCGGTACCTCGACCAACGCCTGGCGGGTGGCGGCGGCGACCGCCGACCACCACTGCTCCGGGTCTTGCTCGTGGCGGTTGTCGGCCCGGTGGCTGGTAAGCATCGAACTGCCGTGACCAGCCACGACACCTCGTGCGGTGACTGCGAACGCACGGGCACTCTGGGTGCCGAGGTCGATCCCGATCCACACGTCGTCCTCATGTGTGGTCATGGTTTGCCTCCTGGCGGAGGGCGGCGAGCTGGGGCCAACCCCCGGCGGCGTGTCGTCGCAGTGGCACGAATTGGCCGAACAGGTCGTCGTATCGCGGGGAGAGAACGGGATCGGGTTCGATGGGGTCGCGGACGTTCACGTACTCCACCACCGCCTCCTCCGCGCTGGCCATTGCACCGGTGGCGACCCTGCCCACGACGTAGGCGCCACGGGCACCGATCTCGCTGTCGGTGCAGCGCCGCACCGGCAGACCGACGATGTCGGCGATCAGTTGAGCCCAGTCATCGTTGGCGGCGCCTCCGCCGCAGATCCGTAGCTCGGCGGGGGTGACCCCGGAGGCGGCCAGGCAGTCACGTATGACGAGGGTGAGCCCTTCGACGACGGCGCGGGCGACGTGCTCACGTCCGTGTTCCAGGCAGAGTCCGAGCAGCGTGCCGCGTGCCTGCGGGGCGATGAACGGAGCCCGTTCCCCGGCTGGTGACAGGTAAGGGAGAAACACCAGGCCGGAGGCACCGGCCCGCGCCTGGCCCGCGAGCTCGATCAGATCGTGGGGCTGCATCAGGCCGAGCAGTTCACAGGCCCAGGTGAGCACCTGCGTACCGGCCAAGGTCGGCATGGCCCGAAGGTGGCGTCCCGCCAGACCCAGCGCGACTGTTAGTCCATGCGGCTCGGGGCCGAGGGTTACCTGGTCGGTGACCACTTCAGTGCATAAGGTCGTTCCGAGGATGCTGCATGCTTGACCCGGTCGTATGGCGCCTACGCCGATGGCTGTTGATGCGATGTCGTACGGTGCGGCCACCACTGGCGTACCAGCGGGAAGGCTGACCTCGGCGGCGGCGGCGGCGCACAGCGGGGCGACCCGCCGCCGATCAGCGGCTACCGGTGGGAGGAGCCGCTCAGCCCAGTCAAGGTCGAACAATTCGAGCAGGCGAGGGTCGTACTGGCTACGGTTGTGAAGGCTTCCGAATGGCGCGGAGGCATCCGACTCCTCCATGATCACAACGCCGGCAAGTTGGGCGAACAGCCAGCCGCCGCAGGTGAGCAGCGTGGCCGAGGCGGCAAGTCGGTCAGGGTCGTTTACGCGCAACCAGCTGAGAATCGCGTTGGGCAGCCCGGCGAATGTCACGCACCCGTTCCGATGGTATGCCGCGGCGAGCCGTCCGTCGTCGGACCACTGCTGAACTACGGACGTGGCCCGGCTGTCGTTCCATAGGACGGCGGGCCCGGTGGGTGCGCCGGCGTGGTCTGTCAGCCAAGCGCCATCGCCTTGGGCGGTGACCGCGAGGAACTCGACTCGGCCGGGCAGCTGTTTGGCGACCGCACGTACCGCGTCGAACACCGTGTGCCGCACCTGCATCATGTCTTGCTCGGCCCAGCCGGGTCTGGCGTGTAGGACATGCGTCGGCTGCCGTACGACGACGGTCTCCCGACCACCGTTGTCGTAGCCGACCGCCTTGATGATCGTGGTGCCGGCGTCGACGCAGATCGCTGCCACCGTGTCCTCCGTCAGTGCCCTGGTCGCGGTCCGGTCTCCCGAGTCGGTCGACTACCGGCGGCCGGCGGCCGGCGGCCGGATCGGGTCCGTGGCACGAGCGTGGTCGGGCGTGGTGGGCGTGGTGGGCGTGGGTTGGTTGCCCATCTCGTTACCTCCTCTTCAGCTGCTGCCGCCCTTGGTGGTCAGCGAACCGACTTGGTGCCGATATCGACGGCGAGGGCGTGCGTGCCTGCGAGGAGGCCGCCGTCAACGACGAGGTCGGTGCCGGTGATCCAGGAGGCACGGTCAGACGCCAGAAAGGCGACCGCGTTCGCGACGTCCTCCGGGGTGCCGACGCGGCCCATTGGATACCAACGCCGGGCGCCCTCCAGGGCGTCGGAGTGGGTTCGGAGGCGTTCGTCCCAGCCTCTGGTGGCGATGGTCCCGGGTGATACCGAGTTGATCCGTACGCCGAATGGGCCGTACTGGACCGCGAGGGCGCGGGTGAGGTTGATGAGACCCGCTTTTGCAGCGCTGTACACGTCGTGGCCGAAGTAGCGGTGGCCGTTGACGGAGGCGACGTTGAGCACCACTCCCCTCCCAGCCTGTCGCATCGACGGGAGCACCGCCTGGCACATCCGGATCGCCCCGCCGAGTACGACGTCGAGGTCCGCCGACCAGGTGGGCTCGTCGATGGCTTCGAAGTGCTCGTTGGCGCACACGGCTGCGTTGTTGACGAGGACGGTGAGCGGTCCGTTTGCGTCGATGAGATCGGCGAGCGTGCGATGTACCGCGCCAGCCGACCGGACGTCGAGTTCGACGGCGGTGGCGCCGGGCACCTGCTCGGCCCCATGTTGTGCCCGTGCCGGGTCGAGGTCGCTCATCACGACCTGGAGGCCGGCGGCGACCAGCGCACGGGCGATCGCGACGCCGATGTCCCCGCCCGCGCCCGTGACCAGGGCGTACGGCGTGCTGGCTTCCCGCTCGTCCATGAACGCTGCCTCCTTGCTGCGGGTGCGTGACTCGCCGCCGTTCAGCGGCGCTGGCGTCGGGCCTCAGATCGCTGCATCTCGGCTCGGCCCGCTCATCGGTCAGACAGGTCGGGCAGCAGGTCGGCGAAGTCGATCAGGAACCGGTCGATCATGCGCCGCTCCTCGCGGTCCAACTCTCGTGCTGGGGCCCGGCAGAAATCGGTGGCGATCATGCCGCGGCGGGCCGAGATGTGCTTTTCCGCGGCGATGATGAGTTCTGTGTCGAGCATCCAGTACGAGATGTACGGCAGGAGCCGGCGGTGCAGTTCCTCGCCGCCCACTTCGTCGCCTTCGCTGAACCGGCGCCAGATTTCCACGTAGATTTCCGTGAAGGAGCAGCCGGGTTGGGTGCCTACCGCTCCCCGACGGATGGCGTCGGGAAGTTGCACCCCGGCGTATCCCTCGATGGACGGTAGCGGGGGGTCGAGCGCTGCCAGTTCGGCGATGAAGCGCCCGGGTGGGCTGCACTCCACCTTGACCAGTCGGAGGTTGGGGTGCCGCGCCGCGATCTCGGCCACGGTCGTGCAGTCCAGGCTGGTGCCAGTCTCGGTGGGTGCGTACTGGAGCACCACGGGCGTCGGGGCTACCGCGTCGAGGACCGCCCGGACGTGGTCGACCAGCACCCGACGCGACGGCGACAGGAAGTGCGGGGGCAGGAGGTTGATCAGGTCAGCGCCGGCGGCGATGACCTCGCGGGCCCGGGCGACGGCCAACCGCGTGGCATGGTCCTGCACCGCCACGATGGCCGCAACGTCCGCGCGAGGTCCGGTCTCGGCGAGCAGCACGGCCGTAAGCGTCCGCCGCTCGTCCTCAGCGAGCTTGTAGAACTCGGAGGCGAACCCGGGGAACATCATGCTGCTCACCCCGGTTGCGAGCACGTAGCGCACCACGCGCCGGAAGCTGTCGGGGTCGATGTCCCCAGTCGCGGTGAAGGGCACCTCCAGGACCGGCGAAACACCGCGCACCAGCGCTGCGGGATCGTTCGAGAAGGAGACATCCCGGGAGACTGTTGCTGGCGTAACACTCATTGCCCGCCCACCATCCTTGATGCCATTCGTCGGGCCTTGGTCGCATCTCCAAGGCGGGCCGACTTTCGAAATCCTGGAATTATCTTTCGATTAGCAGATATAATATGGCTTTCATCGATCTCGAACAACCCGCCGCGGCTGTCAGCCGAGTAACCGCCCGATCGTCCCCCCGAGCACGTCCCGGCGCGACGGCTCGTCGATCGGCCAGTCCAGCACCCGGCGCAGCTCGCACCTGGGCACGGTGTAGGGCGCGTCGGTGGAAAACACCAGCCGGGACGTCCCGATCTCGGGATCCCGCCCAAGTTCGCTGAGCACTGTGTCCCACGGGGCGTAGCAGGTGTCGCCGTACAGGTTGGGTGCGTGCCGAAGGGCCGGGGCGGCGTCGATCCAGAAGTCGGTCGCTCCGCTGCGGCCCATCACGAACGGGACGTCGGGGTACCGCCGGGCCAGTGTCGCCAGCGGCAGCGGCAACGCGTTCGGTGGAGTGCCGGTCCGCACGTAGACCAGCCACCTGTTGTCGGATGCGAACTCCAGCAGCGGATCCACCAACCCGTCCAGAAGGTCGAACCCCTGAAGCACGCTGTCCACGTGCAATGCTCGGGCGCCAGCGTCCCGGGCCCGCGCCAGTTCCTCCACCGCCTCAGGGCCCCGCCACGGATTGGCTACCGCGTACGGCACCAGCCGGCCAGCCGACTGCGCCCCGGCGTTCGTCACAAGCTCGTTCCCGGCCCGGTTGTGGTAGGCCACGCATCGTTCGTCGGGGGCCACGAGCGCCCGGTCGATCCCCAGCTCGTCCATGCTTGACAGCAATTCGGCGACGTCTAGGGACACCTCGCGTCCCCGGCCCAGCCGCACGTGCGCGTCGATGATCACCGCTATCCTCTCTCGCTCGCGACCGGCTGATCGGTCGGAGCGCCGGCCAGTTCGCCGCCCTCCGATGTCGCGAGGGCCGGCGGACGGCGCAATCCGAGTGCTGCCAGTGCGTCGGCGTGGATGATCTGCTCGATCAATTCCTCTGGGACCCGG